>CAIRTW010000062.1 GCA_903881585.1 uncultured Bacteroidota bacterium | reverse complement strand
GCACAGGTAGCCTTCAGGTCTTCAAGATTGTTGAAGCAAATGGTTATGATGGATATGCGGGTGGGCATTGGTTATTTCAATAATTGAGTATAAAGATCGAGTGTTTCATCTACATGTTTGTCCCAGGAGAAATGTTTTAACCTAATTTTCCCTCTGTCCGCCAGTTCATTTCTGAACAAACTGTCATTTAAAATAGTCTCTACCGCATTGTACATCGATTCAGCATCATGCGGATCCATATAGGAAGCAGCATTTTGGGCAACTTCGGGTAATGAAGATGTATTACTTAACAGGCAGGGGCAGTTGCATGCGAAGGCTTCTAAAACCGGTATGCCGAAGCCCTCGTACAATGACGGAAAAACAAAAGCAAGGGCATTGCTGTACAACTGTGCCAATTTTTTGTCATTAGCCGGTTCCTGTTGCACCAAATTCCGAACCCCGAGCGCAGCGATCGCATCACCCTCGTTTTTGGTAAATTCTTTTCCACCAGCACAAATAAAAGAAACGTTGTTTTTTAGTAGCAGTGGCGCGATCGCTTTCAGGAATGGTAAAAAATTTTTGTACAGGCCCCTGTTACCAACATATAATAAGTATGGTCTTTGGCTGATGTTATGATCATTGATTGCCGGAGATTGAAAGGAACTACCCAAGTAGATAACCTTAATTTTCCCCGGATCAATCCCGTAAATTTCAACTACATCTTTTTTTGTATTCTCGGATACGGCAATTATATGTGTTGCTTTTTTTACGATATTTCTTTTTTGCGCGATCAGCTTATGGTCTTTTTGTAATTCATCAAACGTGCCGTTAAGCCTTTCATGGATCATATCGTGGAAGGTCACAACGATAGGTTTGTCCTTCACATATTTTATCAAATCAGGGCTATAATAAGTAGGATGGTAAACGTCAAATTCATTTCTTCGGATATCCAGGATATTATAAACCTGGTTAACAGCATATACTATTTTTCGCTTTTTTAGAAAGAAAGAATCGCCGAACAGTGTGTGCGGAGCAATGTTATTTTCTTTTAGATGCGTATTGTTTGAATACAAAAGAGAAAGATGGGCATCGCTGCCCCGCTTATTGATACCAGTTACCAATTCAGAAAAAATACGGGAAACCCCTCCGTAATCCTGCAAAGAAAAAGCCTGGTGATCATAAAAAACTCTCATGATGGATCAATAATTTCTTACCTGGCGGAAATGACTTACCTCTTTCTCTACAATATTTTCAAAAATCTGTTTGTCTTCCGTCGTAAACGCGCAAACGTCTGCGAATATATCTAATTTCCTTCCTGAAAAATAATTGATCAATTGAGAAAGCAGTTCTTTTTGTTCTGAGGTGCAGGAAACAAGATAATCACCAATGTTTACATAAAATATGAAGTAATGGTAGCCACTTTCTTCAAGGAATTTAATAAAATCAAAGGCATCGTCGTTATTTTTTTTGATCAGGTGCGGATCGAACTCGAAAAACAGTATTGGCTTAACGCTTTTAAGATAATTAACGCAAGATCTCAAAATGATCGTATCGAAACCGTCCGTATCCGACTTGATTATCTTGCTGCTTTTGAATTCCGGGAAGTCCAGCAATATGTTCTCCAGCGATCTCATTTGTACCGCCTTTCCTCCTTCTTCAACATAAGCAGTGCCTTTCTCTGATTTGAGTTTCAGATTTACTTCCTTTGTTTCCGCACCTACTAATGTTTTGCACGAATATACATTCTTGAACTGTGCCGTATTTTCGCTCAATAGCTTCATGTACTTTTCATCACCGTCAATACACAGGATAGGCACATCGCTATAGTTTTTTATGAAAGCAACTGTATCTCCGATATTTGCACCAATGTCTATCACTTTAACGTCCGACACCTGCTCATTTACATATTTAACTATCCGGGACAAATTAAAATTGTATTCGGGATATAGCTTAAGAATGTCGCGCAGATCATGCGATAGCGGAATCTTTATTGTTTGATTACCGATATTTAGTGAGACAAGCGGATCGTAAACTTTCGAGAACGTTTTTAGCAGTTTTCGTTTTAGTGCATTCAGCATAGGTGATATCGAATTAGAAAAGGATAAAAATAGCAATTGATCGCCAATAAAGGTTCGTCTTCCTGGTTAGTTTGTAAAGATATTCCCGCCATGCCGCTATCCGACTTCTCAAATGGCCTTTTTCTATGCGATCGGGAATGGGCGGCCAAAATATAATATTATTATACCGTTTTATTTGTAAATTCGCTCGTTATACCTAATTGAACCTCTAACCAATTTTAATAATGAAAAAGCGTTTACTCATTTTGATGTTGCTCCTACCGTTAGCAACTCTTACTTCCTTCGCTCAGTTACCCTCGTATTTACCTCTTGGGGGCCTTACTGCATGGTTCCCATTCACGGGAAACGCTATTGATAGTACAGGGAACGGACATGACGGTGTTGTTCATGGCACTGCAATGACTTCTGGCCGTTACGGACAACCCAATACAGCATTTTTCTTTAATGGCACCAGTGACTACATATACGTTCCTCCTGGCACACTTCTCAAAGACAGAACCGTAGATATTACGGCTAGTCTCACGATATCTGCATGGGTAAAATCTCGGAATTATTTTCTGGCAGGCCAGGAACAGATATACTGGAGGGGGGACGCAACCTCTGCCCATGACCCGCATATGCTGTATTTTAATGGTTCCGAAGTCCGGATCAGGAGAGACGTGGATCCCGGCACAACATCGTTGGAAGTCGGGGCATCGCTAACAACCCTTGATACTAATTATCACATGCTGACAGGCACGTACGATTCGATCAGCGGGGTCATGGCTGTATATATCGATGGCATGCTTAAAAATTCCGCAGTTTTGCCGGGACTTGAAACCTATCCGACATCCACAATGTATAATTATATTGGGGCCGTAGATGGAGGTACATGGCAGTTCTTTTATGGTGCTATTGATGAATTGGCTATATGGAGACGTGCTTTAACCGCATGTGAAATAGCTGCGCTTTATCAATCTGTAGCGCATTTGCCAACCAGCCAGCCAGCAGACGATACCGTTACTTCTGGAGGCAGTGCGATCTTTACAATACACGATACAGCTCCCACAGGCACATATCAATGGCAAGTGGACACCGGTTCTGGCTTTGTTAATTTGGCGAACGTTTCTCCATATTCTGGTGTTTATACAGCAACATTGACAGTTTCTCCTGCAGATACTACCTTGTCTGGATACCTTTACAGGTGCATCCCCTTGTCTGGTACGTGTCTCTCTGATACCTCAGGTATCGCAAAATTATTGGTAACACCCCCATCGCCTCTCGTTGTAGCCACGCTACAAAACATTAAGAATGTAGCAATATCGCCAAACCCTAACAACGGAGTGTTTACTATCACCTGCACCTCTTCTGAAAATGCAGAAGTAAGGATTGAAATAACCGACCTTATCGGTCAAATTGTATATAGTGATAAAGCTTTGTCCCAAAACGGAAAAATAAGTAAAGAGTTGGTATTGAACCGAATCCTTTCGAACGGCACCTATTTCTTGCGCATCCGCTCGGACAGTGGTATTACGACGATGCCTTTTGTAATTCAATATTAATAAGAGCACATAAAAACGCCTTATTGCTCGCACAATAAGGCTTTTTTATGTCCAATCATTCTTTACTAATTTTTCACCACCCCCAACTCCCTACCTACTTTAATAAACGACTCGATCGCTTTATCGAGGTGGTGGCGCTCGTGGCCGGCGGATATCTGCACTCTAATGCGCGCCTGGCCTTTGGGCACAACGGGGAAGAAGAAGCCGACCACATATATGCCTTCTTCAAGCATACGGGCGGCAAATTTCTGCGCCACTACTGCATCATACAGCATCAGCGGGCATATGGGGTGGGTGCCTGGCTTTATGTCAAAACCCGCTTCTGTCATGCGTTTGCGGAAGTAGAGTGTGTTGTCTTCGAGTTTGTCGCGCAACTGGGTTGTTTCGCTGAGCATATCCAGCACAGCTATTGTAGCGCCAACTATAGAAGGTGCAAGGGAATTGGAAAATAAATAAGGTCGGCTACGCTGGCGCAACATATCCACGATCTCTTTTTTGCCGCTGGTAAATCCACCGGATGCACCGCCAAGGGCCTTGCCCATAGTACCTGTGATAATATCTATACGGCCCATGACACCACACAATTCATGCACACCACGACCAGTGGCCCCCATGAAACCGGAAGAATGGCTTTCATCTATCATTACCAGTGCATCATACTTATCGGCTAGGTCACATATTTTGTCCAGCTGGGCTATGGTGCCGTCCATAGAGAATACAGAATCGGTAACAATGATACGGGTGCGGGCATCCATATTAGCCTGCAGCTGCGCTTCCAGGTCGGCCATGTCATTGTGCTTGTACCGTCCCCTGTGCGACTTGCAAAGCCTTACACCATCAATGATCGAGGCATGGTTCAGTTCATCAGATATAATGGCATCATTCTCGCCTAGCAGCGGCTCAAATACACCGCCGTTGGCATCAAAACAAGCCACATAAAGTATTGTGTCTTCTGTACCCAGAAATTTTGAGAGCTTTTCTTCCAGTTCCTTATGTATATCCTGCGTACCGCATATGAACCGCACGGAGCTCATGCCATATCCACGCTGGTCCACAGTGCGGTGAGCCGCTTCTATCACCTTGGGATGAGATGAGAGGCCAAGGTAGTTATTGGCGCAAAAATTGAGCACTTTATTCCCGTTTACCGTTATCTCAGCGCCTTGTTCAGATTCTATGATTCGTTCCTGCTTGTATAAGCCTGCGTTTTTTATCTCCTGCAATTCCGTTTGCAGCCGCGCATAAAATGAAGGACTGGACATTTTCTTTAGTTTTTTATGATGTTTGGAATTGGGTAGTTCTACTACGCTCACTATGACATTGGGAATTTGGATTGAATTTAATATAAGTTATTGGAAATAATCCCAATTCCTAATTCCATAAATACAAATTCCTAAGAAAATACAATTTTCACTATTTCGAGTAGGTTACAGTGCAATTATCAGCCGGACCGGTAGGTGTACTTGTCGCACGGAAGTAGATCGTCATGCCCGTGGCAGTAAATGTGCCATATCCACTCAACTGCGTACCGTTTCCGATGTTTTGGTTAGGGATGCTCAGCGAATCATTATCACAATTCAGTACAACCGTAGCATTTGTTGCAGTACCATAGCCAGCAAAGTTTTTTACAATGAGCGTATTAGCAGTTCCCGAAGCCACGCCTGTAGAAGTATAAGATGTACTTCCGGATACCGCGCAGGCATTGTGCCCGCTAAGGCTGCCCAGTAAGGAGGTTGCACAATCAGCAGGTATCACCGTAAGGTTAAAGCTGTAGGTTTGCGGCGCTTCACCGGGTGCATATCCCGTTATTGTTACGCGGTAAGTGTTATGGGCAGCATGGTTGGTGCTGAATACAAAGTCTTCCACATAAGTGGGCACTGCACTGAAAGAATCAGGGGTTACGCTGATATCCGCAGGCAAGCCGCTTATTTTCAAAGTCACATTGTCTTCGGCATAACCACTCATAAATTTCACCAGTACCTGCATATCAAACTGGCCGCTGTCGGGGATAAAAACATCATTGACCACGCTCGCATGGTTGCTTACCACTGTATAGGAAACAGGAATTTTTACAGCTTTATCGCAGGAAATAACAACAACACAAGCCACCACAAAAAGTGTGATCACCAGTAAACCGATTTTTTTCATACATCTGTTTTAAAGCGGAAAGATACACCCATAACATGTAAAATCATAACCATTTTACTTTTTCACTTATCACACTATTGCGTACACCTTCTTTAGCTGGTTCGTCGGTATAGCCCAGAAATATTAGCCCCATTATAATATCATCGGCCTCAAGGTGCAAATGCTCTTTCAGGGCATGGGTATGGGTCATGCCACCAGAGCTCCAGAACGATGCTATGCCGAGAGCGGTTGCACCCAGCAAAATGTTTTGTACAGCTGCAGATGCCGCCGCCACTTCTTCTACTTGTGGGATCTTTACATTTTCGCCACGTTTCATCACGGCTATCACCAGGTGAGATGCCAGATCCACATTATGTTCTAATTTTTCACGTGTAGCCTCCTGGCGTTTGTCCTCGGCTGTATGGTTCCAGTAAACCTCGCCGTGGGCCTTGCCAAACTGTTTCAGGGCTTCACCACCATAAACAAAGAATTTCCATGGCTCTGTACGACCATGCGTTGGGGCCCAGTGCGCCAGCGATAACAGCTCGTTCACGGTCTCATCCGGTATTATTTTACCATTCATTTTGGCCCAGCCTACCGAGCGGCGGCCCGTTATTATTGTCTTTAACAGCTCAAATTTTTCGTTCATCATGGCGGCAAAGATAGGAGGGAATTGTATTAAGTAAACAGGCGCTGGAAACTATCTTCAGTTAGTATTTAGGGTATGACGTAGACATCAGTTATTGCCTGACGAATTTTCTTACTTCAGCGCCATTTATACGTACAAGGTAGGTGCCTGGCGCCAGGCTTGCAACATTGATCTTTACTTGCCTGTTATCATATTGGCAGGTAAATACGCATTGCCCCAGCAGGTTAGTGATGGCTATCGAGGTTATGTTATCCGGGGCTGTTATAGTTAATTGTGCCGTAGCCGGGTTAGGGAAAAGACTTATTTGCTCCGCAACGGCGGTAACAGATGGTAAATGAAGAGCCGCGAAAGCAGAGGTATCGTACCGGTATCTCGCAATAAATGACTGCTCTTCCATGCCTGTGGGCGTCAATGTATCTGTACCAAATACCTGTGTTCCCCCATACCAGTCTCCGCACAAGTAAAAGCTGCCCAGGTTATCAACAATAATACCGCTCAGGTCATCGCCGCCGCCATGTATAGTCATCACATTTATGAAGTTACCACTGCTATCATATTTAGCTATAAACAGGGGGTCTTCGCCCATAATGCCGACTGTTTCTGTAAACGTATCAATTCCAAAAGCCATCTGGTAGCCCGGATCATAGAATCCGCCACCCATATTGCCGGTTACGAATACAGTTCCTTTTTCGTCAACCGCCACGGAATGTCCCTGGTCAACACCATTGCCGCCAGCCGACTTTGCCCAGAGCGCATTTCCAGATGAATCGTACTTTGAGATAAATATGTCCGTTGTGCCTGCACTGGCGTTAGTAAGAGTATGGCTTCCAAAAACGATAGTTGCGGCTGAAAAATTACCAGTTATGTACAGGTTCTGTTTTGGATCTATTGTAATGCCACCTAATCCGTCAGCTATGTTTCTGTCTATACTCTTTGCCCACCTTGTGTCGCCCGAGGAGTCGAAGCGGGTAAGAAAAAAGCCATAAGTTGTAGCGCTGGTGAGAACTATGGTTCCAAACGTGATAGATGTATTTTTGTAACTCCCAGCCAAATAGAGGTCGCCGCTTTGAGAGACGGCGGCACATAAACCATTAAAATTAGTACTTGACCCTACGGCAGTACCATAGCCTTTAGCCCATATTGGGTTGCCAAGCGCATCGTACTTTGCTACGAAAATCGAATAGCCGCTCGATGTGTTGGGTATAGTAATGCTCCCGATGGTAATGCTTGCGTCAGAAAATATGCCTGATACATAAACGCTGCCTGCCCCGTCAGCGCTGATAGTACCGGCATTAAACTTTACATCCCCAATACCTGATGCCTGGGTGGGGGCAATATTCTTAGCCCATAACACACTTCCAGAGGCGTCGCATTTGATCATAAAATACATACTCTCCAGCCCTGAGCTCAAAGTTGGATTATTTACGGTCACCCCACCTATTGTACATGAGTCACCATCATACATTGCCAGTACATATACATTACCGGCGTTGTCAGTGGTAATACCTATACTGCTTACGTTGGTATTCTGGGTTCCGTCCACCCATATATAATTACCGTTTGAGTCTATTTTTGAGACCAGCAACTGCGCATAATTCGCAGAATCTGTGACTGAAATGGAACCGCATTGCGTTATCGTTCCCGCGAGAGAGACAGAAGATTGGCTTCCCGTGGTAACGGCAGTATAAACGTAGCCATCCTGGCCAATAGCTTCCAGCCATGAGTCCTCAAAAGGATTGGTTGCAGAATTTGAAAATTGGTTCTCCCTTGCCCATTTCCAGCCAACCTGGGCTATGGTAGGTTGCGAGATCATTATACTGGTACAGCAGACGATCGTTAATAATATTCTGTACATTGGGTTCGGTTTTGTCTGACATAAAGATAATGTAAATATTGATATTTACATATTATTGCGGACGTAAAACCCTTTTTAATTTTGCAGATTTATGGGCCATATCTCTAAAAATCTCCTGGCAGCCATTACGCTGATATTGACTTGCTTTTTTACCAAAGTAGCTGCACAACATTACGCGGTCACGGCAAAAGGCTCGAAGATGGAGCTGAAGTTTACCAACCACAAAGCTGAGCAGGTGGTAAAGTGTTCTTTAGGAGGGGTGAAAGGAAAGATCGCTTTTGACCCTAAGAACCTGAGTACGGCAGCTTTTGATATAACCATAGGAACAGCGGTCTTTAACACCGGAATGACAGAGTGGAACAATAATTTGAAAAACGAGTTGTTTTTCAATACAGCCAGGTACCCGGTGATACATCTGAAATCTACCAGCGTGACGCAAGACCGGGCCGGCAGTATTGTATATATTATACACGGCACTCTTACCATAAAGGACATCACAAAACCCGTGAATATTCAATTTATAGGTACACCTATGGGGGCAAGCTATGTTTTCAGAGGCGGTTTCGACATCAGCAGGCTGGCGTATGGCCTGGGCAACAAAGAAGATGGGCTTGATGATGCCGTGTCGGTGTTCATGGAGATACGAGCTGAGAAAAAATGAGTGTCAGCGTTCCTTAATCTATCCCCAGGTCTTTGTGGTACATATCTGCAGCCATCATACCCGTGAAGATCATATTATCATTATTCGGGTCGGTAAATATGATATAGGCGTCATCCACACCTGGCGAAAGCGGCTGGATGTTGGAAACAACAGCCCTCACTATCTTGCGTCTCGGGTTTTCTATGTAGGCGTGACCTGCTGAAATCAAAAACGCACCTACAGCCTTTTGCATCAATACCTGCAGGGGCATGTGGTATTCCATTTTCAGCCCCGGAAATAACTCTACCACATAATCACCTGCCGTGTCCAGCCCACACGAAGTGCCATAGGTGGTATCGCCGGTTTCTGCCAGTAATTGCAGCGCTTTGTCAATATCCTTTATAGTGAATGAAATACTATACCCCTGGAATAGCACATGTACCTGTGGCCTGATCCAAAGATTCCGCAACTGTATGGTGCGCTGGGCAAAGGCACTTACTGAAAGAATAAGCGCAAATAAAAGCAGCGATATGCGTTTCATCTGAATCATTTGTTGTCTAAAGTTAGGAAAACCGCTACTTTTAAAGCAAAATCTATTTCTCATGAAGAGCTTTGCCAGTGATAATTATGCCGGGGTACTGCCGGAAGTGATGGATGCCCTGCAAAAAGTAAATAAAGCCCACGTACGCTCCTACGGTGCCGATGAGGTTACCAGTCGCAGTGTTGCATTATTCAAAGAGGTGTTTGATGCGGATGTAGATGTCTATTTTGTTTTTAATGGCACAGGGGCTAATGTGCTCAGTATCAGCAGCGCGACACAGTCATACAATGCGGTTCTATGCTCAGACACTTCGCACATATATAATGATGAGTCTTCTGCCCCCGAAACATTTACCGGATGCAGGTTCTTCCCGCTCCGCGCCAATGACAAGGGAAAGCTGGATATAGAAACCATAAATGAGCGGCTGATAAGAAAGGGCGATGTGCATTATGCGCAGACTGCTATGCTCTCCATTACCCAGGCCACAGAATATGGCACGGTTTACAAGCCAGATGAAATAAAAGAGATCTCAAAACTTACAAAAGAACATGGACTATACCTGCATATGGACGGTTCCCGCTTTTTTAATGCAGCCGCATCACTAGGCTGCGGGTTAAAAGATATAAGTACGGCTGCCGGCATAGATATTCTCTCCCTGGGTGGTACTAAGGCGGGGATGATGTTTGGCGAAGCGGTGGTTGTTTTCAACAAAGAACTGTCGAAGCACATAGCCTGCAAGCATAAGCAGATCATGCAGCTGGCATCAAAAACGCGGTTTATCGCAGCCCAATTTGAAGCAATGCTCCAGGACGAACTCTGGAGAAAACATGCCACACATGCCAATAAAATGGCTGAGCTTTTGTGCAAATCTTTAACGCCCAACAGGCAGGTGAAGATCACAAAACCAGTACAGGCCAATGCTGTATTTGCCGAAATACCCCGTACCTGGTATGAGCCGCTGCAAGAGCATTACCCATTTTATGTATGGAAAGAGAATACCCACGAAGTAAGGCTGATGTGTGCCTGGGATACTAAGGAAGAGGATATAATGAAGTTTGCGGGGGCGGTCGATAAGCTTAGGTAAAGGCACAAATGCTATCTGTTTACCGGCGCAGCGGGGGTCTGCTCTTGCTTCATCTCCGTATGTCCTCCGAGCCTGTCACGCAGAAATGCATAACAAAATGGCAGCAACAGAATGGCCATGAACAGAATAATTACCAATACACCTTTTGTTTTTTTTGTAAGCGCCACTATATAAAATTTTGAATTAACAATCGCTTTTTATCCCGCATTGCGGTTCAATAGGTCAATAACACCTTCTTTCTGCAAGATCCTATACCCTATCCGGTCATCAGATATACCACTTTTCAGTTCGTAAGTAAATTTATATTCTCCCTCCGTGCTCATAGTGGTGACAAAGTAATAAAAAAGTATCTCCTTATTGCGCACATTGTCTGCTTTGAATTGCTGCGCTACCTCGTATAGATGCGTGGATATGATCATCAGGTGGTTGGGATGGTGCAGCAGTCCGTCCATTACCGCCCGCGTACACTCATAGGCATCATGCACATTGGTGCCTTTAAACAATTCATCCATCAGCACCAGGTGGGGCTCGCGCTTCAGCAGTTTTTCGGCGGTCTGCTTCATACGCTGCACTTCGGCAAAGAAATAGCTTTCTCCACGCAGTATGTTGTCCTCTACCTGCATATTGGTGATAATGCCCTGCAAAAAACTGACGCGCATAGCACGCGCAGGAACACCCATACCCACATGTGCCAGCAAAGCGCCTACCCCAAGCGCCCGCATAAAGGTTGTCTTGCCCGACATATTAGCGCCTGTAAGTAAAAGAAAATTCCGGTCTTGCTCAAAGGCTATGTCATAGCTAACCGGCTGCTTCAGCAAAGGATGGCTGAGCCCTGCGGTCTCCAGACAAACAGGGCTGGCTGGCAACAGTTCGGGGAAAATCCAGCCATGTACATTCGTCGCTATGGCCATAGACCGCCACGCATCCAGTCTCGAGTAGCTATCTATAAGCCGGTGTACGGTATGCTTTAGCTCACGACGTGCCCTGTAATCAAGCTGCATCAGGTCCGCATATTTTGTTTCCTTGGTGATGGCGGCGATCGGGGCGGTGAGCCGGTGCTTTAATTCCTCCTTTATAGTTTCCAGCTCCCGTTTTAAAAGGGCTGGTACGTCGGTCCGGTCTGCGATGTTAGCAAGCTGGGCGCAGCCATTCAGAAAATCAGCCAAATGGGAGAGCGAAAATCGGGTATAAAAATATTCCTGCTTGTGCAGCAGCTTCTGAAAATAGGAATTGAGCAGTAATGTGATGCCGGTAGGCGGCGTTGAAAGGTTATCTGCCGATTCGAAAAACTTATCCAGCATCACCAATGTACCGTTCAGGATCATTTTGGGCCACAATTCCACATTGGCTGCCCAGAATTTTATGGCTTCCTGTACTTCTTTTAGCTTTTCATAACTGTCCGGCGGATGCTGGATGTGCTTACGCAGCATGTCCCTGCCCGCATGTGTGGTAGTGTGGTCTACTAATGCAAATACATCCCCGCTCCCGTCAGAGGTGAATATGGACAGATCCCGGAGCGTGGTTTTATCGTTTTGCATTTTTACCGTTCAAACATTAACCTTTGCCCCCTCACCGCATCATTCACCTTACCATCGTTATATGCTATCTGCCCATTGATGAAGGTGTATCGCACAGCAGCCGGGAACGTATGTCCCTCAAATGGCGACCAGCCGCATTTGTACAGAATATTTTCTTTGGTCACTTTCGTGGTTTCGTTCATGTCCACCAGCACCAGGTCGGCATGGTAGCCTTCGCGGATGTAGCCGCGCTTATCTATCTGGAAACATTGCGCCGGGGCATGACACATTTTCTCTACCACCTTTTCTATGGAGATACGGCCCTCTTTCACGTATTGCAGCATCAGCAGCAACGAATGCTGCACCAGCGGCACACCGGCCGGCGCTTTCTGATAAGGCTGCTGTTTTTCCTCCCAGGTATGCGGTGCATGATCGGTAGCTATAATATCCAGGCGGTCATCCAGCAGCGCTTCCCACAAAGCAGCTTTGTTTTCCGGCGCTTTTATAGCAGGGTTGCACTTGATGAGGTTTCCCAGGCGTGCATAATCATCTGCCGTAAAATGCAGGTGGTGTACGCAAACTTCTGATGTGATGCGCTTGTCTTTCAGCGGAAACATATTGGTAAACAATTGCAATTCCTTCGCAGTGGATATATGCAGTATATGCAACCTGGTGTTGTATTGTTTTGCGAGTTGTACAGCCGAAAATGAGCTTTCAAAGCAAGCTTCAGCATCCCGTATCATTGGGTGATATGAGGCGTTGTCGGCATCGGGGTACTTTAATTTGTTCGCGTTGATAATGTGCTCGTTCTCGCAATGTGTTGCTATCAGCAGCTCAGATTCAGAAAATATCTTCGATAGCGTTATGTAGTTATCCACCAGCATATCGCCGGTGCTGGAGCCCATGAATATCTTTACGCCGCAAACGTCTTTCTTCCTGCCATTGGTCCTCAGCACTTCATCAGCGTTGCTGTTAGACACACCCATGAAAAACGAATAGTTGGCAACCGAAGTTGCCGCCGCAATATCATACTTCGATTCCAGCAGTTCCTGTGTGAGCGCGGGCGGATTGGTGTTAGGCATTTCCATAAAGGATGTGGTGCCGCCAGCTATAGCCGCATGTGCTTCGGTAGCAATGGTGGCTTTGTGCGTTAGCCCCGGCTCACGGAAGTGTACCTGGTCATCAATAACACCCGGCAGCAGGTACAAGCCCTCGCCATTAATTTCCAGGCAGTTGCCGGAGGGTTGTATGTCATCATCGATACGCTCTATGAAGCCGTCCTTTATGAATACATCTTTTACAGCGCTTACTCCTTCGTTGACCAGGGTGGCCTTCTTTATTAATTTCGAAAACATAATGGTATATTCGTACCGGTTTAAGCGGGACAAATTTGATTCCCACAAATCTACCAAACGCATCTGAAAAACCTTCTTTATGCTTAAAAAAGCCTGCCTGCTTGCTGCGCTGTTATCTACTGCTGTTCTTTCACAGGCTCAAACCACTTTTTTGCAGATAGGCTCAGAAGATAATCATGTGCTGGACCGGCTGGAGACGCGCTCCGGCAGGCTTTCTGATACGCTTTGCACCGGAGATAAGCCGGAGTCGCGCAGAAACGCAATATATTTTCTTGAATCGCTGGTACCACCTGTGGGCAGTGACACACCGACTAAAAAGAGTATTTCACAGATAGATTGGTACAATATAGAGCAAATGGTATCTGAGAGCGGTGAGTGGGCACGCAATGAAAATGGTGCCTTAAACTCAAAGCTTTCATGGTTCCATACTTTTTATACGAAGCAATATGACCTGGCTTATGTGAAAACTAAGGACTTTTTTGTGGTGGTAAATCCCGTGCTTAGTGGAATAGCTCTGTACCAGCAAAATACCCCTGCGCCAGAGGGCATATCGCACAAGGTCATTACCAACAGCCAGGGCGCAGAGCTGCGCGGCTGGATAGCCAAAAAGATCGGTTTCTATACATCTGTAGTTGATAACCAGGAGCAATACCCTTATTTTGTTTATAATTCTGTCACAGACCCCAGGCACCAGAATGTGCCGGGAGCTGATTACTTTTTACCTCCCGGTATCGCCACTGGCGCCACCGGGCGTTATGATTATCTGCAAGCCAGCGGTTATGTTAATTTCGATGCGATTAAAAACCATGTGAATGTTTCGTTCGGCTCCGGCAAACATTTCCTGGGCGATGGTATCAGCAGCCTTTTTCTTACCGACTATTCATCCAATATGCCGTTCCTGCAATTGCAGACACGCATATGGCATATCAACTATGAATGCCTGTACCTGGAGCTGACGCCTCAATATGATAAGAACCAGGGCGACGGCCTTATTGCGCATAAATACTCTACTATTCACTACCTCACCTGGAACACAACCAAATGGCTGAATCTTGGCTTTTTTGAAGCCGAGGTGTTTGACCGGCCCAATACTTACGAGCTGTCTTATCTCAACCCGATCATTTTCTCTACGGCTATAAACCGTTTTAACGGTGAAGGTGATAAGTCCATACTTGGTATGAGTGCAAAAGCCATAGTGGCGAAACACCTGCAGTTTTATGGCCAGCTCATGTTCAATGAGTTCAGGGCTAAAGAGCTTATCAGCAGTAAGGGATGGTATGGCAACAAATGGGGCATACAGGCTGGTGGAAAATACTTCGATGCCTTCACCATAAAGAACCTGGACCTACAGGGAGAGATAGACGCCGTGCGCCCCTATACCTATGCTGCAAAAGATACCCTTGCCAACTATACCAATTACAATCAGCCGCTGGCAGATCCGCTCGGCTCCGGCTTTATACGCGTTGTGGGTGTAGCAAAGTATCAGCCGGCAAAGAATCTTTACCTCACCCTTAAAGGCACTTACTATATACAAGGCGTGGATACAGGCGGCGCAAACCTGGGCAACAACATCTTTGACCCCTATGTTTCCGCGCCCAGCCAGTATGGAGTAAGTATGATCAATGGGCCCAGGGCGCACTGCGAGATGATGAACCTAAATATCTCTTACCAGGTGCGCAGAAATATGTTTATTGATATCGGCGATACCTACCGGAAATATGCCAACAATGACGGTATTTATAAGAACGACTATTCTACCACCGGCCCCGTGTATGGCCCGCTTACCACTAATTATTTCTATGTGGGCATTCGGCTTAATGCATCGAGGCGCGATTATGATTTCTTCTAAACAGGCAAACGGTATATCTTAGCAGGATTATCAGGAACACGTGTTATGAATAGATTTAAGGTTTTGCTTTATTCCTTAACTGCCGTTGTGTGTGTTATCCTTATTCTGTATGGGCTCAATGTATATCCCACGCCCGGTACTGATTCCAGGGTATTTATTCCTACCGCGTTGCTATATTCACATGGGTTAGGGCTCATTAACCCGCTTTATGATGTCTCTGTGGTAGGAGTGGCTACGGATATTCACAATGCTATAAAATTCAATTACTACGTTCCTTTTTTTCCTATGCTGCTGGGTTCATTGAGCAGGGTGCATCCCGGTATAAAAACAATTTTTTTCATTTGCTCGCTCTTCAGCATTGCCAGCCTGTTTTTATACTGCCGCACTATGATCTCGGTGTTACCCGAACGGATCGGTACAGCATTGAAAATGATGGTACTGTTCTCAGTCGTTTATGTATCTACCTATCTCATTCCTACTGTTGGCCGCCCGGAGACCATTACTGTGCTCTTGGTGTTTATGATATTTCTGCTTTACAACAAGCGGGCAGGCATGAACGCAATGCTGTATAACCTGCTTATCTGCGTCATTTTCTCTGTAATGTTCGCAACGCAGCTCATCTGTTTTTATTTCTGCTTCCTGTTCTTTGTGACATTTGAACTATTAAATACCAGCGACGTTTTTAGATGTATTTGGGTGAATGCCGCGCGTTTTGCTGTTATTGCTTTGGTTTTCTATGGCATCTTATCGGCATCTCCACATGGGTTTGCAGACACTATAAACACCATTCGCCTCCATGCCGCATCTGCCATGACGCGCATCGACCGCAGTGCAAAACTCTTTATACACTACTGGCTTTTAGCACCGCTCAATTTTGGCTTCCTGATATTGTTCCTGTTGTGTACCTTCTTTTATTTAAGATCGCTTTTCGCGCATTTTAAACGCAATAGTGTCATTACTATAATTCTTGTATCCGCGCTACAGCTGATGATATTGTATGGTATTGCCCGGTTCATCCTGTATGCGTCGCCAACGGTTTATAATGCTACGCAGTTCATTTTGCCGTTGTCCGTTTATTTGTTCCTGAGCATTTTATCGCTGCCAAAAGGGTTTTTGAAAACAACAGTTAATACATTGACCATTGCTACTTATGTAGCAGGGACTATAGTATTTCTACGGGTATTCATCCTTTTTATAGATTACAAGAACGACCGGAAAGACTTTGCCGCAGCGAGGCCCCTTATTAATGGTTTTGTGCACAATGGCAAGAACGTGTATATCACCGTAAACCTTTGGCCACTGGTTGATGACGTGGATGATGTGAAATTTTTCGACAGCATTCACTTTAAGAGCGGTGATACCCTTATTATCCAGCAAATGTATTTGCCCTTTGCTAACGAATTCCTAAGCAAATGCACGATTATCTACGACTGGCGTACTGCTGAAAAGAGAAAATTCCTCGGCATCCCGCTCACCAATACACCACAGGGATATAGTTTTACAGTTTGCAGAGTAAACTAATATTTGAATTAAAGCATCCTTCCGGCAAATTCACTTTCGTTAATCCTCGGTTAATCATATACCAATAAATATACTTTGAAGCGACGAAGTGAATATCTTTAGTTTATAAATTTATCCCCCCAATGAAACGCACTACATACATTCTCGTCCTCCTGGCAGTGGCTTTGATAGCCAGCTGCAAAACACAAAAGAAGCAACCACAATACACCGTGCTTCGTCCTCATGCACGGCATATAAACGATTAGTGGCCGCTTCGTTCTTTTACTGGTCTGCACACGCGGAGCAATATTTTATTGCCGCTTCTTTTGGGATTCGCAAAATTGATTATCTTTAGTCGTACATTTTCTCCCAGATGAAACATAATATACTCAGGATAATGCTGCTGGCGGTAGTGGCATTTAGCATAGCAAGCTGTCATACACACAAGAAGGTGGTGGAACCCCAAAAAACGGTGCGCCCCCAGCCACGCCAGCGGAATTACTAATTTGATTTCCAGTGTTTTTATTCTTCTGCCCGTGCAGACAGGATGGCTATTGCCCTATTTCTTATTTGGAAAATGTACTTTTACTTATATACTCTTCCCAAAATGAAACGAGATCTGCTCAGGTTAGTGCTGCTTTTAATTGTGTCTCTTAACATCACAGGCTGTGCAACCTGCAAAAAAACGGTAGAACCGCACAAGACCGTACGCCCTCAGCCGCGCCAAAGAAACTATTAAAACGGCTTGCGTTGCAACAGACGCTGCCCGCATAGCGGTGTGCTTACTTATTGCCTTTTGAAAAATTCTATTCGTAAAACAGAAGATTTTATTACTTTTAAACCTGTTAAATGGTTTTATGAAACTGCCATTTCAAAGTAAAGCCAAAATGGCTTTAGGAATGAGATATAATTGAGTTCTCTCTTTTTTGCGCAGCCAACAATAAAAAATTTCAAATGAAATACAGACTAATAAAAATAATCGCCGTCCTGCTCCTCCTTGCTCAATTAAGCAGTTGTGTCACGCAACGTGTACGCACCAACAGGCGGGTTCCACGGCATGGCGCTTATCATGCGGGGGACCGCTGGTGGTAATTCCTGGCTGCGCTATTAGCCCCATATATTTTTCTTGTACCCGTATAGCCGGTACAAACATCACTTTAATAAAGCAAACCGAATGAACTGTACCATAAAATCAGCGCTGATCTCTGTCTTCTATAAAGACGGTCTGGAGCCTGTCGTTCGTAAACTGCATAGCCTGGGCGCAGCATTATACTCTACCGGCGGCACCCAAACATTCATTGAGCAGCTGGGCATTCCCTGCACATCGGTGGAAAGCGTAACGGGCTACCCTTCCATTCTTGGCGGCCGGGTGAAAACCTTGCATCCCAAAGTATTTGGCGGCATATTGGCCCGCCGCGCACTTGAGCAGGATCAGCAGCATATAAAAGAATACGAAATTC
The DNA here is from genome assembly GCA_903881585.1 of uncultured Bacteroidota bacterium. Lineage (GTDB taxonomy): Bacteria > Bacteroidota > Bacteroidia > Chitinophagales > Chitinophagaceae > Nemorincola. The sequence goes on along the minus strand of CAIRTW010000062.1, from coordinate 24,208 downwards.
CGCTGCTCGACCTGGTGATCGTTGATCTTTATCCGTTTGAGGAGACAGTAAAGCAGACCACAGACGAAAAAACTATAATTGAAAAAATAGACATCGGCGGCGTTTCGCTGATACGCGCTGCCGGTAAGAATTTTAATGACGTATGTATTGTAGCCTCGAGAAATCAGTATGGCGAACTGTTGCAATTGCTGGAAACCCAAAATGGTGTGACATCGCTGCACGACCGGAAACATTTTGCGGCACTAGCTTTTGCAGAGTGCGCGCATTATGATGTGGCTATAGCCAGCTATTTCTCTCAAATATCTGGTACCGGGCATTTCCAGCTTTCATTCAGTAATGAAAAGTCGCTTCGCTATGGAGAAAACCCCCATCAGTCTGCTGCCTTCTATGGTGACCTTGATGCAATGTTCGAGAAGCTAAACGGCAAGGAATTGTCCTACAACAACCTCGTGGATATAGATGCTGCCTGCCAGATCATCTCCGAGTTTTCCAAACCCGCATTCGCTATCATCAAGCATACTAATGTTTGCGGCATTGCCGAGCGCGACAACCTAACCCACGCCTGGGAGGCCGCACTTGCATGCGATCCTGAAAGCGCCTTTGGCGGTGTGCTCATCACTAATCAAACAATAGATATTGATGCAGCCCAGAAAATAAACGAACTCTTTTTTGAAATACTTCTTGCGCCGTCATTTGACGAAGATGCACTGGCATTATTGAAAAGCAAGAAGAACCGCAACCTGCTGCTCCAGAAAAAATCATTCTATCCTACCAAAGAATACAAGCGCATCCTCAACGGCATACTGGTGCAGGACGCGGACACTCAGAACTTTGCCGAATGGAAGGAAGCCGGCGCAAGAAACAGCAGCGAGGCAGAGAAAGAAGACCTGCTATTTGCCAACATTGTGTGCAAGCACCTTAAATCGAACGCGATAGCTATTGTAAAAAACAAGCAGCTCATAGGCAAGGGCTGTGGCCAAACCAGCCGTATAGATGCTCTTCGCCACGCCCTGGACAAGTCGAAGCAATTTGGTTTTATCATTAAGGGTGCGGTAATGGCCTCCGATGCGTTTTTCCCGTTCAATGACTGTGTCACAGTTGCTCACGAGGCGGGTATTACCGCGGTAATACAACCCGGCGGATCTGTACGGGACAACGACAGCATACAGTTTTGCAAGGAGCATGATATGGCAATGGTGATAACGGGGTTACGGCACTTTAAGCATTAACCCCAAACCTCCGCCCGGATGAATTATCCATTCGGTCGGGCCTAAAGGGGCTTTCCCTTATTGTTCAGGCGTTATGCGATGATTTTTATCGAAAAATCACTTTCCTGCCTATTCATTCTCCTGCTTAAAATACCCATAAGCCTTCGCAAGCCCATCGCGCAGCGTAGTGCTATGTTTCCAGCCCATTGCATGAAGGCGGGAGCTATCCATGAGCTTGCGGGGCGTACCATCTGGTTTGGTGGCGTCAAATTTTATTTCGCCGGCAAAGCCGACTACTTCCTTCACTAACAAGGCAAGGTCTTTTATTGTTATTTCCTCGCCAGTGCCAATGTTCACAAACAGCTTATCGTTGTATTCCTTCATCAGGAAAAAACAGGCGTCAGCGAGATCATCAACAAACATGAACTCCCGCAGCGGTGAGCCAGAGCCCCATATTTCCGTGAAAGCAGCGCCGCTTTTTTTTGCCTCATGAAACTTGCGCAGAAATGCAGGAATAACGTGCGAATTTTGCAGGTTGTAGTTATCGCCCTGCCCATAAAGATTGGTAGGCATACCGGAGATAAAATTGCAGCCGTATTGGTCGCGGTATGCCTCGCATAGCTTTATACCGGCTATTTTAGCTATGGCATAAGGCTCGTTGGTTTCCTCCAGCAGGCCGGTAAGCAGGTATTCTTCCTTTAGCGGCTGGGGTGCCATTTTGGGGTAAATGCAGGAGCTGCCCAGGAACAGCATTTTTTTTACTTTAGCAGTATAGGCCGCATGTATCAGGTTGGTCTCAATGATCAGATTATCGTATAAAAACTCAGCACGGTAAGTATTATTGGCCAGGATACCGCCTACTTTTGCAGCGGCTACAAACACATATTCCGGCTGCTCTTTTGCAAAAAAGTCATTTACAGCTGCCTGGTCTCTCAGGTCCAGCTCTTTTGATGAGCGCGTAATGATATTCGTATAGCCCTCACTTTGCAGCTTTCTCACAATAGCTGCACCCACCATGCCCCTATGGCCGGCAACAAAAATTTTACCTGCTGATTCCATTATTCATATTGATTTAAGGTGCGGTAGCCCTTTTCATTGAGCAGCACTTCTTTCCGGAAATGTGCAATATCCGACAGCACCATTTCTTTAGCCAGTTCGGCTAATGTATATTTTGGCACCCAGCCCATTTTTTCCTTTGCCTTGGAAGCATCGCCCAGCAGCAGGTCCACCTCCGTGGGGCGGAAATAACGCTTATCTACCTCTACCACCACATCGCCAACATTTACTTTGCAACTTGGGTCTATCACTTTGCTCACTATACCCTGCTCTTTTTCTCCTGTTCCTTCAAACGACACTTCCACACCCGCATGTGCAAAAGCAAGCTTCACAAAATCGCGCACAGAAGTAGTAACACCTGTTGCTATAACAAAATCTTCCGGCTCCGGCTGCTGCAGCATCAGCCACATGGCTTCTACATAATCTTTGGCGTGGCCCCAGTCGCGTTTTGCGCCCAGGTTGCCCAGCCACAGCTTATTCTTCAGGCCAAGCACTATTTCCGCTATGCCCCTTGTTATCTTCCTCGTCACGAAAGTCTCTCCACGCAGCGGGCTTTCATGGTTAAATAAGATGCCGTTGCAGGCATACATGCCATATGCCTCGCGGTAGTTGACCGTGATCCAGTAGGCGTATAGTTTCGCTACACCGTATGGTGAGCGCGGGTAAAACGGAGTGGTTTCATTTTGCGGCACAGCCTGTACCTTACCATAAAGCTCAGATGTAGATGCCTGGTAGATGCGTGTTTTCTTTTCCAGCCCTAGTATGCGTATTGCTTCCAGTATGCGCAGTGTTCCGGTGGCGTCTGTATTGGCTACATATTCCGGCTCTTCAAAACTCACCTGCACATGGCTCATAGCCCCCAGGTTGTATATCTCATCGGGCTGCACTTCCTGTATGATGCGGATAATATTGGTAGAGTCAGTAAGATCCCCGTAATGAAGCACGAATTTCACATTTTTTTCATGCGGGTCTTTGTACAGGTGATCTATGCGGCCTGTATTTATAAGCGAAGTGCGCCGCTTTATGCCATGCACCTCGTAGCCTTTGCCCAGCAATAGTTCTGCAAGGTAGGCGCCGTCTTGTCCCGTTATGCCTGTTATCAGGGCTTTCTTCATCAGGGTAAATTTTGGCAAATATAAACTTTTCTGTGCCGGTAGGTGTCCCACTTCTCAAAGATGTGGGACACCTATTAGCGTCGAAATATAAACTTTTAACATTATTGAATGTTCCTGTATCTTACGTTTGCTAACATTTACCTTTGCGCACATGGGTGTTGTCTTCCGGCAATCTGCAAAAAATTCTATTGTTGTGATCCTTGGGGCCATCCTTGGCGGGCTGATCATTTGGCTGTCCATCAAATATCTTACGAAACCGCAACTGGGCTTTACCCGGAACCTCACCAACTACGCGGTAGTGATATCCCAGATATTACTACTCGGGCTTAACAATACACTTGCGGTTTATATTCACCGGTACGCCAATGACGCACGCAAAAAGAGATCGCTCATCACTATTTGCCTTCTTTTGCCACTGGTCATTGCGGCAATATTTTCACTGGTATATATCTTTCTGCATTCCTGGATACTCCCTCATTTTCAGCCTGATGATATTCCCTACATGCAGCGTTACTTTTACTGGCTTCCTTTGTATACGTTATTGTTTATTTATATGGTGATCCTGGAGCAGTACCTGGGCTCGCAGATGAAAGTAGCGGTATCGGCATTTATGAGGGAGGTGGTGGTGAGAGCGGGTAGTATTTTACTGATCCTGCTGTTCGGGTTCGGGTATATCGCCTTCAATATCTTTGTGATCGGCTCTATACTTATTTACTTTCTGCCGGTAGTGATTTTCCTGTTCCTTTCCGCGCTTACTAAAGGTTTCGGTATCTCGTTCCACCCGGGCGACTTTACAAAAGGCGAATACAAGGAGATGCTTCATTTCTCCTGGTATCACTTTTTATTAACGGTCTCTGTGCTGCTTATGGGGTATATGGACGCACTCTCGCTGCCGTTTTACGATCGTAATGGTTTTAGTTCCGTGGCGATATATTCTAATGCTGTTTTCTTTATTTCCTTTTTGCAATTGCCGATGAAAGCCATGCAGCCGGCCAGTTTCACGGTGCTTGCAAAGGCGTTTGCCGACAATGATATGCCCAAAGCAAAAAACATTTTTTCCCGGTCGTCTATCAATATCCTTATCCCTACTGTTGGAATAGCCGTGCTGCTTTGCTGTAGCCTCGAAAACGCTATTGCGATCATCAGGAATGGTTACACAGAGATCATACCCGTCTTTGCCATTCTGTCCATAGGCAACATAGTTAACATTGCCACCGGTATGAACGACCAGGTGTTGTCGATAGCTAATTACTACAAATTCAATTTTTACCTGTCGCTGTTTCTTATGGGCGTTCTGTTTCTGCTGATACGGGTACTGGTGCCACGCTATGGCATATATGGCGCGGCTTGGAGTACCACCACAATACTTATGGCATTTAACATCCTGAAATTCCTGTTTGTCTGGAAAAAGCTGGACATGCAGCCCTTTTCAAAGGGAACCATGTTGGTACTAGTTGCCGCTGGCGCAGCGCTTGCTGCCGGTTATTATTTTCCGCATTTTTTCGACCAGGCACACCATATATATGTGCGCACATTTGCTGATATAGTCATCCGCAGCACTGTTATCATTATCGTTTATGCGCTCATGCTCCTATGGCTGAAACCCTCGCCGGACCTGCTGGAATACATAGCGACCATAAAGAAAAACAAGCGGCTATTCTGATTCTGAGTGCCCATTCTTCTCTTTTATTATTGATGTAAAGGGATTTCGCAGTTTGCTGTAGTCAATAAGATCCACCTTTATACTGCCTACCAGTATAGGGCTGTTAATGCGCAACGGAACATGGTTTGAATCGTCACTTACCCAAACAGTCATCTTTTCTCCACCGCTGAATATTGTGCCTTCTATAAGCAGCGGCACTATCTTGATGGCATTAAATGTGCCCATCTTTGTTTTTATTTTCTCCTTGCCCTGGTACTTAATATAGAGGTTGTAAACCTTATCATCAAGGAACATGCTGAAGGGTATCTTGTCTCCCGGCTGGTATTTATTGTAGTTTATATTGCGCGCAAAGTAGATAGTGGACAGCACGTCCTGCGTACATTTTTGTATATCGTACACCTTTTTATTGGACGTAACCTTCCCTTTTTTATGATCGAAAGTAACATCCTGATTTATTTTGAAGCCGCCCTCGTTCACATTCCGCACAAACTTTAGTGGCAGCATGGTTTCCTTGTCTATGTAGGTTTCATACCGGTCATTCACTTTATACACCCATTCATACGATTTGGCGGTTTTCCCATCCCCGGTTATGTGATACACCTTACGGCCGTTCAGGTCTTCCTGCACCGTGCTGAAATAGGCATTACCGGCATTTATCCATACGAAATTCAGGTTGTAAAAGACCTTGAAGGTCAGCTTCTCCCCATCTTTAAAACTGGTATTCTTCGTATTGCAAAAGTCATTTTGTGCAAATGCCGCTGCCGATAACCCGATAAAGCAGGCACAAAGAACCAGTCTAAATAATCCATTCATCTTCTCTCTTCTTAGTGCTTTCATAAATCTACCATACTAACGTAATAATCTCATTCTCATTATCAATATACTGCCAAAAATTGACGGTAAAATAAGATTGAGCAACCATATGCCTATAGTTGCTGCAAGCACACCTACAGTATTTGGTGAAAAATGATGAAAAAGATACAAGCTCACATTGCCACGAACACCCAACTCTGCCACTGCTATGGAGGGTATCACTGCCATTACCCAGAAAAATAATGCGGCAACAATAAATCCTTCGCCCAGCGGTATCTCAACATTCATCCACCGCAGTAAAAACAAATACTGTGCCGTAAAGACGGCGAACCGTAATACAGAGAGCCCCAATACTATTATTTGCCTACGTGTGGTAACGCGCCTCAGAGACCTGCCATATATAACGAACTTCTTCAGCCACTTGATGTGGACCAGAGAAGGCAGCCATTTTTCAAAGCGCCAGTAAACGATGCCAATACCGATGTTGGCCAGGAAGCATAATGCCAGCGCCACGCGTGCTATCATTGCCGGAAAAACTATATTATAGTATATGAGCCCCAAAAGCCCGAAAAGAAATATGGCCGATAACTGCGACATAATACCCAATACCGAAACATTAACATACCGGAACGTATTGCTCCGGCCCAGGTAAAGAACGCGTCCGGGATAGTCGCCAACGCGATTGGGCGTTATAAGAGAAAACGCCATGCCCGCCAGGTAACTGGCAAGCGCCCTGGGATAAACGATGTGCTCCACTGAATTGGTAAGCAGGTACCATTTCCCACTTTCCAGTAAGATATTAACAAACAGCAGGACAACGCATAACATCAAAAAAACACTTTGGCCGGTTTGCTTCCATATGGCGGTATCCATTCCCGCAAGTTGCTTCTGTACCTGCATGTATATGCTCCAGAGCAGCAATAATGAAATAGCTGCGCGAACCAGATAGTTAAGCCATATTTTGGTATTTTTGTTCACAATGCTTAATCCATACTTTTTTGAAAGAGAGCCAGATAATTCTTGGAATTGACCCCGGTACTATAGTGATGGGGTATGGGCTTATCCTTGTTAACAAAAGTAACGTATCACTCATAGAAATGGGTGTATTACATTTATCCAAACATAAAGACCATGCAGAGCGGCTCCAGCTTATTTTCAAAAAAATGGAAAGCCTTATCACCCTGCATAAACCACATGCAGTTGCGATAGAAGCGCCGTTCTTCGGCAAGAACGTGCAAAGTATGCTGAAACTGGGCCGCGCGCAGGGCGTGGCCATAGCCGCCGCCATGATGCACGATCTCCATGCCGTAGAATATGCGCCCCGCAAAATAAAGCAATCAATTACCGGCAGGGGAAATGCCACCAAGGAACAGGTGTTGAAAATGCTGCAACATACGCTTAACATTACCGAAGATGTGCGGTTTTTGGATGCTACTGATGCCGTTGCAGCCGCCCTCTGCCATCATTACCAGAGCAAAACTGCCGCCTTAAAAAAAGATAATGCACCTAAGGTCAAGGCCGGAACCGGCAACTCCTGGGCTTCATTTATTGCGCAGAACCCGGGCCGGATAAAATAAATCTTTTGTCATTATATATTAAATTGTTGATTAAATTTCGGTTATTAACAAATAGGTATTATATTAGCCGAAGGAAAATTGTCAAATTTATTTTTTTTCGTGCCTATGTCACAACCGAAACTTAAAATACTGTTGGTGGAAGATGACCCTGTTTTGGGGTATGTGGTGAAAGATTTTCTGCAAAAGCAGGACTTCGATGTAACTCATTGTACTGAGGGTGATGCCGCTTGGCATCAGTTCATGAAAAACATCTACGACATCTGCTTGCTTGATGTAATGCTGCCCGGCAAAAAGGACGGCATGGAACTGGCAAACAGCATCCGTAAGAAGAACGAGAATATTCCTATCATTTTGTTATCGGCCAAAAACATGGACAATGACAAGATCATGGGTTTTGAGAGCGGCGCCGATGACTACATCACCAAGCCATACAACCTGCAGGAGCTTCTGCACAGGATACAGGTGTTTGTGAAACGCAGTAAGAAGAAAGATGACCTCGGCCCGGTTATCTTTAAGATAGGAGACCTCTTGTTTGATTATACCAATCTTACCCTTAGCAATGAGAAGGTGAGCCACCAGCTAACCCAGCGGGAAGCAGATCTGGTGCGATTTCTGTGCCTGAATGCCAACCGTGTGCTGAAGCGCGATGAGATACTCATGAGCGTATGGGGCAAGGACGATTACTTCCTCGGCAGGAGCATGGATGTGTTCATTACCAAGGTGCGTAAATACCTTAAATCACAGAACGTAGCTAAACTGCAGACGATACACGGTATCGGCTTTAAGTTCAATTACAACCCGGAGTAAAATAATCGCTCACAAAGGCATTATTACCCCGCGGTTTGTTTTCAAAGTCACAGCAGAAAATTTATATTTCGTAGAGACGCAACCCATTGCGTCTCTATTTTTTTATTAATTGCCATTGTGATACTGAATGCATCACAGATATTCCGCAAAAATTTATACGCTAAGATAAATAACAATCCACGCCTGATGTCAGCTTTATGTACAGCAATGACCGTCGTAAAAGACCTATTTGAGGAGCTTTTCCAACGCCAGAATAAGTTCGGTTGACTGAAGAGGCGATGGAGGTGGGTTTTGCATTGCAAATTTTCCATCCTCATCTATAAGGAAATACGCTGGCAAAGCCTGCACACCGTATAGCTGTACTTCCGGTGAGCTCCACTCGCCGTTGCTGTGTGTGAACAGTCCGTCCATTTTGTATTTGACTATCAAATTGTTGTCTGCCGTGGTATCATTGTCTATGGATACATACACAAATTCCAGTGGCTTATTTTTGATAAGCTCTTTCATTTTTCCTTCCTTAACGATCTCGCCGATGCATTGTTTGCACCAGCTCGCCCAGAAATTTATATAGACCACCTTACCCCTGAGATCGGAGAGTTTCATGTGCTTGCCATCGGGCGTAGTTATATCAAAATCTGGCGCAGACTGGCCGGGTGCCAGGCGCTCAGCAAGAGCTATCTGTTTATCCAGCGTGGGCAGGTATTCACTTTGGGGCCAGTGCTTTTTAAAATCGGCATACATGAATTCTGTCCTGTCTATCGGCTGGTTTCTAGCCCGCCCGTAAAGATTTTGTGCCATGTAGTATTCTGCACTTTTAGTGGGCAGCTGTTTGTAAACGAGTTGCAGTACACTATCCTGGAATTTGCGATAGGCCGTTGTATCGTGCCCGTAAAAGGTATATCCTGCCGCCTTTAGCTTTACTTCAAAAATACCCGTGAGATAAAGTAAGTAAGGAGAAAGTTCTAGCAGCGAATCGTTGAACGCATAAGGCAGATGAGAGACTACCGAATAGTTAGCTTCCGGTATCGAGTCGGTGTATTTTCTTGCTTTTACCATGGCATGCATCTGCGGGTATTGCTCCATGAAAAAGTAGTTGTAATACTGGTACAGGTTGGTCCAATAGCTGATAAAAGATTTAGGCAGGCCGGATTTATTCTTGTCAAGAAATTCATTTTCTATTTTTCGCTCGGCCTCTACACTCTTCAAAAAGTCATCCGGCTCTTTGTTGACGTGCGTTTTTACTTTCAGCACATATTGATTTATGCGGCCGGTGGCTATTGTGTGTTTTGCTATGAAGTTCTGCACTGCACCTCCTCGGCCGCTAAAGTGCAGCGTACTGTCGAAATGCGCGGCATCCACCGACAGGGTAAGGCTATCGCCCGGCTGAAATACTACCTCAGCTATCTTGCCACGATGGATAATAGTGGCCTGGGTATATACACCACGCGGTATAGGAAAAGCCATGGAGAAATTCCCCTTTGGGTCCACACGAGCAATAAAATCTTTGGGATAGTAAGCAATGATGTTGTCATTATAGCTAACAATAAAGCTATCGGACTGAGGGTTTAGAATCCTTCCGGACAATTTTACGCTGTCCTGCGCGAGGGCATTTGTAGTAATGAAAGTAAGAAAGGCAAGAAGAAAGGGTCTCATAAAAGAAGGTTAGTAGTTTCGTAAAAAATCTTTTAGATTGATTACCTGGTAACCGGCAACATTGTGCATTTGTCTGCAAAGTTTATCGTCCATGGTTATTATTATTTTGCTTTCCGTCTTCGATGCGGCTTCAAATAGATAAGTATCGCTGTAGTAATTGGTGCCCGGCTCATTCAGCTTTTCAAGAATTTGCTCATCGAGCACACATTCATCGTCAATAAAGACACACCGTTTGCTGTCCTTAACAACCCGGGTAATAAAGTAGGTTATTATCTTTAGCGTGGAAACATCGCTATGGCTTTGGTATTCTTTAGCGTAGGTATATAATTTTCTCAAAAAGGGGCTTGGATTCCGGACATATAATACGTCCGTTTTTTGCATGAATTTTTCCAGAAATACCCTTAATAATTCTTTGCTTTCGTTCGGTGTTTCAACCCTGCAATATTCTGGAAACCACTCATTAATAACGAAATCCATTATCAGGCTATATTGAAGAGTGTTTTCAAATTATCAAGCTCTGATGCGTAGAAGTTTTTCAGCCCGCCGTCTATCTGTCCTTTCTCATTTATTGCCTGCTCTTCCGCCTTTGTTTCTTTCCCGTCTTTTGTGAGGTAGTAGACCTTTACATCATTATTGCTGATGTCTTTTTTCACTACGCTGTTTAACAACGCAGTGATAAAGTGCTCACTATGAGTGGAGACGAGAAATTGTTTGTCTTCTTTTTCAGCGATCTCTATCATTACTGATACCAGCTTATCAATAATAGAAGGGTGCAGGTGGATTTCAGGTTCATCAATACAGATAAATTTGTTTTTGTCCTGCAAAACCTTTGCCAGTATAGTTACTAATTGATTAGTGCCTAAGCCCTCATTTACTAAATATGAGACATACCCCGTTTTTTTGTCGTCTGCTAATAAGTAAAAACTTGAAATACTTTGGATTTTTTGAACCAAGAACCCATGACCAACGATTTTTTCAAGATAGAACGCGATTTTATTAACCAGTATACTATCAATGGTTAGCAAAGTAGCAATTTCTTCTTCCGTAGATATTTGAGATTGTAACGGCACCTGGCCATAAAACGGTTGAGTGAAACCTCGTCTGATTGGTACAAAATCTGCTCCAGAGAATGTATTGATAGGCATTTGAAAAGGCCATAAGTAGGACATTTCCAAATTGCTAATTAAAGGCGGATTATCAGAAAAAGATGCTATAAAACCATTCCAATTAATACTTACCTCCGCCCCATTAATCGCCTGAGTAATATTTATAGCCTTATTCGCCGAATATGGAAACGCAATCTCAATATGATATTCTTCAGAGACGGGCTTATTTATGAATAAATTAATTAATGCTGATTGGGGATTAAATCTAACATAGTATGTTACCTCCCATACACTATCTTCAATTGTAACGCCAAGTGCTATATTTGCTGCGATATCTTTGTTAAACACAACCTGCTCAAACCCACCAAGGTTTATAAAAGGTAAATTCAAAAAGTTATCTATGCTTCTGTTTGGATTATCGACAATATTCTTCAGAACTAATAGGGCGTATATAAAACTCGATTTCCCACTATTATTGGCACCAGTAAGCACAGTTATTTTACCGAGATTTAGGTCGGCGCTTTGTATGCTTCTGAAATTGCGGATATGGAGTTGGCTGATCATTGAGAAAAATTCGGAACTAATATACTCAAATTCTAAGCAACCATCATCTCCGGCAAAGGCCGTGGACTGTATTTCTTCATGGCCTTGGCTATGGCGGCTATATGGTCTGGTGTAGTGCCGCAGCAGCCGCCTACCATATTCACCCATCCTTCCTTCGCCCACTGCGAAATAACAAATGCGGTATGCTCGGGGCTTTCATCATATTCGCCCATTGCGTTTGGCAGGCCGGCATTGGGGTAGGCACTCACATAGCAAGCTGCTATCTGTGCCAGTTCCTCCACGTGCGGGCGCATCTGCTCGGCGCCAAGCGCACAGTTCAGGCCAATGCTTATAGGATTGGCGTGCATCACAGATATATAGAACGCCTCCAGCGTTTGCCCGCTCAGTGTGCGGCCAGATGCATCAGTAATGGTACCGGAGATCATCACCGGCAGTTTTTCATGTTTTGTATCACGGAAGAATTTATTGATCGCGTATATGGCAGCTTTTGCATTGAGTGTATCAAAGATAGTTTCCACTACCAGTATATCTGCACCGCCATCAACCAGTCCTTTTATCTGCTCATAATAAGCATCGGCTACTTCATCAAATGTAACAGCACGGTACCCGGGATTATTTACATCGGGCGACAGCGAAAGCGTTTTGTTCATGGGGCCTATGGCTCCGGCAACAAAGTGATCGGACACAGTAAGGTTATTAGTAGCACGATATTCCTGTATTGCCTCCTTTGCCAGCTTTGCAGCAGCTACATTAAGCTCATAGGCCAGAGGCTGCATATCATAATCCGCCAGCGATATTACTTGCGCGTTGAATGTATTGGTCTCCAGTATGTTTGCGCCCGCTTCCAGGTATTTACGGTGTATCTCTTTTATGATATGCGGTTGCGCAAGGCACAGCAGGTCGTTGTTTCCTTTCACGTCAGTATGCCAGTCTTTGAACCGCTCACCGCGATAATCTGCTTCTTCCAGCCTGTAGCGCTGCACCATAGTGCCCATAGCGCCATCTATTATCAGGATGCGTTTGTCAAGAAGTTCGCGAAGCTTTGATTCTGTATTCATAATGCAAAGGTATGGGATAGGGAGATATGTTGATAAGTTGATAAGAGACATGTGGGTAGTCTCGTTTTCATTTTAAAAAAATTAACATTTCTATTATCGAATATATTGAAGAAGGTTATTTAAATCTCTAATTTTACGTTACAAAATTGCCAATGGCTAAAGGTAAATTCATAGTTCCCTTTTTGTTTTTATTGTTGTCTGTCTTTTCCAGCGAAGGCAGATCCCGCTGTGAGAGAGCCTTTCATGCCATACAGGCCTCACATTATACACCATCATCAAAGAACTGCACAAAAAGGACTATCACTGCCGGCCATTCTTTCAAAGCCATAACCAGGAACGATCATTTGAAAGTCCGCTACATGGGTGGCGACTGTAGCTTTGATATTTGCCCGATAGACTTGTACCAGGCTGCTCCTGAATTTGCAGATAAGCTGGTAGGTATTTCCTCTTATTTTCTGATCCCTTCACATGAGCAGCTTTTACTTAGCCTTAGAGGACCACCAACCGGTTGCATCGCTTTTGTTTAAAGCAAATACACTAATTATCATGGTATTACGTTAATACCGAAACGTTTTTAGTGTGTTATTTTACTAGTTATATAAGTAAATACAAGTAACAGCCAAATAACAGCAACATGAAAAAGACCATTATTACCTTCCTGTGCCTGTGTTTTTTTATACCTGCAATTGCCGGGATAACGGACACATCGCTTACTGAGAAAGGTGTCCGTGAGAAAATACTTAACGACATTCAGCAGAACCTGGACCGCAAGAACAAAGTGGTGGACTCTACCATAACCCGGCTGGATGGCAAGGTAAGCCGCCTGGACAGCGTCATAAAACTGACCGGTAACCCGAAGGAGCGCCTTGACAAGATAGTAGAGCGGGTGCAAATACTGGAGGAGAAACAAAAAGCCGTGGAGCAAAATGAGCTCAATGTGTATGAGGCAAATTACCAGTCTGCGATTATCAACCTTGTATCTATGGATCGGGAAATAAAACCACTCATCCTGTTTCGCACTACCAAGGATTTTTTCAATGCCCTTACCGAAACCAGCAATCCTATGAATTACGACGGGTTCAGGGCGGGGTACGAAAAATTCAGGGTGTATGTGGATAAGACCAAGGATAATAGCGCCACCTTGAAGACCATAGGTGAAGTAATTACCGCTACCGGAAGCATTTCGTTTGGAGTGCCTATTGTTGGCGCGTATTCGCAGTTGTTGTTTTCGGGAATGGCTGATTATGTGAACTCTATTGGTCATAAGCGGAGAGATCTGAAAGTGGAAGCCGAAAAGATGTTTGCGGTTACTGCTGCACTCAGCCAGTTTACCACAGATAAGAACCTGGTAGAAAACGAGTGGGACGGCATTACACAATCACTGGAAGAGATGCAGGTGCAGTATGACACGGTGATAGACCGGAACATGCGCATGCTCAACATGGACCGCGACAACGTAAACAACGGTTTTACCCGGCAAAGTGACGCCAGCAAGCGCTACATATACCTCACCATGCTGCGCCAGAAGGCCGGTGACTACGTAGTGGACATGAAGAAGCAAAACCCGAAGGACTGGAAGGAAAACATATACTACCAGCTTATGGATGTGCAGTCGCTGAAGGTGAGGTACGGAGACCTCACTTACCGGATAAAGCACCACATCAACAAATACACGATCCTTATTACCAAATACAAGAACAACAAAGAAATAGGCAGCAATGTGGGCAAACTGGACGAAAAACTCAACCAGTTAAAGTCTACATTTGACGAAACATTTGAGCCCACACAGTATGTACATTCTGCCACGCAGATGTATAAAGTGCTGTAGGCGCGATTTTTATAGCTAATCTCACAAACACTCAAAAACAACATTTTATGAATAACAAAACAGAATTAACGATGATAAACAAACTCAAAACGAACGCCTTTTTGTACAGATTGCGCATGGCGTTTATGTATGCGCCGATTGTTGCCTGTGTGATCAGCGCGACCAGTTCGTGCAACAACAGCAACACACCGGCTAATACGGAAAACAAGGCACTGAAAGATTCCCTTTCCATGGCTAAGGACACTATACAGGCCCAGGCCAATGCTTCGCACTCGCAGATGGATGAATATGCTACCATAAGCGCCCGCCTCGATAGCCAGATCGCGCAAAAGGACCTGCAGATCAGCAAACTGAAGAGCATAAACAGCAACCTTGCCAGCAACAACAAGAAACTTGCCAGCGAGCTGAAAACCGACAAGAAGCTTATAGCCTCTATGAAGGATGACCTGAACGAAAAGAAGAAGGCCTACGAACAACAGCTCGGCTTACTTGAAAACGATAAAAAGGACCTGATGCGCCAGAGAGACGAATTGCTCTCTAAATACAACAAGGTGCTGGCTCTTGGTTCTGTATTACATGCATCAAACATCAGGCTTGAGGCTATACACCTGAAAAAGCACGGTACCAAAGAAAAGGAAACCAATCGTGCACGCAGGGCCGATGAGCTGAAGGTGGCCTTTGACATAGACGAAAACAGGGTAGCTGAAAATGGTACTAAGACACTGTATCTCGTAATCAAAGACCCTGCAGGCAATCTGCTCAGTAATACTGCTGCTGGTTCCGGATCTACAACTATAAGCAACGGAAGCCAGTTGAATTACAGTGTACAGAAAGATATACCTCTTGTTACCAACGAGCCCGTAAAAGACATAAGCATAGAATGGAACCAGGAAGCCGACTATGAATCCGGCGTTTACACAATTACTATTTACAATGGCGGTTACCGCATAGGCGGTGGCCAGGTGGAACTGAAATAAGATCTTCTTAATGATTGCTGCGCCCCGGGATATTATTCCGGGGCGTTTTTTTTATGCGCGAAATGCGTAGGGTGTCCGGCGCGAACCAACCACCCCAAACCGGTCGCAAGCGACCGGTTGTCCCCTCCTAAAAACAGCCCGCCCGGCTGAAGCCGTTCGGACGGGGAGGGGAGGTATTACGTGCCTTATTTTATGAAAAATAAGAGATTGGTTAAACAGCTCTGTTTAGTGTCCCTTCAACATCCCAATGGTTACTTACAGGCATCCTTTATATATTTCTCTGCTCTCGCATCGCCGAGCCTTTGTGCGTTTTTCAGGTCGTTGCAGCCGCTCTTTTTTTCACCGGTGAGTATACGGCATACACCGCGAAAAGTGTAGGGCTTTGCATACAGGGAGTCCATGTCTATGGCACTGGTGAAGTCGCCTATGGCTCCGTCGTAGTTGGCGAGTTTTATTTTTGCAGTGCCGCGGCTGTAGTAAGCCAGTGTATCGGGACTCAGGTCGAGGGCTTTGGTAAACTCTTCAACCGCTGCGCTATCGTTCTGCAGATTGTCTTCGGAGATGCCTTTTCTTACGTAGGCTCCTGCAAAGCCGGGGCTTAGCGATATTGCTTTGTTATAGTCCTTTATGGCACCACTGTCGTCTTTTAATGCTGCACGTTCTGCTCCCCTGTTGTAATATGCCTGCACTGAGCCAGTATCTATCTTTATTACGGCAGTATAGTCGGCTAGTGCGCCGCTGTGGTCCTGGATCTTGTTTTTGGATATGGCGCGGTTGTAGTAAGCTGCGCTAAAAGATGGATTCAGCGATAAAGCCTTGTTGTAATCTTTTATAGCTGCACTGTCCTGCTGTAACATGCTTTTTACAACGGCCCTGTTGTAGTAGGCATCGGTATAGTTGGGGTTCAGCGCTATGGCTTTGCTCTCATCGTTTATCGCCCCCGTATCGTTCTGCAATTTCACTTTTGATATGCCCCTGCTATAGAAAGCCTCGGCATAAGCGGGCATCAGGGCGATCGCTTTGTCGTAATCTGCAATAGCATCGGTATCGTTTTTCATGTCGCTCTTTACCTGGCCACGGGTGTACCAGGCTTCGGCGTAGGTGGGGTTGAGGGCTATGGCTTTGTTCTCATCATTTATAGCTCCGCTGTCATTTTGCATTTTAAACCGGGCAATACCGCGGTTGTAATATGCACCGGCAAACCTGGCATCTAACGCTATGGCTTTATTAAAATCCGTTACAGCAACTTCATACTTTAGCAGCGCCACATTTGCTACACCCCTGCTCACATATGCCCGTGTATAGGACGGATCAAGGCCGATGGCCTTTGTGTATGCGTTTACAGCTGCATTTTCATCTTTCAGGGCCTGGGCTGCATTTCCGAGTCCGTTGTACATTTTTGCGTCTTTGGGATCTATGCTTATGGCTTTGTTATAGTCTTCGGTGGCTTTACTATAATCCTTCAGTGCGTAGCGGGATTCTGCCCGCTGGTAGTAGGCAGTTGCGTTCACTTTGTCTTTTTCCAGTGCCTTGGAATAATCGGTAATAGCATTGGCGTAGTTGTGCTGTGCTGCTTTTGCCATGCCCCGACCAATATAGGCTTCCACATATCCCGGATTTATTTTTATTGCTTTGGAGTGATCTGCAATTGCTTTTACAAAATCATTCTGCGCGTATTCGGCAGTGCCCCGGTTGTAGTATGCGGTCGAATAATTACTATCCAGCAACAGCGCGATGGTATAGTCGGTTATTGCAGCGGCGGGGCCGTTAAGCTTGTTGTTCGCATTGCCCCGGCTGTTGTAGGTCGCAGGATCTCTTTTGATATTTACTGAGGCTGTATAATCGTCTATAGCACCGGAATAGTCTTTCAGCGCATACTTTGCTTCACCACGATTAAAATAGATAGGTGCCCTGGCCGTATCTTTTTCCAGGGCTTTTGTGTAATCGGTAATTGCGCCAGCCAGATCATTGAGGCGGTATTTGGCTATACCAACTTTGAAGTAAGGAATAGCGAAAACCGTATCAATTTTGTCTGCAGCGAAATAGTCTGCTATGGCACCGGTATAATCGTGTGCTTCAAATTTTGCTTCGCCACGGCTGTAATATGCCTTTGCATAGGCCGTATCAAGACCAATAGCTGTTGAATAATCGTCTATAGCGTTTTTGTATTTTCTGAGGTGAAAGAAAGTATAGGCCCGGTTGTAGTAAGCTTTCTTCAGTGCTGGATCAAGTGAGATCGCCTTTGTATAGTCTGCTATAGCGCCAGTGGTGTCGTGCGCCTTGCGTTTGGCGTTGGCCCTGCCGTAATAAGATTCGGCGCTGTATGGGTTGATCTGTATGTTGCGGGTATAGTCGTCTATCTCAGCGTTCTGGCAGAAAGCGGTTGCTGTTATGAAAAGAAGAAGGACAGAAGAAAATAGTTTTTTCATGGGCTGATGGCAGACTTTACGAAGTTCTTTTATTTTCTCAATAGAAACTCATCTGGCAAATATCTGCAAAGGACAATCATCAGAATTAACATTTATGATATTTTAAAAACCAGGTATCCACTTGCCATTTTCTACAACCCCCAATATTTTTAATGATTAATTAATGAAATAGCCTGAAAACGCTCAAATTAATTGTTTGCAGCTACCGAAATAAGGTTAATTTTGCCCGCCCGTACAGAAGTACGTTCGGGCAAGCGTACTTTCGGTAAGTACAATCCAATTCTAAATCTATTAAATATGGATGGCAATGCTGGTTCAGGATCTAAGGGAGAAAATTCTGGAAGGCGACCTCAGCGAGTTGCTGCACCACAGCAAGGATGAAGACTATCCGGCTGAGGTGTCTAAGCTATTGGGCTCACTGCCGAAAGAATTTGCGATAAATACTTTCCTCTCTTTACCGGAAAAAATACAGATACAGATATTCTCGTTCCTGGACCATGTGCTGCAGATAGGGGTGATAGATGAGCTGCCGCGTCCGAAAATATCGAACATCCTGAACAGCCTGGAGTCGAACGACCGTATCGCGTTTTTTGATACGCTGGACGGTGTGCAGGTAACGGAATTCCTGAATCTGCTGAATGATAAAAACAGGCTGGCTACCTACGACCTGCTGGGCTACCCGGAAAACAGCGTGGCGCGCCTGATAAATACCAACTTCACCACTGTAAGAAAGGAATGGACCATAGGCCAGGCGATAGAACATCTGCGCCGGTTCTATACCGATACACCTGCCGCCAATGTGATCTTTGTGGTGGACAATACCGGCAAACTGGTGGACGATATACCGATACGCCGGCTGGTGCTGAACGAGCACAGCAAGACGATAGAGGACATAATGGACGGATTTTATGTGAAACTGGACATACAGGACAGCATAGAGGACGCGATACAGAAATTTAAGGAGTACGACCGTGTGGCCCTGCCGGTGACCAACAGCAATAATGTGGTGATGGGGGTGGTGACGATAGATGATGTGATCGATGAGGCGGAAGAAAAAGACACCAAAGACATGCAGCAGTTTGGTGGTGTGGAATCGCTGGACCTGCCGTATGTGAAAACGGGCTTCTTTACGCTGATACAAAAGCGGGCGGGCTGGCTCATCATCCTGTTTCTGAGTGAAATGCTGACGGCTACTGCCATGCAGCACTTCCAGGGTGAACTGGATAAGTTGGTTGTGCTGGCCATGTTTGTGCCACTCATCATGAGCAGCGGTGGCAACAGCGGCTCGCAGGCAGCAACGCTTATCATACGCGCTATGGCCCTTAAAGAATTGTCGCCGCGCGACTGGTGGTATGTAATGCGCCGTGAAATATTCTCGGGTCTCACACTGGGCCTTATACTAGGCAGTATCGGGTTTGTTCGCATCACCATATGGCAGAAGCTCTCTTTCTGGAATTATAATATCCGCGCAGTTGCCCAGGAGTCAGGCATCCCACAGGGAGGGGTGCCGGGGAGCTGGGTGCTGGTGGGGCTTACCGTTTCCTTCTCCCTTATCGGCATTGTGATGTGGGGCACTCTGAGCGGATCCATGATACCAATAGTGCTGAAAAGGCTGAAGCTGGACCCTGCCACATCATCGGCGCCGTTTGTGGCTACGCTTGTGGATGTAACGGGGCTTATCATTTATTTTAGTGTGGCGGCGATGATGCTGCATTTATAGGCTGGATGAGCGCATACTACAAAGCATATCGATGAGTATATTTGTAGTAACACCATCTAAGTGCTTAACGATAGCAATTCAAATATTGACCTCATGACCCCCGAAAATGCCGCGCAAAAAAAGCGGGTCGGAGTGTTTTGCATTTTGTGGGCGCTGATGTTTATCCTTTACCTGCCGGCTGCCAAGGCTGGATTCGTAACCGACTTTACGGGTTGGCTGGACCAGGTGAAGAATCGCGGCTTTTGGGAATACATCAACCGCAGCAATTTTAAAGTTACCAGCCTCTACCAGGTAACACAGTTTGTGACGTGGATCTTCTACCAGATCTTCGGCATACATGCATGGCTGTGGCACTTGTTGTTTATTACGCTACATGTCATCAATGCTACGCTTTTGTTCGGTCTGTGCCAGGCATTACTTGATGATGTGGGCGTAAAGAACAGCAGGGAAATATCTTTTACCGGGGTGGTCCTGTTTTGCATATCACCTTATCTCTCCGAGGTAGTGGTTTGGGAGCCTTCGTTTCATTTTTTGCAGGGGCTGCTAATTATATTGCTGGTGCTGGTATGGGTGCGGAAGTACGTACATACCGGGAACAACAAGTATGCATGGTGGGCGGCTATTGTTTATCTGCTGTCCACACATACGCTGGAGGTGTTTTACATAACACCATGGCTGGTGCTGATGCTGACGGTATTCTATAATTCAGGTGGCATGACTAATAGGGGCCGGTTTGCAAAAGTATTGCTGCTCTTTTTTGTGCCGGAGCTTATTATGTTCTGCCTCAGACTGGTTGAGTTCAGGGTGCTGTACGGCAGCTGGGTATCGCGAATAGGCACTGATGCTGCTATTGCGGGGCCGCTGACGGGTCTTGGCAAGCCGGCGAAGTATCTTTTCCATCTGTTGTTCCTGGGCAGGTTCTTTGGGCATGAGGTGAGGGAAAAGGTCTATGATCTTTGCGACAGCACTAAGGGCATCGTTGCTTTTTATGCTGTGGTGGTAACTATCTGCGGGTATATTGTTTATCGCTTCAAGTCCATGAGCGGCAAAGGGAAAGTGGCCAGCCTGCTGTTTGCGTGGATGCTTATAACTTTTGTGCTGCTGCTGCCACTGTGGTTCGGGAACTTGCTGCTGGTGCTATTTGACAGATATACCTATTTCACCGGAGCATTTTTTTATATGCTGCTGGCGGTGCTTGCGGGCTTTATCACCATGCAATATGTGCGGTGGGGAGTGCTCGGAGTATATGCGTTGGCCAACCTGCGCTTTGCGATATTGGTGAGCAGGTATTGGGGGAAGTCATATAAAGTGGACTATGGGTTGCTGCAGCAACTGCCGGATGCCGGAGATAAGATACTTGTATTACTGAATCTGCCGGAGTCAATGCATGGTGTGCCTATGATAGGCTCTGAAAAAGATAGTGAGTACAAGCTCATGCACAACCTGCTCCTGCCGGCAAAGGCTATCAGCAATAAGGTGTATGACGGCCTATCTTACAACATGGAGACGCCCGAAGATGGTGTGCATACCTTAGTGCTCAACGA
This sequence comes from uncultured Bacteroidota bacterium, assembly GCA_903881585.1. Lineage (GTDB taxonomy): Bacteria > Bacteroidota > Bacteroidia > Chitinophagales > Chitinophagaceae > Nemorincola. The sequence goes on along the minus strand of CAIRTW010000062.1, from coordinate 3,090 downwards.
CAGCATGGTGCGTGTGACGTTGAACCAATGGGGCACCTGGTGGTGGTATGAAGGCCAGGGCGGCCATAGCTACGAAAACGAAGACTACAAGCTGAACATGATAGACGGCGGGCGTTTTTATGAGCTTACGCTGAAGCAGCCTGCAGCGCGATACCTGCTGCTGTACCAGGTGGGGGATCAATGGCATGTGGTGGATATGAGTAAGAAGGGTGTGGACCAGAATTAACGGGTAGTGTGCCACACCTAAATGCTACACATCAATAGTTACATCGCCATTTACGGGATGCCCTACACAGGTGAGTATGCTGCCATGTTGCAGGTCGGTGTCCATAAGTACTTCGTTGTAGGAGAGCCAAACCTTGCCGCTGGTGCAGCGGGCAGCACAACTGCCGCAGCGGCCTACCTCGCAGCTAAAGGGCAGTGAAAGGCCGTTCTTTTTTGCAGCCTGCAAAATGGTGTCTGGATATGCTACGGGAAAAGAATATTCTCTGCCCAGGTATTTGATAGTAGCAGTATGCGTAGCTTTATCCGGCGGTTCTACCTTAATTATATTGCGGTCGTTAGTGTTGAAATTTTCTTTCCTGATCTGGTCTTCATGTATGCCCTGCTCCTCGAGCGATATTATGACCATGCGCATGTAGCTGAATGGCCCGCAAATATAAAAGAGCAGGTCCGTTTTTGGTGCAAGTGCATTTTCTTTGAGTAATACAGGCAATAGCGCCTTGCTCAATCTTGCACGGGAAAGATCGAAAGAAGTGCTGTAGAGAAATACCAGTTTTAGCCGGTCTGAAAATTTTTCTGCTAATGCTTGCAGCTTGTTATAGAAAACTACTTCTTCCCGTGAGCGGTTACTGTAGATAAGCACTGCATGAGTGCCGGGTTGAGTGTGCAGCAGTGTTTTGATAATAGAGAAAACAGGAGTGATGCCGATGCCTGCTGAAAAGAAGAAAATTTGTTTGGCAGGTATTTCCGCAGGCAATGTGAAGAGGCCTGCAGCACCTGCTGTGTATAACTTATCTCCTACCTGGGCTTTATCAATGAGCAGCCGGGAGTAGGCACCATTATCTATGCGCTTGATGGTAAAAGCGAGCGGCTCATTTAGAACAGGGGAGGAAGATAAAGAGAATGAACGCCGCTCCTCTTTGCCATGATGGGTGAACACTAAAGTAATAAACTGGCCGGCGGCATAGGGTATACCGCGTCCGTCTTCGGGCGTGATAGAAAAAGTTTTCACCCCCGATGCCTCCTCGCGGATGGATGTGATAACTAATGTTTGTAAACCGGGGCTAACTGGAAGCATGACAAAAGCGTGAATAAAAATAGCTAATTTAACAGGAGAAACAATGTCGCATTTTTCGCACAAGGTCCCGACAATTATGAGAATACCAGTCAACTTTATTGTAGTATTTATTCTCTTGCTAAGCGCAAACGCCCATGCGCAAAAGCAACTGACAAGATTGGTGGGCGAGAGCAGATACTATCTTTATAAAGATGAGGCTGGCAAAGAATACACAGTGCCGGTTGATTCTATCCATTATGGGTATACCAAAAGCCGAAGCAATGAGTTGAAGTATGTATTTCTGAATACGGTAGATACCGATAAATACCCCGAAATGGCCTATTTGCACGATCCAGGTTTCTATGATATTTATCCGGCGGAGTATGACTCGGCCATCAAAATGGACAATAAGGAAGATTCGATATTGTTCATTGAAAACTGGAGCACTTCTTATGTAGAATGGAATGAGTACGATAAGAGCGGGGCTCTCAGCAGGCAGGTAAACCTGTTGACCAACACGCAAACAGTGAATAAATATGGCCGCAATAAACTAATTGAATCCCGGAATATTTATTTGCCAGACAGCACGGGAGATTCCACTGTACTTGCCGGCTATGTCCAGTATATGTATGACAAAAGCGGCAGGCTATCGTTAAAGAAATTTGTTCCCGTCGCATCTGCCGATTCTGCTGTAGGGTTTTTGTACTATTTCGATTCAAAGAACCAGGTAACAAAGATCGAATCACCAAACCGGGTTGTGAATTTTTCCTATGGCGCGAATGGTGAAACTAAAACGATCTCCGCACAGATCACGGAGTATATAAAGAGTGACTCCTCTTCTATTACGGTTCGAAATTCGTATGAATACAATAAGGGTGACCTTGTGTTATACCGCCAGGAAAAGAAAGCAGATACCACCTGGAACATACTAACACCAGACACGCTCACCTATAATGGCGATCACTGGCTTTTATCGTTCAAAGACGGAGGAAAAGGCCTCTATCATAACTTTACGTTTCGATACAATTCTTTTGGCCAGCCGGTTTACCGAACATCGGAAGTAAGCGATGAAAAATACACCCGTTTTCTGCCCGATGGCTCTAAGGTGAAAATATATGCTGCCGAGTGCCATTATTATTATCAATTTTATGACCGCCCCAAACATTAATCCTACTTTTGCTGTGTGAACGACTTTTCTTCTGAAATATCTTTTAAAACTGCGCGTAGTGGCGGCAAGGGTGGCCAAAACGTGAACAAGGTGGAAACCATGGCCGAGGCGCTGTGGCATGTGGCCAACTCACGCTTTTTTACAGACGAAGAAAAAGAACTGATACAGTCAAAACTGGAAAAGAAAATAAACAAAGAAGGTCAGTTGGCAGTAAGAAGCAGCGAGGCTCGCTCACAGATAGAGAACAAATCCATAGCCCAAAATAAAATGGAGCAACTGGTAGCCAAAAGCCTCATTAAGCCGAAGAAACGCAAGCCCACCAAAATATCTAAAGAGGCGAAAGAGAAGCGACTGGATAGTAAGAAAAAGGAGTCGCTGAAGAAGGAAATGAGGAAGCCGCCGTCTTTAATGTAAACTGATATTTGCCTCATTTTTATTCTTATTTTAAGGTTATAGCTTTAAAATTGCGGTATCATTTAAAGGTATCGCCTTATGTCAGTGCGCAATAGAGACTTAATTATACCAATTAGACATTAAAAAACGGCACTAAAGCTATTCATATAATAGTCGAAGGATGTGAGCGTTTTTATAGTTTCATTTTCAATGCTTTTTACTAGATCGGCAACTTTATCAGAAAGGTCAT
>CAIRTW010000061.1 GCA_903881585.1 uncultured Bacteroidota bacterium | reverse complement strand
TCAACCTACCGAGGCAAACTATTCTATCGGATGATTCAGCAAGCAATGGTAACAACTCCAGTGCCGCTCAACGACATAATAACCCCTAAAAAACCACTCACCTAAAGCAGATAAGCAGTATAATTTATTAATCCTACCAGTTATGAATTTTATTATCGTTAATTCATCTAATTGCTACGGTTTTTCAGATATTTTGGAATTTAGGCTCCGGAATTTGAATTTTGTGTGCCGCAGCTATTTTTTAGCAAAGTGGAGCCAACAACTATGGGACATAAAAAACTGATTCGCTTCCGCGCTATCGATACCTACAGCAATGTGTTGCAATACCCAGAAAATATGAAGGGCAACTGGAGCGCATTTTTCAAAAATGAGAACCCCATCACACTGGAACTGGCATGTGGTAAAGGCGAATACAGCGTAAATCTTGGCCGTGAGCATAAAGACAGGAATTTTATTGGGGTTGACATAAAGGGCAACCGCATATACAACGGCGCTAAGATCGCATTAACCGAAGGGCTGACTAATGTTGCCTTCCTGCGCATTCACATTGGCCAGATCACCGAATACTTTGCACCGGACGAGGTGGGTGAAATATGGATCGTCTTCGCCGATCCATTTCTCAAAAAGCCCAAGAACAGGCTCACGCACGAGCGCTTCCTGCATGCCTATCAGCAGATATTAAAACCCGGTGGCCGCATTAACCTCAAGACCGATTCTAAAGAACTTTACGATTTTACTCTGGAGGTAATACAGGAACAGGGCTGCACTATTCACGAAAATATCGCCGATATTTATGGCCAGGGCAAGGCCACCGGCCCCCTCGCCATCCAGACCTTTTACGAAAAAATGCACCTCGCCGATGGCCGAACTATTTACTATATCTGTTTTTCATTACCACAAACCCCTATAGTACTAACCGGCAGATTTGACAAAAACGTTGTCAAAGAAGATGATATGGGCACTCCCGAACTTTAGACTTTCTACTTGAACGAAGCATACTCCCGAACTTTAGACTTTCTACTTTCTACTTTAGACTGTAACCTTGCAAGAAGACTACTACATACTGCCGAATGGCCTCCTCGTCTTTACTGCCTCATACCTGCTTCGCCGCGGGTATTGCTGCGGCAATGGCTGCCTCAACTGCCCGTACGACTATATAAAGGTGCCCGAACCAAAACGAACTGATCTGTTGTTAAAAAGAACCCAGGATGAAAAAAGTAAACAAGGATAAAGGCACACCAGTTGCCAAAACCGGTCCAATGAGCCTTTACGATAATATTTATGAGGTGGTGCGGTGTGTGCCCAAAGGCAGGGTCACCAGCTACGGAGCGGTAGCTGCGGCCATAGGCGCAGCCTCAGGCGCCAGGGTAGTAGGGTATGCCATGAATCTGTGCGATGGGGTAAAACCAAAGGTGCCGGCACATCGTGTAGTGAACCGTAACGGTATGCTCACAGGCAAACACCATTTTTCCCCGCCCGAAAAAATGCAGCAATTGCTTGAAAAAGAAGGAATAGAGATCAAAGACGACAAAGTTGTAAATTTCGATACCCTTTACTGGGACCCCATAAAGGAGTTGGAAATTTAATTTGGAACACTTTTTGCAATACACTACCTTGCTATCTTCATCATACTTTTCATCTCATCTATGCATGTTTTTGAAAAGAGAATGAGGGTGCGCTACACCTCCCCTCCTGTTTTTAGGAGGGGACGCTGAAAAGCATAGCGAAGCATGCTTTTCAGCTGGGGTGGTTGGCTCACCTACGGCGGGCGGCTCATTCGCACTTACAATACGATTGAGGTAGTTGGGGTTGAATTCATAAATTTATCTCCGTAATAGTACAAACTAGAAAGAAAAATAAAAAAATACATCCTGATTTCCGCCGAAGGATGATATACAGGAGTCAGCACTTCGCTGATCTGTATTGAGATAGCGGCTAACCTTTAAATAAATTTAACGGCGGCTCACGCCCATATATGTACGCGCATCGTTCCGGTAATTTTTTCAAATTCGTCTTCCCCGTTTTATTGTTTGCAACACTTCTTAGCTCCTGCGAAGATGATTGGAAAGAAAAAGGCCCCAAACCGCCTGATTCGTTCCTTGCATTTTCAAAACAGCTGAAAACCGTGGTGTTACCGGTTGACACAACAAACAAAAAGATCGCAAGATCGCTTGCTGCTGATGTGTGGCGCACATATGCCGCAGGCAGCTACCTGCCTATCTGGAGCCGCGAAGATTACACTCCCAGCGATGCTTCCGAAAAACTGGTCAATGAGCTGGAAGACTTGCAAATGGACGGCATCAACCCGGAGCGGTATAACCTGTCTGCAATAAAAAAGCTGAAACAACGGCTCGACACTACGAAGCATAATGCACTGCACGATGTCATCTCATTTGATACCATGCTCACCCGCAGTTACCTCTCTGCGGCAAAAGATCTGCTTATGGGCGAAATTTCACCGCGAAAGGCAGACTCGCTCTGGTTTCACGTCAATGATTCCGCCTGGACTGCACCGCAGTTACTGGCCGAAGCTAAAGGTGTTTATCACTCCCTCGATGATTTCAGGAGCCACGTCCCCACTTATACGTTGCTTCGCGATGAATACCGCAGGTACTACACGCTGGTGAGCGACACCGATTTTAATCACGCACTGGCAGCCCTGCATTACCAGAAAAAACCGGATAGCGCATCGCTCGAAAATATAAACTTCGTCATTAAGGCAGAGCTGCCCTGGGTGCATACCGCAGAGAATGACACTATGAACGAGCAGGCGCAGTTGGTATCCGCATATCAGGACTATTGCGGTTTAAGGCCTACAGGCAAGCTCGATAGCCTCACGGTACAGCATCTTTCGATAACGCCAGCATCCTATCTGCAGATACTCGGCGCCAATATGGAGCGTGTACGCTGGATGCAAAAACAATTTGGTGATCTCTATATCGTGGTCGATGTGCCGCTAATGGAGTTATTTTTAAGAAGGGATGGCGCCAACGCCATGCACATGCGTGTAGTAGTAGGCAAGCCTGAGCGGCAGACGCCATCACTTTATGCCACTATGGCCAATGTGGTTATCAATCCGCAATGGGGTGTACCGCCCACCATCCTGAAAAACGATGTGGTGCCAGGCTTTGAAAAAAGCGGCAAAAAATACCTCGCCAGCAAAGGGCTGAAAGCGTACGACAAAAAAACGGGGCATATCATAAAAACCTCGTCACTCAACGTGCACAACCTGAAACATTACGCCTATAAGCAAGATCCTGGCGATGATAATTCGCTGGGCTTTGTGAAATTCAACCTCCCCAATCCCTGGGATATCTACCTGCACGATACCCCTCACCGCCTCGACTTTGGCAAGCGCGACCGCTTCCTCAGTTCCGGTTGCATACGCCTCCAGCAGCCCCGCGAAATGGCCATATATATACTATCTGAACTGGAAAAAAAGAGATACACCGAAGACAAGCTCGACAGCATGATAGAAACCCACAAGACAAGGTGGGAACTGCTCAAAACAAAGATACCCGTACACATCGCCTATCTCACCGCATTCGAAGACACTACAGGCAAGCACATCCGCTTCACCCGCGACATCTACCACCGCGATGAAAAATTGATCTCATTGCTGCATTAAAACTTGGCAGTGGGCCATAGATTTTACTTGAAGAACACCGCAATCATTTTCAAGAAAAATGAGAGCTGCGTGACACCTCCCCTCCCCTTCCGAACGGCTTCAGCCGGGCGGCGGGCTATTTTTAGGCTACCGTGTACCCACAAGTATTTTTATATAATAAGTTATGCCCCAGAGGGGCTATCTGTTTGTAGTTATACCCTTTAGACAACTAACATTTGCATCAAAAACCTACACTCGCGCTTTGCGGTCTTAAAAACAAAATAAGTGGGCTGCGCCTTTGCGTCTTTGCGAGAGATTTTTTTGCGAAATACCTTCGCATGATTTATACC
>CAIRTW010000060.1 GCA_903881585.1 uncultured Bacteroidota bacterium | reverse complement strand
TCGAACTCTTTAGAGTAATTCCAAAGGCCGGAGAACCACGCTCTTCTCTTTTTGCTTAACGCGATTTTGAGTATGAGTTTACCGTTCAGCTTTTCAAAATAAGCGCCGATAGCAAATGTCCGGTAACGTAGTGTAGATAGCGTTTTCTGGGTTTTTTCCTGCAATATGAATGTCCTGAATAGCGCCATTAAGTTATAAGCGATCATTGCAAAAGTCAATGCGGCTTCAGTAGCATAAAAGTTATTGAGGTTGAAGCTATCGAAGCCAAAATCATACTTCAATTCTTTGATCCTGTTCTCAGCTTCGGCACGGCCACGGTATAGTCTCCATACGTCAGATGCTGCAAACTTGAGGTTGGTCACGTAGGCTGAATACCGGTAACCCTGATATTCTTCTTCGTCTTTGAACAACTTCAGCTGTCTTCCTGTTGCTTGCGGACGATCTTTGATCTTTTGTCTTACGATAACGACTCGCCTAGGCTTTTGCCAAACTGACGCATGGTGGCTCTGTTCGCATATTTCTATTCCATTGTCCAACGTTATCCATACATTTTTACCAGCTATCAGGCGCTGTATGGGATGGGTGAACTTTGCAGAGATTATATAATCAATTTGTTTTTGCTCAAGGTGATCAAAGATGTCGGATTGGCAAAACCCGCTATCTAAGCGTATAAGACCTACTGTCTTATTTTTTAGCTTCGACAAAGTATCTTCCAGAAAAGGAAGAAAATTGTTGGCTGATGAAGTGTCGCCGCTTCGCAACCACATGTTGGCTACTAACTTAACGTCGTCAATAAATGCAATCAGTGGGTGGTGCGAGCTGCGGCCTCTTTTCTTTGGATTATAACCTTTTTTTGCTCCTTGTTGCTGTCCGTACCGTGTCATTACAGAAGAGTCGATATCCAATGTGAAGTTGTCGAACTTGAGATTATCGAATATCCAGGGGTAGAAACAGTCGCTTACTGATTGGTTAGTAGATTGAGTGAATTTGCCAAAGAACCGTTTGTAAGTGTCTTGCCCTGGTGTACGATGCCAGCCGAATATCTTTCCTAAAGCAGCATCGTGCCGGGTAACTTCGGTGTGTAGGAAACGATTAGCTCCGCACCAAATACTGGTAATAAATCCCTCAATAATGGTTGATGTCTTGTACCCACGGTTTGAGCCTGCAACTGGTAAGTCCACATTGCCGTCAATAAGTGCACGGAACCCCGTTTTTTGCAACATTTGACTTAAAAACACCATTCCGCCCCAAGGCGTGATCTCTTTACTGGTATAGCTTATATCGAATTCCATCGTTCAATTTCTCTATTGCTACGCATTAGGATTTGAAGATCAATTTAGGCATTTTATCGCTAATGCGTAATCTGGGATAAAACCAGCTGCGCAGCCCCTGAAAAAGCTGCCGGTATCCGTATATTCTCCTTTCCGTCAAACATATCCAATCCCTCCTTTTCAAATACACACAATAACAACATAATAACCCTGCCGCCACTGATTGTTTAACAAGACTTTATTTTTTGTGGAATTGGGAATTAGGAGGTTTTAAATTGGGATTATTACGCACAGTCCAGAAGATGTAACGTCATTTTTCACAAGCGGAGAGATTACAAAATAATCCAAATTCCTTTTGTCATCCTGAGTAAACAATTTGCTGCGCACAAGCTCTTTGAAAATGACAAGGAGAACACTAAGCTAAATTACGTTTGTCATGCTGACGCAGGAAGCATCTATACTCGCGCGGGGTAAATTCTGACGGGCACAAAATACATTGATTGTCATGTACTTAAAAAACATGTCAATGGCAGCGAAGCCGAAGGGCCAAATTCTAAATAAAACTATCCCAACGTCCTTTGCCTCAGCGCCTCATACAATATCATCCCTGCCGCCACAGATACGTTGAGAGAATCAAAATTATTTACCATCGGTATGCGTATGAGCTGGTCGGCACGTTTTAACACTTCCTTGCTTATTCCTGTATCCTCCGCACCCATCACTATTACAGATGGTATGCTAAGGTCGCTCTCATATACTGGCACACTGCCCTTCATTTGGGTGCCCAGTATCTGTATGCCGTTCAGCCGCAACACATCCATAGCCTGCGGCACAGAAGGCGTGCGGCACAATAATATCTTCCGCAATGCGCCTGCCGATGTTTTAATTGCATCCTCGTTCAATGACGCTGCATGAGAAGTGGGGAGAATTATCCCCTGTGCCCCGCAGCACAACGCACTGCGGGCAATGGCACCCACATTCCGCACATCGGTAATACCATCCAGCAGCAGGAACAGCGGCGTTTCGCCTTTCTCCACCACATACGATATCCCCGCCTGCAGATCCACATATTGCAGCAGTGATGTCCACGCCACAATACCCTGGTGCTGCACCTTGGTCAGGTAGTCCAGCTTCTCCACTGGCACCTGGCTCACAGGAATATTATATTCTTTCGCCTTCTGCTTTATGCTCACTATGTCTGCGCCGGTAGCTGTGCGGAGCAAAAAAATTTTCTCTATAGTTACCCCCTGCTCCAGCGCTTCCAGCACAGGCTTTCGCCCCACCAGCAGTGGCAATGATGATCTTGCAGATTTCATGGGTTAAACCTACGATAAAAATGGATAACCCGGCAGGTCAACAGAGACGTAGCCGTACAGTGCAGACAACAAATATTTAATTAAGAAAACCAGCAATACTATATCTTCATAGAAAAAACGCATCCCTTATATGGAGCAAAACCCACAAAACGACAGTTATGTCACTGCCGCCGGCAATGAAGAGATCAGCATTTTCGATGACCTGAAACCCGTCCCGGTTTATTATTCCGAAAAAGCCATTTATGTCTTCTCCGCCCTTTTCAGCACATTGTTTGGCGCCATCTTACTGGGCATCAATCTCACCACAGCGGGACAAAAGAAACCGGCCTGGCAGGCGGTCATCCTCGGCTTGCTATACGCCATTGCGTTAACGTGGGGACTGAGTTATTTTCCTAAAAATAATGCGGGCATCGCGCTGGCATTGAACGGTATCGGCGGCTACCTGCTGCGCCAATACTTTTGGACCAAGTACCTTGGCAACAATGTCATTTATACGAAAAAATCCATCTTAGTACCGGCCATCATCGGCATACTTCTTGCTGTTATAGTGGTAGCAGCAATATTTTATACAGCAGGTCTAACTAATTGAATCTCCATAACTAACAATAGGGGAATAATTAAATAACCCGTGGCCCCTCATAATTTTTGCTCTTAGGTATGGTTTTCGTTTAGGTTTATTAAAAAAACAGAACCATGAAAACCAAATTATTATTGCTTGCCGCTGCGATCGCGGTTTCCGTAAGCGTCTCAGCACAAAATGATGATCATCATAAAGATCATCATAAAGAAATGCACAAGGATATGCATAGGGACGATCATCCGCAGCCGCCTGTGCACCGTAATATGAAACACCACCCACGGCCGGTGTCCCATCATCGCGCGCCGGTCCATATGCATAGCGACCCAAACCATGATGAAGAACATAGATAATCGCATTAGAGGGTGTCTCAAAAGGGCACCCTCTTATTTTGTTTAAAAACTAAATGTCAGGTGGGTTTTTCCACATTTGGTGTGCATAAATAAAATAAGGCATAAGTCAATACAGGCAATAGTTTCGGCGTAAATTTGAGTTATGTC
>CAIRTW010000059.1 GCA_903881585.1 uncultured Bacteroidota bacterium | reverse complement strand
TTAAAAACACCATTCCGCCCCAAGGCGTGATCTCTTTACTGGTATAGCTTATATCGAATTCCATCGTTCAATTTCTCTATTGCTACGCATTAGGATTTGAAGATCAATTTAGGCATTTTATCGCTAATGCGTAATCTGGGTTAAACAACTCCACAGCCTTTGTAGATAATGTGATCAACAGCCTGAATGCCGCCATTTTGTATCCTAATGGGAAGTTAGTGCAGCACGGAGATGAACTAGGCAGGCCTAAAATGAGTGCACCTGACCTTCCGTTTATTGCATTTTTCCCACATATCTATACGCAGGAACGTGGAAGGGAACCAAAGGATCCCCCGTGGATTGTGGATAAAGGCTTTGAACTGGATGAATTTTATAATGAATTGGGCAAACGAGGCTTCTATGATGAATTTAACGCCGGGTGGAAAGAACTGCGATCGTAATAACCACGATCAGGAAATCCTTTAATCAAAAAAGGTTCAGATAAATATCCTTCCAGCCATTTCCCAGGCTTCGGCGAAGGCGGCTTTGTTAATGTTTAGGGGAATGTTATTGCGCTCGCACCAGCTGATGATATTTTCGGTGGCAATGTTGCCTACCAGTTCATCTTCGGCCATGGGGCAGCCGCCTATGCCTTTTATGGCGCTGTCATAGCGCAGGCAACCGGAGTTATATGCGGCCTGTATTTTCTCTTCCCATTTGTCTGGTGCAGAGTGGAAGTGGGCGCCTATGTTTATGTCTTTAAACTCCGGAATGAGGTGGTTGTATATATAGGTGATATTGGCTGGCTCTGCAACGCCTACGGTATCTGCCATGGCAATGGTCTTGATACCCAGTGCAGTGAGCTTCCTTACCCAATTAATAGCTACCTCGGCATTATAGTCATCTCCATAAGGATTACCGAAGCCCATAGATATGTATATCACGAGTTCTTTGTTGCGCTGCGCACATAGCTTTTGCATGTCTTCTACCTGAGCCAGTGATTGTGCTATGGTCTTGTTGGTGTTGCGGAGTTGAAAGGTTTCTGAAATAGAGAAAGGGAAACCGAGATAGGTGATCTCATCATACTGCACTGCTTCCTCTGCGCCACGGGTATTGGCAATAATGGCGAGCAGTTTGGTACGGGTATTGCTCATATCCAGCTTAGGGATCACATCTTTTGTATCGGCCAGCTGTGGTATAGCTTTTGCAGATACGAATGAGCCGAAATCGAGCACATCAAAGCCAACCCTAAGCAGTGCGTTGAGGTAATCTATCTTATCGGTCGTAGGGATAAAGTGAGCCCAGCCCTGCATCGCATCGCGCGGACATTCTATAAGAGTCATAAGTCGTAAGTCATAAGTCCAGTATCATAGCCGATAGCACAATTGAAGTTTGTTTTCTCGACCTCACTCTCTCCTTTAGGAGAGGGCCGGGCCTGCCTGCCGGTAGGCAGGGTGAGGTTACGCCAGCAATACCGCGAGGTTATTACTGGTAAGGGGTTTATTCAGGAACTGTTTCACCGTAGCGTAGGTATGTACCCTCACCAGGTCATTCTCGTTTATTGAAGACGAAATAATGTAGATAGTGTAGTTATCAATAACGTCGGCTGGCAGTTTTTCGAAAGCCTCTACGAATTCAAAGCCATTCATCACCGGCATCTGAATGTCCACCAGCATTATTGTGCGCTGGTGTTCACCGGGAGCTATGCCCTTCATATATTCCAGGGCCTCAGTAGCCTGCAGGAACGACTTTATCGAGTCACTGATACCAGTGTTCCTGATGATCTTCTCGGCGATAAAGCAATCGAGCTTGCTATCGTCAACCACTATAAAATTCAACTTCTTAGTTTGTACCATGTGCCTTGCCCGGGATTATTACTTTAAAAGTTGTTCCTTCATTTACCACTGATGCCACCTCTATCGTTCCGTTTAGTTTTGAAAGCGCATCCTTCACATTATATAACCCCAATCCAGATCCTGTTTCTTCTGATGTAGCCCTGTAGAACATTGTAAAGATATTATTTATATGGCTATCGTGTATCCCGATGCCGTTATCTTTTACGGTAATTGTAGCCACGTTATCAGCAACGGCAATACTTACATCCACATATTTATCAGCAGCATCTTTTCTCTGGTAGTTGAACGCATTTGACAGCAGATTGTTCATCACCATTTTTATGGATATTTCATCCGAAAGGAACTCATCGTTCTGAACGATGTTTGAAATAAACCGAATGTTATCCATACGACCGGCTATCCGGAAGAGAGCCGCGATGTCTTTTACCAGGTTATCAAAGTTAATCACCTCAAACTGAAGCTGCCCTCTTTTCAACTTGTAGTACTCGTGTGTGTTCTTGATGTATTCGTCCAGTTTATGAATAGCATCTTCCATCATTTCGAGTATGTCTCTCAGTTCAGCCGGATCTTCCATGTTTTTGGCAAGATCGAGTGCGCCGAGTATGCTCAACAATGGACCTCGCACATCATGCGTTACGCTGTATGCGAATTTACCAAGCTCATCATATGCAGACTGTAACTCCTTGTTTTTTTCAACAAGCATGAAATTAGTGAGGTAAAACTTACTTGCCTCTTCTATTGCCGACCGAATGTCTGAATCCGTCCAAGGTTTTTTGATGTACCTGAAAATATGCCCCCTGTTCACCGCATCTATCACCGACTCAATATCCGTATAGCCTGTTATGAGCATACGAACCGGGTCCTCATAAGTGTCCCGCATTTCTTCAAAAAATTGGACTCCGGTTTTATCCGGCATACGCTGGTCACACAGTATCACACTAATATCGGGATGCCCTTCCAAATGAGCATAAGCCTGAGATATATTTGATGCTATCAATACAGTATAGTCGAACCTGAACGTGGCTTTAAATCCGTTCAGATTGTTCTGTTCATCGTCGATGTATAGAACTTTTATTTTTTCAGGTGTGTCCAATTCTTTTTCTATTTCTGAATTAATGGCAAAATAAGTATAAATTCCGTTCCTTTTCCAATTTCCGAATTAACTTGTACCTGTCCGTTGTGTTTATTTATGGTATTATAAGCAATTGACAGCCCTAAACCGGTACCCTCGCCCACATCCTTGGTTGTAAAGAAAGGCTCGAACAACTTCTTTTTGGTGTTTTCATCCATCCCTGTGCCATTGTCTGCAATTTTAATAAAAACATTGGTATCATCAAAACTTGTGGATATAATCAGCAAGCCACCTTCGGCCTCTTCAAATTTTTTCCTGACGGCATAGATCCCGTTAGAAATAATATTTAAGAAAACCTGGTTCAACTTGCCAGGATAACATTCTATAAGCGGAAGGTCTGCATAGTGCTTTTCAACTTTTATTATATTGTTTAGCAGGTTATTTGTGATGACGAGAGTTGACTCCAGCCCTTCATTGATATTTGCTTTTTTGAGGTCATCTTCATCAAGGCGGGAGAAAATACGGAGCCCTTTCACTATTTCGGCTGTGCGGGAAGCGCCCTCTCCGATACCACTTAGCAGCTGATCAATTTCTTCTTTCAGGTATTCATAATCTATCTCCTCCTTATAGGCATTTATCTTTTTCTGCTTCTCAGCAACGGAACCCTCTACTGTGGCTATTTGCTCAATTGTGTCCACTGCATCAAGCAGTATGCGCACGTCCCTGTTCAGCGGTTTCACGTTTGAAGTTACGAAATTGATCGGATTATTGATCTCATGGGCTATTCCAGCTGTAAGCTGACCAAGGGAAGCCATTTTTTCAGACTCCACAAGTTGCGTTTCGGCGTCCTTCAGCTCTTTCATCGCTTTGTTCAATCCATCGTTCGAAAGCTGCAGTTCGTTTGTGCGTTCGTCAACTTTTGCTTCCAGCATTACGTTCTGCTCGCGCACAATGCGTTCGTTTTCCTGCAGGGCATCCATAGCCTGCGCCTGCGACAGCTCTTTATCTTTTTTGTAAGTATTGATCTTATCGGCAAGTGCGAATGACAGTGTTACAGCCTCGAAAGCCGAGCCGAAGAGCAGTGCAGAACTTGTGAGGTTATTGTATGGCAGTATCCCGAAATCCTTCAGTACATAAACCACTACGCATACGATGAACACAGACCATGCAATGAGGAAAAACCTTGCTGAACGGGAGCCCTTCATCAATATACGAATAGCCATGAACAGCACATATACCGAGCTAACCATTGCTGCGCCAAGAATGATCTGGTAGCTTTGGTTGTAATGCCGTGTTAGCGCAAGTAAACAAGCCGCTGCATAAATAACCCAAAACGCGTAGGATATTTTGTGCAGACCAGGTGTATTGGTTTTAGATGAAAGGAAATTTTTTGAAAACTCAATAGCCGCCAGCCCTATAGCCGCACTCGACAGATAAATGCACATATCCACCACATCGGGGTGCTCCGGGAAGATCATCCGGAATGTATATCCCTCAAGCGTCGTTTGTGTGATCAGGTTAACAGCGAGGTACAATACATAAAAAATATAGCTTTTGTCTTTTACTGTAGTGTAAATAAACAAGTTGTAAAAGATCATTACGAGGATGATACCGAGGTATATACCAAATAAAATATCCTTGGTCAGTGCATTTTCAAATGTCTGTATCTCACTACCTACATACAACGGCACCATGAGCTGCTTACCACTCTTTAAATACAGGTAAAGTGTCTCTGAATCGTTTTCCTCAATATTAACAGGATATATGAATGTCTGGTTTTTTACGAACCTGTCATTAAAAGGTCTTCTGTCGCCACTGTGATTTTCAATAACCAATGAGTCATGGTGGAACTCATAAAAATCAACATAATCGATGATAGGCTGCGCCAGCTGTATGGCGAGGTTCTCGTCATTCGATTTATTCACAACGGTTAATCTTATCCAGAATGAATTTGGTGTGATCGAAAGATTAGGTACCTGGCTGGTGGAGCGTTTAAAATCGGGAGATTTCATTGCAGCCTGCAATGAAATATTTGAATTGCTATCCGTCAGAATTTCAACTTTAGTACCAACAGTACCGAACTGCCCGGAATAAGTGACAATCTGCTGTGAAAAAGCAAACTGCTGAAAAAATAAGAAGAGTAAAAGTGTGAGTGTCGTCCTGATCATCTTTCCGCGATCTTAAAAATTAAGGTTATAAGATATTTCAATACTCCCCTTAGGGCCATGCTCCATCCTCGTAATATTAGGGTTATCGCGCAACTCAAAAACAAGGTCCCGCTCTGAAGCCAATGCACCGGGCAGATCCTTTGTATTCTTGATAATGATACTTGTGGCTACGAGGTCCAGCTTGGGATAAATAAAGGTACCCTCATTCCCAATAGAGGTCTCCTTTTCAAAACCTTTTTCAACACTGATCTGCAAAGTGTGCGGTGCGCAAAGAGCAAAAAGGGTTGGCAGATTCAGCTGGTTGGTAACGCTGATCCCTACCCTCATAAGAAAGTAGCTGCCCAGACCGTAACCAGCAACTGACTTCGCATTCCAGAGGCCGCATAATTCACCGGTACCCACCGGTATATACCCTGCGATCAGGTCATACACCCTGGTATCTACTATTGCGATCGCATCTTCCATAGGAAGGCGGGTAACACCATCGGCAATGTGAATCCTTATTCCACCTACAGTCTCCCCGGTCTCCTTATTTTCCGCGATCATTACATAAGCGGCAGGATTATAAAACCAGTCGGTGCTCGAAGAAGTGACCTTGCTCACTCCATAATCGCGCAAAACATTAGCATGTCCTTCGGCGAAGGATTTGCACGAATCTAAATCTTCAATAGCTCTGAAAGCCCTGATTTTTATCATTTATGTCCTAATAAAATATCTCTTCCTTTGGTTTTCTCAACGACCTTACCCCTATATCATCAGCAATAGCCAGTTTCATCAAAAACACCTCGGAATATCCGGGCATACTGTCCAAATCCTGTTTAAAAATACTAATGAATTTCTCCCTAAGCGTTTTTAATTTATCCACAACGTGTGGAGGAATATCCAAGCCCTTGCCATGCACCAGCCTGTTGAAAAAGAAAGCTGATGAAAGAACCGGGTGTACCGATACGCCATTGGCATTGGCATATATCCATGCCCGCTCCACGGCTCTGCCGGCCATCACTAATTCTTTACTGCTGAACTCAGGCACCGCAAATATCATTATTGAAGACGCAGCCTCCACAGCCTTTGTGGACAATTTCATGAAAGCATCGCCTTTATCCCAGCGCGATAGCAGCTCCACCGCACTCCAATCCCTGGCAACACGGAAACCCGCCAGTTCGCTCTGGGTGAGATCAACGGCCGCCAATTCGATGCCATCACTATGTTCCGCAGCATGCTCTTTGTTCCATCTTATCTCGCTATAGAATTCTTCATGCCCCTGCTCATGCAGCAATCTTACCTTATCACAAGCAGCTATTATTTTTCCTAGCTCGCTTAACTTCTGATCGTCGTCGGTATAAAATATTTTTATTCCACCCTCCTCTCCAATAGCTTCCTTGATCCCAGAGTAGAAGGTTCCGGGCAATTTTTGCCGGGCTCCCAATTTTCTGTTTGTATATCGCGTAAACATATTACCGGCGAGCGAGAGTGACATGGCATCAGCCGGTTGGCCCGACGGCCTGAAACGAATAGCTGCCACTATTGTGGATGCATCACCACCGGGAAACAGCGCTACTGCATCCTGCAGCCCTAACGCGCCTGCCTGAAGGTGTACATTTTCTATGCCCGTACCCAACCCCATAAATGCTCCCATCGAAGCATAATCGCCCCATGACCATGACCTATGCTGGTCATGAAACAGAAACAGGACACCATTGCGATACATCCACTTCCAGGGTTGGTTATTGCCAGCAGAAGGAGCTGCAATTGCAGCCGCCGTGATCTTTGTCAGCTGCTCGTCTGTAAGCGCGTATTCACCTGTTTTTTCTTTTTCGAAATATTGCTGAACAGCCTGCTCCATCGCCACCTTATCCAGGGGCGTATATGGGTTTACAAAATTGCCAGCTGTCTTTTCCTTTTTCTCTTTATCAGCTACGAGCTGGTCAAGATCCACATAGTACCTGCCGGAATCATGATACTGATCCAGCAACATCCTGCGGCACACATCGGTAGTGAGCGCACCACCGAGCGTCACTGAAGATGCAAGCTGCGGCCAGGTATTTATTGATTGCTCCACTTCCATCATTGATGCTTTAAGCCTGGTGGAGATCGTTTCCGCGCCTATCATTTTAAGTATGTACGGCACCTTCTCTTCGTTGGTCAGCCCTTTTATCTTATCCGGATCCAGGTCTCCTGCCAGGCCATGAAATATTGGCCGGTCGGGTTCCAGGTCAAAACGCTCCACATCCAGCATGCCCCTGTCGTTGGTGTCCATAACCACCGGTATGCCGAGCTCACGCGCTTTGAAGCGGCTAACGATCTTTATATCCAACCCATCACATACCTCGACAAGTATATCCAATTTCCCTCCTTCGGTAAAGAAGTCATTTATGTTATTTTCGTTCAGGCCTTCGTTAAATATCTTCACGTCCAGGTAAGGATCGATCTCTGCTATCTCACGGGCGGCAATTATTGTTTTCAGGACACCCAGATTATGCACTCCTGTGCGTAAACGATTGAGGTTACTTAATTCTGCAGTATCAAAATCGGCGAGCCTTATTTCCCCACAGGTGCGCTCCATGGCAAGCGTGAGCGCAATTGACTGGCCTACAGAGAGCCCAATAACACCTATCTTTTTTGTAGCAAGCAAAGCCTGCTCTTCTACAGTTATTTTGTACTTGTTCCTGTTGGTCCTTATGTCAACAAACTCTTTCTCATCCAGCAGGTGAACCAACCTCCGCGACCAGGGATAATAAACCCAAACGCCATACTCATCCATCGGGCAGTCACCCACATGTTTTGGTATCAGCACTTTATAATCAGCATCTTTGAGTTTTATACTGGGATGCCTGCTTTTTACTAATTCTTTAAGGTGATCATACATTTCATCATACACAAATATATTTGCATTTTCTATCAGGATGTCGAATGACTTTTTATCCTGGTTATTGCCAAGACGGAAGAACTCTGGCCTGTAACTTTCATTTAGTTGTTTAGTAACATGTACCTTTTCGCTTAACATAGCATTAGTGTTTTTTAAGGCAAAAGAATGGGCTATTCGTAAACAGGTGGTTAAATATACTGCAATTACTATTTATTTTCTCAATATTTTGTTATCTTGCGAATAATATTAATCGATATAATATTATTAAAAACATGGCTAAACAGGATGGGATCAATATTCTATATGTTGATGATGAGTTAAATAATCTTGTTTCTTTTAAGGCAGTATTCCGCATCAAATACAATGTAATTACTGCCATCAGTGGAGAAGAGGCCGTACAGGTACTTAGGAAGAACAACATAAATATTATTATTACCGACCAGCGCATGCCGCAAATGACCGGTGTGGAGTTTTTAGAGTCTATACTCGATGAGTTTCCCGACGCTATGAGGATACTACTTACCGGATACGCAGACATGAATGCGGTAATAGACGCGGTAAATAAAGGGAAGATATTCCACTACCTCAGCAAGCCGTGGAATGAGGAAGAGTTGGACTTAACGATCAACAGAGCTTTTGAGGTGTACAAGCAGAAAATGGATGAAAAAGAAATGACGTACAAACTCAGCCTTTCGAACGACCAGCTTGAATTTCTGCTACGCCAAAAACTACTTTCATAAATCACATTGTTGACTCCTGAAAGCCTTCTCAGCCTTGGCATTTCCCTGATTACTTTTTACTTTTGAACATTCTGGCTACACTAAATTTATCAATGGTCCGCATCAGTATTGTAATTATTACTTTTAACGAAGAGCGAAACCTGGCGCGGTGTCTCGAATCTATAAAGGACTTAGCCGATGAGATAGTAGTTGTTGACAGCTGCTCTACCGATAGTACCATTGCGATAGCCCGGCGGTATAATGCCAGGATCATACAGCATGCCTTTGCCGGATACGGAGAGCAAAAAAACTTTGCGACAATGCATGCCACGTACGACTGGGTGCTCTCGCTTGATGCTGATGAAGCGCTTACCCCGCAACTAAAGGAAAGCATTCTTGAGATCAAGGCAGGACCTGCACACCATGTTTATCAAATGCACCGCATCACGAATTATTGTGGCAAGTGGATCAGGTATTGCGGCTGGTACCCCGACTCGCAAACCCGGCTATATGACCGAACAAAGGGGAAGTGGGAGGAAAAGAAAGTGCATGAATACTGGCGCCCGGACAATGAAAGCGACGTTAAAGGCACACTGAAGGGAGACCTGCTGCACTATAGCTTTACCTCTGTGAGCGAGCATCTGAAAAAAATAGAGAAGTACAGCGAACTGGGCGCTGAAGAAGCAGTGGAAGCGGGCAAGGAAGCAAGCCTGCTAAAAGTAATGCTCTATCCAAAGTGGCGATTCTTTAATGACTATGTTATACAGCTAGGCTTCCTTGATGGTTTTTACGGATTTGTGATCTGCAGGCTGTCTGCCTATGCGGCGTTTATAAAGTACTCTAAGATCCGCCAGCACCGGCGGGCTTCGGCCTGACGCAGTCTGGCAGATTTCTACTAACGAAAATGGCTGCCCGTGGGCAGCCATTTTCGTTAGTCAGTTTACAGCCCTTAATCTTTCAACAGCTTGCGCGTATAAACATTTTCGGATGTCGTTACCTGCATGATGTAAGTGCCTGTCGGCAGGTTTAACACCGAGCAATCAATTGTAAATTTATGATTACCGCGAGCCAGGTCGTTAACACTGCTATAGATGATCCTGCCAATTACGTCAAACAGTTTTACAGAAGCGCTCATGTTGTCGCCAATGCTGTAACTCACATAGATCCTGTCATGGAACGGGTTATTATCTACTTTAATAGTGTTATCCGCATTTGCAACATTTGTAACTGCGGTGAGGCCAGGTATAGGGCTATCAACCAGGAAGAAACGGGAGAAACCGGTGAAAGTACCGGTAAACCCATAGTAGTTCTCCCCTGCCATGAGCACCGGATGCGCCAAAGCTGAATTTGTAACATCGATCGCTGCATCTGTAGCCGCATCGGTTTTAAAGATGTACATGTTTCCGGGAATGCCAGTTGCCAATTCGGTATTCGTAAAGTATAGTGTTGCATCATAGGATGTAGCAGTACCATTCTCCGCAGGTGTTACCGAAAATTCCTTTACAGACCTGTTCACTCCTGAAGTGTAAGAGAACGGAGTAAAGCCATTGCCTTCCGCAGTAAGCGTAGTATTTACACAGCCGAGATCCATTGACGGGTTATTCAACCCCATAATAACGCCTGTGTCGGCAAGCGCATAGAAAAATACATCCTGCCCTGATTTTACATACCAGGTACGTGTAGCCGCTACTGTGGTCTCTACTTTGCCAGGGGCAATTATCTGTGAGAAACGCATAATTGGCACGGCAGTAGATGTTTGCATGCCATTGTAAGGCAAGCTGCAGCCAGTACCTGTGCCAGTGCTTGCATAGCTGTATGCACATACCGTGTTACCGCCTATTACGCCATCCACTTTATCATTTGCAGTTGCTGCGCTGGTATTGGTAAAGCATACGTCCATTATTATGTTGCTTACACCATCCCAAACGAACGGAGTAGAGAACTCAATAGAATCTTCTCCCAGGCTTGTGGTATAATTGCCTGAATAAACAGTGGTAAGGCCGGTAGTAATAAAGTTTGTGCTAAGATCGGCTACTGTAGTATTTCCAAAGCTCATGGTATAGTTCGTATAGGGCTGTGTAGTAGCCTTAGAGGTCACATTAAATGCAACAGCGGAGATCGGGTAATTTGGCCTTAACCCGGACGCGATGAGATCAGCAGGATAAAGCATGAATTGGGAGTGTGCTTTATCAGCGCCGCCATAGAAAGGCGAGGTGTGGTTTGAAGTAATATTCACAGTATTCACCGTATGATACTCTGCGCCACCGGGCTGCGGTGCGAAATCGTCATTGCCGATTGTCACCACATCAGTATCAGCTACCGGTGACATGATGGTTGTTGTGCCCATAGCGTCGAACGTAAACGCCAATCTGAATGATTTGTTGACCGCTACAGCGCCGTTGTCGTAAATAGTAACGGATATATACTGAGTTGTTGTATCTCCGGGAGCAAACGACAGTGTCGTTGGGGTTAATAAATAATCAACTCCAGACACCGCTGTGCCATCTATTGCTACTATTGTTGCTGTAGGCGTGCCGCCTGTAATTGCAGGGCCGGTTTCTTTGATCGGTATCTTCTCGATATGGCTGGCCGTACACGAGTTTGTATTTGCATTCTCGGTTACAGTGGAAGCAGTGTTCACAAAACTGATCTGCGGTACGCAAGGATCGAATATAGTGCCTACACCTACTGCATACCATGCAGTAGTTACGGCCTCCACTTCAGGAGAGCAAGGGCCGTAAATTGTTGTTGCCACTTCTATTGAGGCTGCACGGGTGGCCGGATAGTCAGCATTGCTGGGCATTACGAGCTCGGTCTGATAAAGGATATTCTCTGATTCTGTGAACCCTAATCCGGTTACCGAATATGCATGTCCAAGGTCGTTGGTGCCTGAGCCGCCTTCAGTAAGCAGGTAGTACCACTTGCTGATGACACCCATATTGGTATGCACCCCGCACTGATCGTTGAAGCCTGATGGAGTACAACCCACCACATCTACCCAGTTAATGCCCAGGTAAGTATCCGGCAGCCCTTCCAGTTTAGGAAAATCGAGGCTGCGCAACGGGCTGCCACAACCAATTTCTTCGCCCATTTTCCAGGTTTGTTTTGGTACAGCGTCCACCTCGTGAGGGTTCGCCCAGTTTTCTATGGTTGCGCCCCAGCAGTCACTCAGCCCTTCGTCAAGTCCGCCCGACTCACCTGCGTATATAAGATTGCACGTAGCCTGGCATACGCCATGCCCTATCTCATGGGCAGTAACATCGAGGCTCACCAGCGGTGTAAAACCACCTGCTCCACAGCCGGAACCATCACCATAATTCATTTCCTGGCCATCCCAGAAAGCATTATCATATGCAGTGTTGTAATGCACATACTGGAGAAGAATGCCATTCATATTATCCCAGCTCAGGCGGCCCTGTACCGTGTCCCAGTAGTCATATACCCTTGATGCGCCCCATTGTGCATCAAGCGACTGTGTATCAGCTGCTGCGGCAGGCCATGTATTGGTTGCACTGGTAAACTCGGTAGCTGCTGTATAATCAGTGCCGTTGTGCATATTGAGGGTATGTACGCCATCACCTCTTGTGGAGTCATATAGTATGTAATTGGCACCTACATGTGCCGACTGGAAGGGAACAACGCCACTGTACAATGACTGTCCGCTTGCTGCTGTGTGCCTGATAAGCGAATTCGACAATAAAATTTTGCCGCTTGCTGCATCCACATAAACTACCTGCCGGCTTAGCGGCGCCCTGGCATAAATGTCAAAGCTATAGGCAAGGTGCAGTGCCCGGTCATCGGTTTTTTCAGTGAAATCCTCGATCCAGGTAAGCTGGCCTTTAGGCAAATAAGTAGTATCGGGATTATGATACCGTGCTTTTATGAATTGCTCTGAACTGGCATCCTGCCACATGTATTTTTGTGCTCCTACAGAGGCGAGCGCTTTATCAAACGCCTGGTGCTCGGATAGCGCAGGGACAGCAGGGCCTGCATTTTCGGTTTTGTAAACATTGCCAGTCATGAAGCGAACAATATTATCCTTTACCGTGAGTGTGTAGCTGGCATAGCTTATTTTGATCCCTTTGTACCACTGCTCATATTTATAGTGCGTTAGACTACTCTTAGTTTTTGTAGTATTTGCAAAAACCATTCTATTATCGCTGCCATTAACACCCAGGTACTTAGTGAATATAGCCTGCGCATCTGCGGCATGGTAGCCGGGCGACTCAGAGAACCGTATAGACCTGGGTGTGTTATCCCTGTTATTCTTAAGGGTAGCGCTCACCGATCTATCGGAAGTATGCTGTGCGGAAACATAAGCATGGGGAAAACAACTCACTGCGAATAATAACAGCATAGCCCTGCTGATATTTCCGCTTGCAGAAAATGACATAACAACTTTATTTTTAGTGTGAAAAAAGAAAATCAGAGCCGAAGGTATGTAACTTTTATTGGAAGCGACAGGATTATTTTAACATTTTAAGAGGCTAAAAAGCAATGAAATACACGAAAAACAGGGACTCGTTTTTTTGAAATTCGCTATTTCATGATTAACTTTGCAAAAAAATCACACAAAAAATGAAAAAAATCATTACTTCCGTAGTTGCCCTGCTTGTTATGGGTTCAGTAAGTTTCGCTCAGGATGCTAAGAAAACTGAGAAAAAGACAACCACTAAGAAAACTGAAACCAAAATGGATTCAAAAGATGGTTCTAAGTCTACAAAGACTGAAACCAAAACTGAAACTAAAGATGGTGGAAAGAAAACAAAGACCGCTAAAAAGACAACAACAACAGAAACTAAAGCGAAATAATTATTTCACTTTGTTGAAGATAATAAACCCCGGATCTCCGGGGTTTATTATTTTAAGACTGTTCGGGACGTTCGTTATTTAGGGTCTTCTGATTAACTACAAAGTATAGTAAATACGGGAGAATTTCGGAAATTAGGGGTAACCAAATGCAAGGAAATATGGCAAAGGCCCTCAAAAACCGTGCATCCAAGCAGAAATATGTCAGTCCATCCCAATTGG
>CAIRTW010000058.1 GCA_903881585.1 uncultured Bacteroidota bacterium | reverse complement strand
TTAAATCCAGAATTTGGCGCAGTAACGGTTTGTTATTATTTTTACTACGTTTGAATAGCCCCATATTTTTGTGTTTTGGTCGTTCTTAACCAAAGGTATGGCCGCTATTCAGGCAAAAAAGTTTCGGATAGTTGTGATCCAGCGCGAAAAGAAATTTACATCATATCCCATATCCGCAACATGATAGCCCGAAAAGCGCATTATCATGTTTTCTTATTTTGCCAGTCTCTTCGATTCATCTCATCTTTGTGACCGATCTGATAGTTTGAACCCCTGCACCCGCATACTAATAGACCTTCCTGTGAAAAAGAAAAACAAACCTGCAAAATCCCGCAGCGATCCCGCAACTGCTCAACCGGAAACTGCGGGAAAAAATAAGTTTGCGGGTTCCCAAAAACAAAGATTTATTGCTGCGGCCCACATACCTTATGCTAATTGAACATTGAAAATTGAAAAACACATACACTCGCGCTTGGCGGTCTTAGCGAGAGACCTTTTTGCGAGACACCCAATTTTTGCCCCAATTTAACACCGAATATTGTAACTTCGCCGCCCAAAATAACACATCGCGGCCCCGGTAAAAACGGGCTGTTTTTATAACACTTAAAATATAAAAGACTATGGCTACGGTAACACGCGAAAACATAGGTACGTTGCACGATAAACTGATTGTGAAGCTGGGCAAGGACGACTATATGCCCGCTTTTGAGAAAACCCTGAAGCAATATGCAAAGACCGCCAATGTACCGGGCTTCCGCAAAGGAATGGTACCTGCGGGAATGGTGCGCAAGATGCACGGGCAAACTATACTTAATGAAGAAGTGGTACGCACAGCTGGCAAGAAGCTGGAAGACTATATGACCGGCGAGAAGCTGGCCATCTTTGCCCAGCCTATGGTGCTGCCAGACCAGGCCCGCACACAGCCGGATATGAGCAAGCCGGAAGATATCGACTTTGCATTTGAGGTGGGCCTGAAACCTGAGTTTGATATACCCGCTGTGGCTAACAAGGCGAGCCTTACCCGTTACAAAATAACGGTGACAGACAAGATGATGGACGATGAGCTGGAGCGCATAACACGCCGCTATGGCAAAGTAGAGTCGCAGGATACTGTGACCTCGAAAGAAGACATTATCTATGCTATATACGCGCCATGCGATGAGCAAGGTAATGTGACCGGTGAAGCCAATGAAATAGAGGATACCGAAATGCAGGACCGGATGCCCGCAAAGCTGAAGGAAATGGTGATGGGCAAGAAAGCTGAAGATACGCTGGTGTTCCGCCCGGCTGATGTATGCACCCCTGAAGAGCTAAAAGCTTTTCTGAGAGACCCGCTGAAGGCAGGTGACGAAGCCGCAGAGCATAACTATAAGCTGACCATAACCAAAGTAGGCCGCCTGATACCAATGGAAGTGGGCCCTGAACTTTATGCACAGGTATTTCAGAATACAGAAGTAAAGGACGAAGCGGAATTCCGTGAGAAAATAAAGGCGGAGTTGTCGCGTGAGTTCAACCGGATCGCCGGTGAGCGCCTGCACAACGAAATATACGAGCTATTGGTGCACAACACACCATTGGAGCTGCCCGTTACCTTCCTGAAACGCTGGATGCGCGAAGGTGGCGAAACCAGGAAATCGGCACAGGAAGTGGAGCATGAATTCGGCGGCTTTGAGCACCAGCTGCGGTGGCAGCTTATCTCCGACAAGCTGATGCACGATCACGGCATCACTATAGACCGCCAGGAAGTGGAAAAAGATATTAAGACCCGTGTACTGGCCTACTTCGGCCTCGGGCCTGATGACGAAGACGAGGCGCCATGGATGGCCGGTTATATGACCAAAATATCGAAAGATGAAAAGATGCTGGACGAAACCTATCGCCGGTTGCTGTTCGCCAAGCTGTTCAGCTTCCTCGAGACCCAGTTCACGATAGACGAAAAAGAAATAGAAGAGGAAGCGTTCTTCAAGTTGGGTGATGCACATGCCGCACACCACCACCATTGAGGATTAGCTGTTACAAATAAAACAATTCAGCCCTTGCGATAGCAGGGGCTGAATTGTTTTAATGTTAGCCAGATGGCACCTGCCGCCTGCCGTGCTTTAATAAAGTATCAACTGGTACAAATAGCAAACTCAGCCCTCGCCGTAGCAGGGGCTGAGTTCTTTTATAAATCAGGTAGCAGATTGATTATTAATACCAATAATCACGGCCATGCCAGCCCCAGCCCCACCAATCGTGGCTGTAACCGCCGGTACGGTGGTCGTTCTCCAGCATATCACGCCTCCATGATTTGCGGTACGCCGCGCGCATTTTTCTTTCAGCAGCCCATGGACGGTAGTGCTCCATATCTTCCGCCTGCATTTCTTTTCTTCTGATCTTCATGTCCTTTCTCCATGCTCTGTAGCAATGGTAGTCGCCCTTGAAGTGGCCGTCGAGGCAGGAAGTTTCGTCATTGGATTCCTTGCCTTTGTCCTGCGCAGAAGCACTTCCTGCTGCAAGGAACATTAAAGCTACAAATGGAATCAGGATGCGTTTTTTCATAAAATGGTTAATTTTTGTGAACAAAGTAATTGATCGGTAATGTAAATCCTAATTTTTAAGAAGAATACAATGTTGTGCAATCATCAATTGGAGCAAAAGCTATTAGTACCAATAGTCATGCGGCTCGCCAACGTCTTTGTGGGCTGCTTCCATCTGGTCTCTTTTAAAGGCTTTCCATTCAGCTCTTTTTTTCTTTCTTTCTGCAGCCAGCGGGCGGGTTGATTCCAGGGCCTTGGCCTGGCATTCTTTTTTCTTCCGCTTCATGTCTTTTTTCCATGCGCGGTAGCATTTGTATTCGCTGTTGTTATACTCGTCATAATGCGCAGTATAAGAATATTGCGCGATGCAGTCGCAGTAAGCTGCGTGCATAGCATCGTCACTTTTTCCCTGTGCGGAGGCTTTCGTGCCACCCAGCAAAGCGAGGGATAAAAAGGAGATAAGCAGGTAATGTTTCGTCATAGTTTTTCAATTTCGAGTACAAAATAAATAATTGGCTATACATATCCAAATATTTGCACAAAGAAATATTTTTGGGTTGTCAATAGCTGTGGGACACCGCAAAGATGTCCCACACCTAACTACGCCGTATATTTACACAAAAAGTACCCTGTGGCGGATGTAATTCACTTATTGTCAGACCATATAGCCAACCAGATAGCTGCCGGTGAAGTGATACAGCGCCCGGCATCTGCTGTCAAAGAGCTATTGGAGAACGCTATAGACGCTGGGGCTACGGAGATACAACTGATCGTAAAAGATGCCGGCAAAGAACTGATACAGGTAACCGACAACGGCAAGGGCATGAGCCCCACTGATGCACGCATGAGCTTTGAGCGGCACGCCACTTCCAAGATACGCAGCATAGAAGACCTGTTTAAGATACGCACCATGGGCTTCCGCGGTGAGGCCCTGGCATCAATAGCCGCGGTGACGCAGGTGGAACTCAAAACCCGCCAGGCAAGCAACGATGTAGGCACCCGCATAGTAATAGAAGGTACTGAGGTAAAGGTGCAGGAAGCCTGCGCTGTAAACCCGGGTACCACCATCAGTGTAAAAAACCTGTTTTATAATGTACCGGCACGACGCCATTTTCTGAAAAGCGCGAGCACTGAGCTAAGGCATATACTGGACGAGTTCACACGGGTTGCCCTGGCCTATCCCGGTATCGGTTTCCGGTTTTGGAATAATGGCACAGAGCAATTTCACCTTGAGCCGGGAAACATGAAGGAGCGTGTAGTGGCATTGCTCGGAAATTCTTATGAAAAGAACCTGGTGCCTGTAGCCGAGCAGACAGATATGCTGAACATAAATGGCTTTATAGGTAAGCCAACTGCCGCTACCCGCACACGCGGCATGCAGTTCTTCTTCATCAACGGCCGGTTCATACGCAATGCTTACCTGAACCACGCTGTGGTGCAGGCTTATGAAGGGCTTATAGAAAAAGACTCCTTTCCGTTCTATGTGCTGTTCCTTGAGGTAGATCCGGCGCGGGTGGACGTAAACGTGCACCCTACCAAGCAGGAAGTGAAGTTTGAAGACGACAGGATGATGTACTCCTACCTGAACAGTGCAGTAAAGCATTCACTGGCCCGCTACAACATTGCACCCTCACTTGATTTTACCCTTAACCCCGAGATCCAGCAGCTGGCTTCCGTGCAATTGCCCTATACAGAAACACAAAAACAGGAGACACAAAGAGGTTATCTCTACAGTGCATTCAGTGATAAAGACCAGGCACACATAATAGAGCGTAAGGACAGCCTGAAACGCTGGAAGGAACTTTATGAGATAGCAAAAACGCCGGAACAATCTACACCTGCTAGCTTTAGGTCTGCAGTGGGCGCTCATGACGATGGCAATGATACTATGCAAGGCGCATTACTGACGGGAGCAGAGACGGATAGCAAGGGCAGCAACGGAATGATGCTGCTGCATGGCAATATGCTGGCTACTACCGTGAAAAGCGGGCTGATGATGATACATACACGCCGGGCGCAGGAGCGTATATGGTATGAGCGCCTGCTGGACCAATGGAACGACCAAAACACGCCTTCACAGCAAGTATTGTTCCCCATTTCTTATGAGACCAACCCACAGGATGCCTTACTGCTGACCAGTGTGCTGCCAGACCTGGCACGGATAGGCCTTGATATAGCCCCTTTCGGTAAAAATACATTTGCCGTGCAAGGGGTACCAAGCGGCCTGCCCGACGGTGAAGAAAGAAATGTGCTTGATGAGGTGATAGACCATCTGAAACATGAAGCGGCGGATGCGGTGAACAAACGCACGGAACTGCTGCTTGCCCATATGGCGCGCCGCCTCAGCCGCAACAAACACGCAATACTGCAGCCCGAGGGCCAGCAGGCCCTTATAGATGAGCTGTTTGCCTGCTCACAACCCGAATATACCCCGGATGGTAAAAAGGTGTTTGTGATCATCAGGAAAGACGACCTGGAAGGAATGCTTGGATAACCTGCCTACCGGCAGCTATGCCTTACCCAAATTTTTGGTAGCGATATTATCAAGATATTTGGGGTAAAAAATGCATCAGATAACTGTAAAGGATTTTCCAGGGTTGGATTTAGGTGATATTCGTCGTAATAATCGTTTTGTCTCCATTATTAACAACATTAACCATCAGCCTGGTAAGAGTATACCTCAGCACAGTGGTAGCTGGTATGATACAAAGGCTACCT
>CAIRTW010000057.1 GCA_903881585.1 uncultured Bacteroidota bacterium | reverse complement strand
TATTGAGCAAAACTGTCAGTTCTTCTATTGTTTCCTTGACACTAATTGTTTGTAAAATAGCCATACTAATCTATAGCAAAAATCATGCCGAATTATTTTGTCTAATTGGTATAATACTCATTTGCACAAAAAAAACTATCTGTTATTTATATAGGTAATAGCCACAATACTATAGCCAATCAAGGCGACTATTGATACGCCAGCAAAATCTATACCAAATACCGGAAGGTAACACATAACAAAAAAGGCGAAAGAGTGATCTTCCGCCTTTTCAAGTAAAATTTAGAAATTTACTGCTATTGTTCTACTACAAAATGGAAGACCTTATTCCCATTACCAGAGCGCAGGTTCAATATGTACATACCGTTGGATAATGTATTGCTCAGCTTGATCTTTTCATCCAATGTGCCGTTATGTACCGTCACCTTGTTCTTATAGATCACCTGACCGAGCATATCTGTAATTTCCATCGTTACGTCGTCATCGATAGCGCTACCGAGTGTACCGCTAACGGAGAACTCACCTTTATTAGGGTTAGGTATCAACCTCAGGTTAGCGTCTCCGGAGACCACAGCACCTATGCCAACGTTATAAACGGTGATGTTTATTGTATTGAAGCCGGACAGTGCACAACCATTAGTACTGGTTACCTGGCAGGTCACCGAATCATTATTGTTGAAAGTGCTCATGTAAAGTGAGGTAGTAGCGCCGGAAACGATGCTGTGATTTACCAGCCACTGATAGGTTACTGGACCACCACTGGTAACATCTGCAATCAGCGTATCTGTTTCTCCGGTATGTATCGCCCTGCCCGGAATAGCAACGATCTCCACAACGGGAGCTATATCTGCGCCTACACGGATACCAACACCGGCGGATGCCGTGTCATGAATCAGGCATGGATAATCACTGGTCATTTGTACTGATACATTGTCTCCATCTACAGGAGTATATGAATAGGCAGGGCCCGAAACTATTGTTACCCCGTCTTTCTGCCAGCTATAGGTAGGGAACGCTCCACCAAATGCAGGCACCGCAGTGAATGTCACGATCGTATTTGCACATACACTGGTACCAGGGTTTGCTGAAATTGTAACACCCGGCGTTGCATTACTCAGAACAGTCATGGTATCGGAAGCTGAGACTGAAGCCGGCGTAGCACATGCAGCGCTGCTCACCATTACCCCTGTCACTATATCGCCATTAGCAGGAACATAGTTATATGCACTGCTGGTAGCGCCTGATACCGTTGTTCCGTTAACACTCCAGGAATAACCCGGAGCGCCACCTGTGTTAACACCGGTAGCTGTAAACGTTACTGAGCTGCCAACGCAGGATGTGTCACCAATTCCTGTTGACACAGAAACAGATGGAGTAACAGGAGATACGACACTGATCACTGCACTATCCGCCATATTGCTGCCGCAACCTGAAGTAGTATCAGTAGCTGATACAGTATAAGTACCCGCGGCAATCAAAGATCCGAAATCAAGCGTAGCGCTCGTGCCAGTGAGGGTGCTTGTTAATGCGCCATCCTTATACAGACTGTATTTAACCCCTGTATCTGAAAGACTAAGGAACACATGCCGGCCGCCGGCACCAGCACAGTAACTACCACCACCAGTGACATTATAAACAACAGGAGAGGCATTAACCGTGATATTACGCACACCCGACATATTGCTCATACAACCGGTAAAATTGTAGGCTGCACTTACAGAGTAGCTGCCTGCAGGGAAAAAACCGAAAGTGAGCGAAGTGCCTGTGGCGGTGAAAGTGCCGACCGACGTCGCAACATTGTACAATGTATAAGTGACACCGGTATCAGAACCGCCAAGGCCCAGCGCTACCCCCGGATCGGAGGAGCAATACGGGCCGCCGCCAGTAACTGAATATATGGTTGGCGCCGGATTCTCAACGATCACCGCGCTATCAGCCATTGCAGCACTGCAACCTGTGAATGCACGCAACGCAGATACCGTATAGGTACCTGCAGCGGTCTGGAGGCCGAAGCTAAGCGAACCTGTGCCAGTTCCGGGCGCAGAAGTCACAAAGGTGGTTCCGTCATATAAGCTATAAGTAACACCGGTATCTGAAGCAGCCAGGCTAATGTTCATTCCTCCAGTGCCTTCGCAATATGTGCCGCCACCGGTAACACCATAAACTGTTGGAAGCGGGTTAATGCTGATCACCGGTATGCCTGCCATTACAGACTTACAATTAGTTGTATTATTTGTTGCTACGACACTCAAAGTGCCGGCCGCAGTCTGGAACCCGAAATCAAGGCTGCTGCCAGAGCCGCCGTCAATTGCAAGGCTGCCGGTAATGCTGTTATACAATTGGTAGGTGACACCTGCATCTGAACCGCTCAATCCGATATCGATGCCAGAACCGCCCATACAATAACCACCAGTGCCCGTTACCGAATAAGTGCGTGGCAACGAGTCAATAACAATCGAAACAAATCCGGACAATGTGCTCTGACAGCCAGTGACAGCATCAGTTGCCACGGCAAGGTAATCGCCGGCGCCGGTCTCATAACCGAAGCTAATGGCACTACCGGTACCGGCAGTATCGTCACCAACCGGATAAGAACCGAGGAATAACTGGTAGTTGATACCAGCATCTGAACCGCTCAGCGATACGATCACACCTGCGCTTCCAAAACAATAATCAGTGCCGGAGCTTGTGAGACTGTAGGTGCTAACAGGAGATGGGTTTATGCTTACAACTGTACTGCCATTCATGTTACTGGTGCAATAAGTTATAGCATTTGTTGCCAATACCGTATAAGTGCCTAAAGCAGTCTGTAGCCCGAAATCAAGCGCACCACCTGTGCCGGAAACGGTAGCAACGCCGGCAGATCCAAGGAATAGCTGATAGTTAACACCTGATTCCGAATGATTAAGGCCGATATGCACGCCTGTATCATCAGAACAATATCCGCCACCGCCGGTAATATGGAAAATAGCAGGTAATGGATTAATTGTTACCACCGTAATATAAGATGCAGCGCATCCTGAACCTGTGCCGTCATTTACAACAACGGTATAGATACCTGAAGCATCTGTGCCGGCATTTGGAACGCTTGCTGAACCTGTTAAGGGATTTGTAATAGCAACAGGTCCGGTCCATGAATAATCTGTGACATTCAAAGGACTGTTAGCGGTGAGGATCAAAGTGCTGGTCGCACAGATCGGGCTGTTGTTTGATGCGCCGGAAAGCGTGGGCGCCAGATTAACAGTAACTGTAGTACTGTACTGCGTAGCGGGGAAACAACCCGGTTGACCAGAACCATCGGACACAGTTAAAACATAGGTACCGGTTACCGTAGGGGTTGCGGTGGGGGTTGCACCGGAAGTCGCAGAAAGGAAAGCACCACTCCAAACAAATTGGGTAGCTCCGCCGCGAGGATTAGCCGAAAGATTTACTATACCTCCATTGCAAATAGGACCATCATTCGACGGTATAGCTGAAGGTGTACCATGAACTAAAACTGTGGTAGTATATGGCGTAGCCGGCGCACAACCCGGCTGGTTGCTGCCATCCGATACTGTTAAGGTATAAGTGCTGATAATCGTAGGTGTTGCTGTTGGGTTAGGTCCTGATGTGGTAATGAGGTTCGAACCAGACCATACAAACGAGGTAGCGCTGCCTGATGGGTTGGCAGACAGAATAACCGTTCCGCCGTTACAGATATAACCGTTATTACCTGGCAGCGCAGATGGCGTTGCGTTAACACTGACTGTGGTTGTAAACTGGGTAGATGGGGCACATCCGGATTGCGAAGAGCCATCCGTAACGACTACGGTATAAGTAGAGGTAACGGTAGGTGTCGCAGAGATGGTCGCAACTCCCGCAGAGCCTACAATGTTATTGCCGGTCCAGGTAAAATTGGTTGCGCCATTAGTGCCATTAGCTATCAGCGTCACTGTGCCGCCGTTGCAAATGTACCCATTGTTCGATGGAGCTGCGCCCGGCGTAGGGTTCACTGATACCGAGGTAAAGAATGATAATACACATCCTGGCTGTGACGTACCATCTGTAACCGTAACCGTATAGACGCTTGTTGCCGTAGGTGTTGCTACAGCCGCTGACAAGTTCAACGGACTGGTAATGGAAGAGCCTGCCCATGCATAAGTTGATGTGCTGCCACTACCGTTTGCATGAAGAGTGACAGTGCCACCGTTACAGATATACCCGGTATTTGATGGCGCCGCTACAGGTGCGCGGGTTACGGTAACCGCAGTAGTATATTGTGTAGCAGGAGCACAACCTGGCTGCAGAGATCCATCGGATGCCGTTACTGAGTAGATCGCGATTCCTATTACCGAAGGAGTAGCCGTAGTGGTCGCACCTGCTGTTGACCCAAGGGAGGCGCCGCTCCAGGTAAAGCTGGTAGCTCCGCCTGAACCGTTTGCAACAAGTGTCACGGTTCCGTTTGTACATACACTGCCATTATTTGTTGGCGCTGCAACTGGCGTCGGATTCACAGACACAGTAGTAGTGTATTTATTAGTACAACCAGGTTGGCTACTGCCATCAGTTACCATCAGTGAATAAACACTGAGCGTGGTTGGCGTAGCTGTTGTGGTCGCAGCTGAAAGCGAACCGGTAATGCTCGGTCCGGACCAGGCAAAAGTTGTCGCTGTAGTAGGATTAGCGCTTAAAGTAACCGTACCACCGTTACAGATGTAGCCATTGTTAGAAGGGTTTGCTGCCGGAACTGCATTAACTGTTACTGCCGTAGTATATTTTAACACACAACCTGGCTGCGTTGATCCGTCACTTGCAGTGAGTGAATACGTACCAGAAACAGTAGGTGTCGCAGTAGTCGAAGCAGACGTTGTAGAGCCAGTAATGAATGCGCCGGTCCATACAAAGTTCGTCGCAACAGCTGGCGTAGCATTCAATGTAACTGTTCCTCCGAAGCATATGTAACCGCTATTGGAAATTGTAGCCGAAGGTGTTGGGTTAACCGAGACGGAGGTGGTGTAAGTATTGCTGCAACCAGGATGACCTGTGCCATCTGTAACGAGAACGGTGTAAACGCTAAGAGATGACGGTGTGGCCGTAGTAGTTGCAGTAGCTACAGAACCGGTAATGCCCGGTCCGCTCCACGCAAATGTTGTAGCAGTTGTTGGATTAGCACTAAGTGTCACGGTACCACCATTACATATATAGCCATTGTTGCTGGCTGTAGCAGTAGGCGCTGCATTCACGGTCACCGAAACGGTATAGACCGTAGCAGGGGTACAACCCGGATTGCCTGTACCATCAGATACTGTAAGTGAATAAGTACCGGTAACCGTTGGCGTAGCTGTTGGACTCGCTATTGAATTCGATGAAAGATTAGCGCCAAGCCAGTTAAACACGGTAGTGTTCGGACCAGCTACTGCACTAAGATTCACCGTACCGCCATTACATATCGGGCCATTGCTTGTTGGCGCCGCCGATGGAACAGCATTGATCGTAACCGTAACACTGCCTTCAGGTCCCCAGCAACCGCCTGGTCCCTGTGCCCTGAAATAATAAGTGCCCGTGGTTGAAACCGACTGTGATGAAGATAATGTAGCCGTAGAAGTACCGCCAGAGGTTGTGCCCTGGAAATAGATCGTTCCGCCTACACCACCACCGGCAGTGATCGTAGTGCTGCCGCAGAATACTCCGCCACCGCTCACTGTAGTTGCAGTCGGTGTATTTGTTACGGAGTAAACCCCTGTTGATGCACTGGCCGAATTACAGCCTGTACCGCTATATGCCAGCAAAACACTATATGCTCCCACTGAGATCGTAGGAACAAATGATGGTGAGATATTTGAAACACCCGTTGTTGCGATAATTCCAGGTCCTGACCATGTATATAGCGGAGACCCTGCCCCACCATTCACACCATTGGCAGTGAGAACCAGCACACTACCTGTACAGAAAGGATTTGGCAACCCGGCAGTCAAAGATGTAATCGCCGGTTGCGCATTAAGTGAGTAAACACCAGTTGAAGCCGGAGCAGCAACACAACCCGTACTAGGATAAGTAACTATTACACTATATGCACCTGTTGCAGAAACAGTTGCAGTAGTGAAGGATGGCGAAATACTGGATCCGCTCGTTATTGTTGTAATATCCGGGCCACTCCAGGTATAAACAGGAGCGCCTGTGCCTCCGCCGGAAGTAACCGACAACGTCATTGTACCACCTGCGCAGAATGGATTGCTCGCTGTTGACGTAAGGCCGGAAAGAGTTGGCGCTACAGTGATAGAATAAACCGCAGTTGTAGCAGGTCCGGTAATATTACAGCCTGTACCTGCGGTATTGAATGTTACACTATATGCGCCGGTTGCAGCGCCGCCAACTGTGGTGATAGCCGGAGAGATATTTGATGAGCCAACAGTCGTTGGTATATCAGGTCCGTTCCAGGTATAAGTTGCTGCGCCAGCACCACCTGCCGATGTAGCAGTCAGTGTCATAACTCCACCCACACACATAGGATTGGTAGCTGTAGAAACAAGGCCTGACAAGGATGGCTGCGCAGTTAAAGTATACACTGCGGCAGTTGCTATTGGCCCCGCAGCAATACAGCCTGTACCGGGGAAGTTTACCGAGACATTATAAGTTCCGGTGGCCGTACCTGTTGTGGTAGGCAGCAATGGAGAAATATTTGAAGAGCCTGTAGTCGTAGTAATTCCGGGGCCGCTCCAGGTATAGGTTGGCACACCTGCACCACCCGCTTCTGTAGCTGTCAGCGTTATTGATGCACCACCGCAGAAAGGATTGCTCGATGACGAGGTAACTCCCGAAACAGAAGGCTGCGCAGTAAGTGAATAAACACCGGTTGTAACCGGCGCGGTTGTGTTACAACCCGGCCCACTGTAGGCAAGTATTACACTATATGCACCGGTAGCGGTAAGCGTTGATGTTGTAAAAGGAGACGTAGCGGTTGCACTTGTAGTGGTGGCTATGTCCGGACCGCTCCATGTGTAAGTTGCTGTTCCGGCTCCGCCGGCGCCTGGTGTAGCAGTTAGTGTCATGATGCCACCCGCACAGAAAGGATTGCTGGCCGATGAGCTGAGCGCAAGCACAGAGGGCTGCGTAGCTACGGTAACAACTACTGTATATGTGGGCGATGGAATACAGCCCGGAGCGCCGACTACCAGCGAATAGGTACCGGTTCCGGTAACAGCTGGCGTGAAAGTTGGGTTTTGCAAAGACGAATTATATCCGGCCGGTCCGGTCCAGGTATAGGTAGTTACTGTGCCGCTCGGAGTGGCTGTTAGCGTTTCTGTTCCGCCAATGCATATTGGCTGCGCTGTTGGCGCTGCTCCGGCAGTAGTATTTACTGTCACCGTAGTGGTGTAAACTGTAGACGGGCTGCAACCTGATGCACCACCGCTGCTTACTGTCAATGAGTAAACACCTGTTACAGTTGGAGTGATAACAGGATTCTGAGCAGGTGATGAATATCCGCTTGGACCTGTCCAGGAGAAAACGGTTGCGCCGCCTGATGGTGTAGCGGTAAGTGTTACCGTACCCACACAGACCGGGCTGCTGTTGGTAGGCGCCGCCGTTGGCTTCGGATTTACCGTAACCATAGTAGTATATACCGTGGATGGGAAACAGCTTGCACTGCTCACCGTTAATGAATACGTAGTTGTTATTGTTGGCGTAGCCGTTGCGATCTGCAACCCGGAAGAATATCCGGGGCCAGTCCAGGAATAACCGGTAGGCGTACCAACTACAGGCGCACCTGTAAGCGTTACAGAACCACCGCTGCATATCGGGCCATTATTGCTTGCCGAGGCAGTTGGTGCAGGAGTTACGGTGACCACTGTGGTGTAAACTGTGGCAGGGCTGCAACCCGGTGCGCTGACTGTTAATGAATACGTGCTGGTGATCGTTGGTATCGCTGTCACTACCGCCGATGCCGACGAGATCAGGTTTGGTCCTGTCCAGGAATACCCGGTTGTACCACCACCGGGAACTGCTGTAAGCGTCACTGTGCCAACACTGCATATCGGTCCGTTGTTGGAAACTGTTGCGGTAGGATTATTTACAGTAACAGTCGTGGTGTAAACAGTGGCCGGGCTGCAACCAGACGCCGCACCACTGCTAACTGTTAAAGAGTAGGTGCTGGTGACTGTTGGAGTCGCGGTTGGTGCTGCAACGAATGCAGTATATCCGCCCGGCCCCGTCCATGAGAACGAAGTCGCCCCACCCGCTGGGGTTGCAGTTAACGTTACCGTACCGGTACCGCATAGCGGTCCGTTGTTACTGACGGTAGCCGTTGGCATCGGGTTCACCGATACAGTAGTGGTGTATACAGTGGCAGGAAAGCAACCTGAGCTGCTTACAGTTAATGAATAAGTAGCAGTTGCTGTAGGCGTTGCCGTTGGGTTTGCAATTATAGAAGAAGACAAGTTAGGTCCGAGCCACGAATAACCTGTTGGCGTGCCCGCAGTTGTTGTAGCGGTAAGCGATACGGTACCGGAGCTGCATATCGGTCCGTTATTGGAAACCGAAACCGCCGGCGCCGGAGTCACAGTCACAACCGTAGTATAAACTGTAGCCGGGCTGCAACCTGGCATGCTTACAGTCAATGAATAGGTACTGGTGACCGTTGGCGTTGCCGTTACCGTTGCCGTTGCCGACGAGATCAGGTTAGGCCCTGTCCACGAGTAACCGGTAGTTCCACCCAAAGGAACAGCAGTAAGGGTCACAGTACCAATGCTGCATATCGGTCCATTATTTGAAACCGTTGCTGAAGGATTATTTACCGTAACAGTAGTAGTATAAACCGTAGTCGGGCTACAAGTAGCTCCGGTAACCGTCAATGAATAAGTAGAAGTTACAGTCGGCGTCGCAGTTGGGTTCTGTACTGTTGCTGAAGATAGATTAGGCCCGGTCCATGAGTAACCGGTAACACCACCCGCAGGTGTAGCCGTCAATGATACCGTTCCCACTCCACACAATGGACCGCTGTTTGAAACAGTTGCCGTTGGGCCGGTGCTGATTACTGTTGACACGAAAATCGATGTGTCGCAGTTATTTGCATTAAATACATCTACAGAGATGTTCTTTGTACCGGTTGTGGACCAATTTAAGGTTACGAAATTGTCGCTTGTACCACCACCGGCAACCACGGTACCTCCCGCAGTGCCCCAGAAGTAAAGAGCATATCCGCCTTGCGTTGCGTAGGTAACGTTACTTCCGGTACAAGCAGTTGTAGGAGCTACTGTATAGCTAACAGCAGGCAATGAATTTACAGTCACCGTTGCCGCTGCCGTATTGGTACAACCTGTAGTTGAATTTTCAACAGTAAATGTCGCGCTATATACACCTACAGGAGTACCGGCGCCTATACCCGCCGGCAATGTAAGCGATGAAGCCGGGAGCGTTGTGAATGATGAAACGGTAGTCAGGGTTGGTGCCGCCGGCGACCAACCGGTTAAAGTATAAAGATTACCACCACCGCTCACACCATAACTAAACGACATATTATGTCCTACGGTAGCACTATAACAAACCGGGGTAGATGCTATTCCTACCATTCCGGGTTTGGGATTTACGGTAACAGAAACAGTTGGCGTTCCACACGCAGTTGCGTAGGATACGATGGTTGTACCACCAATGCCTACCAATGCGCTGAATGTACCGCTTGCGCTGCCTATAGTTCCTGCTGTAGTATTTGAACTGCTCCAGGTACCGCCGGTAACAATATCTGTCAATGTAAATGAAGTGCCGGCGCAAACAGAAGCCGGAACACCGTTTATTGCGCCAGGTGTTGGATTAACAGTAACTGTTATCGGTGTGGATATAGCGCCTAACGAACTTGTGGTACACGTCAACGCGCAACGGTAATGCGTTGTAACAGATATTGAAGCAGAATAGGTAGCACTGGTAGCACCGCCTATCGCGGTCCATGTTATTCCATCAGGAGAAGATTGCCACTGATAAGTAATACCGGGAACTGACGATGCCCCGGTCAGGGAAAGTGTAGTGGCCAATGGAGCGCATCCCGAAGTTGCTGTGGCTGCTGTTGTCCCTGCAGCAGGCGTTCCGGAACATCCCAATGGAACTATGTTGACGTAATAGTCCGTTGCTGTGCCGCTATAGTAATCAGGAGCGACGCCCCCGTACCTGATAAGGCATGGATCGAGATGCGCTGACAGACTAACTCCAGCGGCTATTGTTTCCCAGATTGAACGCATGCGCATCAGGTGAACACCAGTTGCTGCAGCCGCCGGTATAGTAATGTTAAATGTAATTGGATCAGGTGATGGGGCTCCGTATCCCGATACCGGTGTCACCTCTTCAGTTGACTGAAAAATCCCATCATTGTTGAAGTCTATCCATACCTGCACTTCCTGGTAATTACCATCCGTGCCCTGTGTCACCGACGCAGGATACACACCCGATTGTTGTAAATTTACCGTAGGAATAATTCCGTACCTGGCAGCATACCCAGATGTTGGATCTATCGCAGCCTGAATCGCAACATCACTTAAAGACGAGCCACCATAACCCGCGGGGATATTAAATTGGCCTGCCCCATAGGTAGTTTCACCGGCCTCGCCGGTCCACGAAGTTCCAACAACGGCGGAAGTAACACACGATGGCAATGGAAGAAAAGTTGCCAGGGTACTGACAGAATTTGCAGAACTGCCGGAACACGTTACTACGCATCTGAAATAAGTATTTGAAGATATGCCTACAAACGAATAAGGAACGGTCGTTGCACCTATGATATTGGTCCAGGTAGTGCCATCCGGCGATGACTGCCATTGGAAGGTAAGACCTGTTGCTAATGTATAACCGGTAAGAGATAGTGTAAATGGAGTAGAGCCGCCACCAGATGATGGGGCCACACTTGCAGTGCCTGCTATTGGTGTACCGCTGCATGCCGGCTCATTCTGGACAAGCACCGTATAGTCCACTTCATCTCCATCATTATACAGAGGATTTGTTGCGAGATACTGCTTCAGACATGGATCGAGGTGAGCAGATGACGCATAAGTTCCCGAAAGTTCAAGTATCCCGCGAACGCGCATACGGTGAACACCTGTTGCTGCTCCTGCGGGTATAGTAATATTAAAGCTCAGCGGGCTGGTAGTGCTGGTAGTGCTGTATCCCAGCACGCCTGTCACTTCTTCAGTGGTCTGGAATATGCCATCATTATTAAAGTCTATCCATACCTGCGCTTCCTGATATGAAGTTGCATTGCCCCAGGTAATGCTGCTGGCAAAAGTATTGCCGGTATATAAAGTAATAGGAGCAAGGCCGGTCCGGTCAAGGTAGCCTGTAGTGGAACTTGCCGCTGCAGCAATACCTGCATCACTAAGATTCGATCCAATGGCTGCCGTTACGAAAAATTGATCTATTCCATATGATGTGATCAACGTGACAGGTGTATAGCCCAATGTCACAAAACCGGTCCCCGCGGAATTGACTCCCATATTATGTGTTACGGTACCTGTAGCAAAAGCTAGATTGGCGTAAGACGATCCGCCGCCGCCGCCGCCGCCTTCAAACGCTGCGCCGCCGCCGCCGCCATAATAACCACCACCACCACCACCAGCGCCTACAGATGTATTCGGTGTACTTCCGCCAATAAGGAAACCCCCATTATTGACACCGGCGCCACCTACAAGCCCGGTTGTATTACCACCCTGTCCCGCACAACCGGTACATCCGCCAAAGCCTGAATTCCCGGCCCCGGCGATAAGGCCCCCCCCGGCCCCTCCGTTATCAACACCCGGCTCATCACCGCCGCCACCGCCGCCGCCGCCCGCAACGACCAATAAAGTGGAGGTGGTGTTATCAGTAATACTTGAATATCCGCCACCGCCGGCACCTGGCCAGAAAGACGAGAAAGCCCCGTCAGCCCCACCACCCGGAGACCCGCCGGCACCCGTCGTACTACCCTGGCTACCAACAACTATTCCCAATATATCGCCAGGCGTAACGGTCATACCCGTTCCTGTAATCAATACTTCGCCACCATTGCCGCCTATGCTTTGAAATCCGTCGAAGGCGAGACTTCCACCGCCCGTAGCACCTTCTGCGTCAACTGTTACTTTTGTTATGCCTGTTGGTACAGTAAAGGAAAAAGTACCTGCTGTATTATATGTTACACTGATCGCGCTGTTTGCCCATGAAGCTGCTGTGGTAACGCAGGAAGCAGGCACGGCAACGCCAACATAAAAAGTCATCGTTGCAGCGCATCCTGCTACCGTATAGGAAATAGTTGTGGTACCCGAAGTGATCCCGGTAACAACACCGGAGCTGCTCACACTACCGATACCCGGAGAAGAGCTGCTCCATGTGCCACTCGCAGTCGCATCTGACAATGGAGAAGTGCCTCCTATAGAAGCATAATTAAGGCCGGTAATAACCGTAGGGCCAGTTA
This sequence comes from uncultured Bacteroidota bacterium, assembly GCA_903881585.1. Taxonomy (GTDB): domain Bacteria; phylum Bacteroidota; class Bacteroidia; order Chitinophagales; family Chitinophagaceae; genus Nemorincola. The sequence goes on along the minus strand of CAIRTW010000057.1, from coordinate 9,042 downwards.
CCGTTATTAAATAAGTAGCAGGACAACCTACACCATAGCTTATTGTTACGGTACCGCCGGACATACCGGTTACTGTTGCGGTAGTGGAACTGGCGCTGGCAACCGTGGCTATTGCTGTGTTGCTGCTGCTCCACACTCCTCCTGTGGTAAGATCAGACAGGGTGATGGTAGTTCCCCCACAAACCGTTGTTGGGCCCGATATAACAGCTGGAGTTGCAAAAACGGATACTATTGTAGTTGCCGCGGCAGTGCCGCACACATTTGTGGCCGTATAGCTGATAACGGATGTACCTAAGCCAACTCCATTTACCGTTGTACCGGTAATAGTAGCTACAGAAGTTGTCACGCTGCTCCACACACCACCAGATCCGGTAGTACTGAGTGTAGCGCTGCTGCCAAGACATATTGTCGTAGATGGAGAAACGCTTATCGTGCCTACTGGCGGGTAAGCGCATAATGTCACATAACCCTGGTTGGCAGTTGTGTAAGTAGAAACAGTGATAGCACTTGTTCCCGCACCGTAGGTGCTGGAACCGCCGCCGCCGCTGCCATAAGTGCCGCCGCCACCGCCATACCAGCCGCCGCCGCCGCCGCCGGCAAATGTATTTGAACTTCCTCCGGCTCCAAAAGTGCCTGCACCACCGCCGGTGCCCGCTGCGCCACCTGCGGTTTGAGTTCCGCCTTGCGCATATGGGCCACCACAATCACCATTTCCCGCCGCGCCTGCAGGATAACCGCCTACCCCGCCCGGATAATGGGCAGTGCAATCATAGTTGCCACCGCCGCCACCGCCGCCAACAACAATACGTGAATTCAACGAGGCAACAGTAGTTGCACCGCCGGTTATACTTGTGCGTATATCGCAAGCCGCGCCGCCACCGCCACCGCCATCACTGGTACCACCAGCGCCGCCAGCCTCTCCGCCAACACTTGCGCCACCCGCTGAGCCGGCAGCATAACTGCTCCCAACACCACCAACATAAACGTATAATACCTGTCCCGGGGTTACCGCAAGCAAGCCCTGCACACGGCCTCCTCTCCCTCCAGTTCCAGCCCCAACCGGTGTTCCACCACCACCGCCGCGTGAACCGGCTACGTCAAAACTTAATGTATATACGCCGGGGGCTACCGTATATGTATAGGCGCCTGCAACGTTGTAGGTTGTACTTTGCGCTTTGGCAGTAATACAGGATAACGATAAAACGATCATTACAATGCTGGCTAACGCAAGCTGCACCGGGGCTAAAGATATTTTTGAGAATGTCTTTAAAGCATATTTTTTTTTACTTACAAATACGCTGATCAACGAAAGCAATCTTGTAAAATTTTTCATACCCGGCAATTTTAAAATTGATTATTATCAGTTTAACGTTTGTTTAGCTAAAAAACAAAAACACAACTCCCCTTGTTACATAAGAAAGTAATAACAAAAGGAGCATGTAGCTAGGCGTGAAGTTAATAACAAACCCTTTTAATTGATAAAACAAATCTTTAATGGTTAGTTAATGATAGAATGAATTGATTTTTATTATATGCATAATTCATCTGTTAATATGAAGTAAATTGCATTAGTTAGCTTGAATAACCGCAAGGCTTAGCATATATCTTAACGAAATATAACTGGAAAATAAGTTAAACATAGCGTAAGACGCAATAATTCAACAATATGGCTATTCCTCTTTCTCTGAGGCCCATATCAATTTTTCCAACGCTGCGCGATCCGGGATAATGCTCGCGCGATAGAGTTCAAAAGGCATTTCCCATTTCTGTTTATCAACGTTATACTTCTCCGGCATAGCACTCCAGAGTACCTTTTTATCATTGTTCACAATAAAAACCTTACAATAGGGCTTACTCATAGAAACAAAAAACGACTTACCGGGAATTTCGATAACATTCCCACCTGAATGAAAATGCTCTGCATCAGTATTAACAGAATCTTCCAGGGTACATTGATATTCCCAAAGCTTCTTTAAATCCCCGCCGCTTTTGCCCGGCTCCTGCATTACCTCTATTTTAGGTATGTGTGAAGAACCGCAAGTATTGTTATTAAATACATACAAATGCCCCTCTGTAGTTAACTTGCAACTATGCTGATTACAAAATAATTCATTTCCCCATGTGCTGACACCGGGCTTACAGATCGTTCCGTACGTATTCAATACCTTTCCATCAGGATAACTGATCTTGATCACCCGGCTGATATTTCTGAAGCTTAAATAGATTGTCTTATGCTGCTCATCAAAATAAAATGCATTTTCATGAAGGTCATGATCCCAATTGTTCTGATTTTTATTCATCCATAAACTTAAATCTGAATTGTTTTTATAATCAAGCCCGTTCCAGCGCCACACAAGTTTGTTATTTGCATCGTATTCGACAATACAGGAGTATTGCGTATTCTGGTAAAATTTCATGCTGTCTGTATTATTATGGGCAATGCTATCTTTAAAATCTGGTAGCAGTGTAAACCGATGCAGGCATTCCATACCCATGTAATGACCATTTTGCAAGTGGGTAAACTCATGATGGAAAGAATCAATTACCCTGCCCGGCTGATTACCTGTATATTGCCACAATAACTTACCTGAATAAGTTATTTCAAAAGGCTGAAATCCGGCAATGAAAGTAATGGTACCGTATGAGGTTGCCTTTAGATCTCGCGGAAAGGCGTCCCTGTTCACCTGGTCAGACCCCGGCAGGAACCATACTGGGCTTCCTTTCATATCATACAGCACCCGGGTACCATCTAAAAACACATAGGCGTCTTTATATTTTTCTGCGCTCTTTGTTACTCTAAGCCGCGTTACATTAGTGTCCACGTCAGGGCTGGTTCGGGTACTGAAATGATATAAAATGCTTTTTGTTTTGGACATGCCCTTCGAAAAGAACACAACGCGCCACGTATATTGGCTGCCGAAATAAGGTACCTCGCCAATAATTTTGCTGTTTTTGCCGGTAAGGGAAACTGAAATGTTTTTTCCGAAATCCTGCTCGGAGGTGTAATTACCTACGGCTACTTCGATTCCATATTTTACCGCCCAGGTTTGTGCCGGAAATGAAAACCCAATGATGCGGTAATATAGCTTACTCCCCTCCTTGGGAATTACCTGCGCATTAACCCGGCCACCCAGGCTCACAGCAAGAAACAGAAAAAATAAAAACCTGCGCATGTACTGTATGATATGGCTAAAAAATGAAAAATCACATCCCATGCCGCTACCCTTTCTCCGAATTCCAGATCAGCGTTTCCAGTTGCTTGCGGGTGGTAATAATGCTGGCACGGTACAGTTCTAAAGGTTGTCCCCATTTTTTATTCACTGCGTCATACTTCTCTGGCAGCGCGCTCCACACTATTTTTTTGTCGCGGCCCACAATGAAAGCATTGGCATAGGGCACACTCATAGAAACAAAAAACGAATGATCCGGCAATTCCAGCACATTCCCACCTGATTTAAAAGCACCATCCGCCATCCAGGCCGTATCACCCAGCAGGACCGGACAAGTGAACTCCCATAATTTTTTCAACTCATTTTTTCCGGCGCCAGGCTGCTCCAGCACAATGATCCTGGGCTGCGGAGGCATACCGCAAACGTTGTTATTAAACAAGTACAAATTTCCATTTTCTGACACCCGGCAACTGTGCTGGTGACAAAAGAACTCGTTTTCCCACACAGTCTTGCCGGGCTGGTATAAGGGGCCATAAGTGTTCAGTACATTCCCATCGGGGTAGCTGATCTTAATGATGCGGTTGATATTCCGGAAACTGAGGTAAACCACTTTGTGCTTTTCATCAAAAAAGACCGAATTATCATGCAGGTCATGGTCCCACCCTACAAGCTCCTCTGTGGTCATAATGGCGAGGTCGCAATTGTTTCTGTAGTCAAGTGTGCTCCATTGCCACAGAAGATGGTTGTCTGTATCATACTCTACGATCTTTGTATATTTCGTGTCGCTGTAATATTTTGCAGAATCCGCAGCATTCCTGGCGGTTTTGCCTTTAAATTCCGGCAGCAGGTCATACTTGTGCCCATATACCATTCCCATATAGTTCCCGCTTTGCAAATGGGTAAATTCATGGTGAAAGGAATCGATCTGGTTTGGCCTGTTACCTTTGTAGTGCCATAAAAGCTTACCGGAATAACTGATCTCAAACGGTTGATCGCCTGTTATAAAAGTGACCGACCCGAATGGTGTGATCTTCAGATCCCTTGGAATAACAGACTGATTATGCTCATCAGATCCCGGCATGAACCAGACAGGCTTACCCTTCATATCATAAAGGGTGTGGGTGCAATCCAAAAAAACGTATGCGTCTTTATATTTCGTGGCCGGTTTGATGACTCTGAGCCGGGTGGCGGCATCGTCCACGTCCGGGCTTATCCGCGTACTGAAATGAAAAAGTGCAGTCATTACCTTCGACCCGCTTTTAGAGGTGCAGGTAACCCGCCAGGTGTACTGGGCGCCGAACGCGGGCACTTCAGCGATAACTTTGTTGTCCTGGCCCACACGGCTGATGATGATCTTCTTTTCAAAATCAGGATCGTTTGTATAATTGCCGGCTGCCACTTCAAACTTATAGCTTACCGCAGTGGGCATGACTGGTGATGAAAACCCGATTATCCGGTAATACAGGCGACTGCCCTCCTTGGGATATACCTGTGCAGTGAGCTGGCCAGCGCACAAAAAGAGAAATAGAGATAACGCGATCTTATACATTAAAAGGGGTTTCTAACACCAAAAAAACAAAGATAAGCGAAAATAACAGCTGTGTATATCTATGGTACGCTCACAAGCGAACGCAAAAAAGCCTCCCAAAACGGAAGGCTTTCTTTATAGTTCCACACTTCCTTACCCCTGTACCCTGATATTGAACTGGAATTGTATCGTGCAGTTCAGTGTATCTGTCGTTGACCGGCGCAACTTGCCACCTACAGAGTAGTTGAACTGGTTGCCAACGAGGTAATTTTTCAACTCTGTTGTAGTGTCAACCGGCATTGTAAGCGATGTTGCAAATGCATCCGGGTTATCTGCGATGTTCACCTGATATGGTGTACTTTCTGCATTAGATGAAAACGCGGCATTGCATGATTCAAAATTAGCAAAGTTGTTTGCTATGCTGCCGTTCTGCACAGTCACGGTGCAAGAGGTCAGTTTTACACTCTGTATATTAGCCACACCCAAAAGCCCGGCTGTATGGGCCTTAATGAACGAGTCGATGTTTATGGTATTCGAGCCGGCGTCTAACGAAGCTGAGGAACCATTATTAGCCATTGGCGGGATAGCTACAGTTACAGAGCCCGACTGGAGCGCAAGATTGTACTGCAGCGCAGTACCTATTTTAGTACAGGATTGCAGCATGAAAACTGAAGCAAATACAGTGGCTATTGCCAGGGAGGGGATTAATTTTATCTGTTTCATAATCTATTTTTTTACAAAGATAGTTAATGATTTGTGATTAACAAACAAATAACCAAATATTTTAAAAAAAATATCAAACACTTGATTATCAACAATTTGCTCTATTTGTGAATTAACTAACCAGAAGGCTAATAAAAGTTATCTTTGTGAAAATCGTCTCAAAACGTGGCTGTAATCAATAAAAAAAAGATCGTAAAATTTGCTCCTAAAGAAAAGGATGGGTTTTATGATACCGTTAAGCTTAAGGTGAATGACTACTTTGTGTCGAACAATATCTCCCCTTACTCCGACACCAGGATGTATATAAAGACCGCAGCAATGCTGTCTATGTACTTTGTTCCTTACATTGTTATCGTTACCGGTTTCGGGGCAATGAGCCTGTGGTTGTTCTACGGGCTGTGGCTGCTGATGGGCCTGGGCATTGTGGGCATAGGCACGTCTGTAATGCACGACTCCAACCATGGCGCATATACTGATAATAAGGCGATAAACAACTTCCTGGGCGGTGTACTGAACCTGCTGGGCGGGTATGCACCCAACTGGAAGATACAGCACAACATACTGCACCACACCTACACCAATATTGAGGGCCTTGACGAAGACATAGATGCCGGCAAGGGCCTGCGCATGACCCCGGAAAAACAATTAAAGCCATTTCACAAATACCAGCACATATATGCATGGGGCCTGTATTGCCTGATGAACCTTTACTGGATAGTAGCCAAAGACTACAAGCTGATCTTCCGCTACTCAAAGAACGGGCTGCTGCAAAACCAAAAACTTACGTTACGCAGGGCGGTTATTGAGCTATCACTGCTAAAGGTATTATATATAGGATACATCATTGTACTACCCATTATGTTCTCCGGCGAGGCCTGGTATCATGTGGCTTTAGGCATACTGGCAATGCACATAGTTGCTGGTTTTTCCCTGGCAGTTATATTTCAGCCGGCGCACGTGGTGCAAACCTCCGATTACTCGATGCCAGATGATGACCGTAAAATGGAAAACAGCTGGGCCATGCACCAGGTACTGAATACCGCCGACTTTGCGCCAGATAATAAGCTGGTAAGCTGGTTCATAGGCGGGCTCAACTTCCAGATAGAGCATCATTTATTCCCTCATGTGTGCCATGTACACTATCCCAAGATAGCCAAAATAGTGGCCACGGTTGCTGCTGACTATGATATTCCGTACCAGGTAATGCCCACATTTCGCAGCGCCATAGCGGCACATGGGAAAATGCTGAAGAAACTGGGCAACTCAGAAAAGCTTTAACGGATAGTTCATATACCCCATTTGAACATTAAAAATCCGGATAAATAAAAAATGCGCCCGCTTAGCGGCCTTAAAGCAAAAAATGAGTTTAGCTGCGACTTTGCGGGAGATCCTTTTTTTGCGCGACCTTGCAGTGCCGAATTTTTTGAACTATGGCTAGTATTAAAAACAAAAAAGACGCGCATCAGCACGTCTTGCAATGATATCAAATGGTGGTGAATATTAAATTACTTTAACGTTCACAGCATTTAAACCTTTCTTACCATTTTGCACCTCGAAAGACACCTTGTCGTTCTCACGGATTTGATCTTTCAGACCTGATACGTGAACAAAAATGTCCTGGCCTCCGTTGGATGGCGTAATGAAACCAAATCCTTTGGTCTCATTGAAAAATTTTACTGTACCTTCTTGCATTGTTAATAGAATAAAAAATTAATGAATAAGCAAATCTAGGAATTTTTTCATAAAACAGCAATAAAGTTATGTTTTCTTTTTTTCGGCTGTTTTGCTATGATCACCTACCCTACTTTGCCTTCAGCTTATCCTTGAATATCTTCTTAAACTTCTCCACTTTAGGGCCTATCACGAAGTGACAATACGGAGCTTCGCCATTCTCGTTGTAATAGTTCTGGTGGTAATCTTCGGCCTTATAGAATTTCGTAAAGGCAGTTATCTCTGTAACTACTGGCTTATCCCAGGCTTTTTCGTCATTGAGCTTCTTTTTATACTGCTCGGCTTTTTGTTTCTGCTCATCATTATGGTAGAAGATCACCGAGCGGTATTGTGTGCCCTCATCATTGCCCTGGCGGTTGAGCGTGGTGGGGTCGTGGCAGGTCCAGAAAGCGGCAAGCAACTCATCGAAACTGATGACGGAAGGATCGTAGCTAATATTACACACCTCGGCATGGCCGGTATTGCCGGTGCATACCTGGCTATAGGTGGGGTTTGCTACATGGCCACCGCTAAAACCAGATTCAACCTTGTCTACGCCTTTCAGCATCTGAAACTGCGCTTCGGTACACCAGTAGCAGCCGGCACCGAAAGTGGCAGTTTCCATTTTGTGTTCGGTTTTTACAGTTGCCGCACTGTTCATTTGGTGGAATGTTTTGGACTGTTCGTAGTGGTCGTTCTGTGCACATGCTGCTAGTGGAGCCAGTAGCAGGAACGAGGAGATGCTTTTGATCAGTTTTTGTATCATGATTTTCAAATTTAAGAGTATATACGCAGCAACGTCACAAAATGGATTGCCGTGAATTTCTTATTAACGTTTTCACAACCTTTCGCAATTCAGGCGTAGCCACCCTATTTAACCAGCTTCTTAAGCTTGTCAATGAACTCTGCCCGGTACAAATTTATGGCATCGAGATGCGCGCCTTTAACTTCCCAAAGCTCTTTTGGCTGCGGCGCATTATCGTAAACCAGCTTACCTTCTTTAAATGGTACCGTGCTGTCTTCTGAGCTATGGATGATCAGCTTGGGGATGTCTCCTGTCTGCTTAATATCTTCCTTTGCTGAGTAGGGCGACTTTAAAAAATTCCGGATCATATCCTGCTGTGCCTTAGGGGAGGTATCTGCCGCTATGTCGGTAAAAGAACTGACGGCGCCTTCAAGCACCAGCGCCGCTACCCTATCGTGATTATCCTTTGCCATCTTTGTGGCAATCTGTGTCCCCATAGACGCACCCATGATGATGATTTTGGTATGAACAACATCTTCCCGCTGAAGGATAGTATTGATCACTACCTGCGCATCCATCGCTATATCCATATGTGTTGGTTTGCCTGTGGATTTACCATATCCCTGCATATCTATCATAAACACCCGGAAGCCTGCATCAGCCATAGGTTTCACTATCGGTATATAAGTGGTTACATTGCCGCCTGCACCATGAAAATAAATGATAGTGCCCAGTGGCTTCCCTTTCGGCACCAGGATAATGCCGCTCAAAACAGCCGTATCTGTCTTAATGGTTAGCTCGTCATACTTTACAGTATCTATATTATCCCACTTCTTTTTTGGGAAGTAAAATTTGTCGTCAAATTGGCCACTGGCATTTTGAACTATAGATAGTAAGACAATTATAACAAGGCTGGCTCGCATGGTTAGCATATTTCGGTATATGGTGAAGGTAATAACTTACTATTGTAACACAGGTATAATGGCTATGAATGCGGTGCACAGGCGTGCAGGAAAACTTACGGGATAAAAATATATAGCCTTACCGAAAAAAACTTTGTGAATGTGATGCTGCTTTTCTATTTTTGCCGCGGAGAGATGGCAGAGTGGTCGAACGCGGCGGTCTTGAAAACCGTTGACTGTCAAAGGTCCGGGGGTTCGAATCCC
>CAIRTW010000056.1 GCA_903881585.1 uncultured Bacteroidota bacterium | reverse complement strand
TAAACTGCCACCTGCATAAAAAAAGCCCCTGAAAGTGTTGCTTCCAGAGGCTTGAAGTGATTCCGTTGGGACTCGAACCCAAGACCCATACATTAAAAGTGTATTGCTCTACCAACTGAGCTACGAAATCAATAATTTTAAGAACTGGAAAATTCCCTTTCGGGAGCGCAAAGATAAGAATATACTGTTTCCGGCAAAATGTTTTTCAGAGAAAATTATAAGTAGAGCTCAAATCCTTTGCTGGCGGTGGTTTTAAAGGATAAGAAACATTGTCATTTAAAAATTAAACAACAGTTTCAGGTTCAGCAGGCGGGATGTGAGTCGGTTGGGCACTGCATATACCTTTTGGCTGGTCTGGTCCTGAATCCAGGTGTAGGAGAGGGTGTTCTGTATGCCCAGCAGGTTAAAGACCTCCAGGCTGGCCCAGATGCTCTTCATATTATTGAAGAAGCTGTGCGCAGGATGGTTTTTGCGTTTCGAGTCCAGCAGCAGGGCTGAGAAGCCTATGTCCACACGCTTATAGTCGGGCAGGCGCAGTATATCCTGGTACAGGTGGCCATTTGGCGACCCCACCGGAAGGCCGGTAGCATAGATGGCGTTGATATGCACCTTAAAGTTCTTATTGCGGGGCAGGTAATCTTCGAAAAACATACCCAGGGAAAACCGCTGGTCAGAAGGCAGCGGGAAGTAGTTGGCATACCCCGGAATGCCGCCGCTGTCGGTTATCTTCTGCTCCGCCTTCATAAGGCCTATGCTTATCCATGAGGTGGCGTCTTTTGCCAGGTCGCCATACAGGCGCAACTCGCCGCCATATACATACCCTATCGCGTCATTCTTGCCCGTGTAGCGTATGCGCACATTGTCGTAAATATAGGGGTCGAGGTCCCAGAGGTCTTTGTAGTAGGTCTCGGCAGTGATCTTAAAGGGGCGACCGTACATTTTGAAATTATAGTCAGTACCTAGTACAGCCTGGTAGGACTTCTGCGCTTTCAGGTCCATGTTCACACCCCCGGTCAGGTCGCGCATTTCGCGGTAGAAGGGTGGTTGAGCATAAAGGCCGGTAGAAAATTTAAATACCCAGTCTTTCTCCCATTGAGGCTTATAGGCAAGTTGTACCCGGGGACTGGTGATGAACTCACTGTTGAGAAAACTATAGTTGAAACGCACGCCCACTGTTGCAGTGAATTTGTTCACAGAGTCGAAATGGATATTGTCCTGAATAAAGGCGGTGAGGCGGGTATAATTGAAATTAGCGGAAGAATTATAGAAGGTAGCCATCTGCAGCAGAGTAGGATCATAAGGCTGTGTAAAGGCTGCGGAATCCCTGCGTTCCCATTCGTGCAGGTCGTCGCTGATGCTGGTGACGGTAGCGTTGGCGCCAAACTGGATGAAGTTTTTCTTTGCATCATAAGAGCCGCGCACGCCTACATCACCTACATTCACCGTGAGGTAGTTCCTTGCAAAGTCTTGTATGCCTCCTGTGCCCAGGTATGTCTTTATTTGTCCATAATCTGCCTTGCTCTGGTCGGTTTGTAACTCACCAAACAGGTACTGGCCGTTAATATCATAGGTCTCAAATTCATTGGTCTGGAAACCAGATGCAAGGAATTTTAGCTTTAACCGGCTGTCGGCAGGGTGGTAAGTAGCCGATATTCCGCCAAAGCGCGAATCGAACTGATCGAACTCGCTACCGTTGTAAAAAACATCGAGCTGGTATGCCTGGTTCAGTACGCCGAAGCTGGCCGTCTCCGATTCTGGAAAGAAGGTGAACCTGTTGCGGGCATAGTTGGCTATTGCTTCCACTTCCCACTTGCTGTTGATGCGGTAGTTCACCAGCGCCTGCAGGTCCGTAAATGATGGGTTGTAAACGCCCTTTGTAGGCTGCGATTGCAGCAGGTACTGGTTGCTTTTTTGCCGTGCGCCAATAAGGTAGGTTAGTTTATGGTTCTTCGATGTGCCTTCCAGGTGCAGGCTGGCCCCCAAAAGGCTCAGCATTACCGACGCTGCAAATTCTGTGGGGCGCTTATAGGTCACATCCAGCACACTGCTCATCTTATCGCCATACTTTGCCTGGAAGCCGCCCACCGAGAAGTTTACATTCGAAACAAGGTCAGGGTTAATAAAGCTCAGTCCTTCCTGCTGCCCGCTACGCACGAGAAAAGGCCTGTATATCTCGAAGTCGTTCACATAGACCAGGTTCTCATCATAGCTGCCACCACGCACACTATACTGCGAGGTGAGCTCATTGTGCGAGCCCACAGCCAGTTTTATTAATCCTTCTATGCCGCCGTTTGGCGCCGGGTTCACAAATGCAAGCGTGGGATCTATAACCACACTGCCCGCTTCATAACGGCTTTTTGTGTCTTTGAAAATCACCGGGCCAAGTTCATTGGAACGCACATTGATAACAACATCTATCGTCCGGGTTTCGCCGGTAGCCAGGCGAACGACTTTGCGCACCGGCTCGCGCTGGTAAGAGAAGATCAGATTCACATTCTTATCGGCAGGAATTTCAAGAAGGTAAAAGCCTTTTGCGTTTGTATTTGTTCCTATGCCTGTTGTTGCATCCGCCACTATCGCAAATTCAAGTGGCTTGCCCTTATCATCACGCACAAACCCGCTGATCGTGGCGTGTTGCGCGAATGCACAAACACATGAACAGAAAAATATGATAAATAAAAAGGCCGGTTTTCGAAGCATACCCCAATTAAACGTGATCAATGTAAGTTTATTTCCCCGCCTGCTTTAAACTTTTTATGGCAGCTTTTGGGTCGGAGGAGGAAAACACTGTGTTGCCAGCCACCAGTACATCTGCGCCCGCGGCTGTTATTTCTGCTGCGTTTTCAAGCGTCACACCCCCATCGATCTCAATAAGTGTATTGCTGCCAGCCTTAGTTATCATTTCTTTGGCCTGCCGGATCTTATTAAAAGTAAGCGGTAAAAACTGCTGTCCGCCAAAACCGGGGTTGATGCTCATTACCAGCAGCAGATCAATTTCGTGTATAATATCACGAACCATTTCTACCGGTGTATGCGGATTGATGGCCAGGCCAGCCTTCATGCCAAGCGCCCTTATAGATGTGAGGGTACGGTGAATGTGGTAGCCGGTTTCATAATGCACGGTGAGGTAGTCAGCGCCCGCCTTTTTAAAGTCGGCGAGATACCTTTCCGGCTGCTCTATCATCAGGTGTACATCGAAGATCTTTTTTGCACGTTTCTTCATGTGGGCGATGATGGGCATGCCATAACTGATGTTGGGCACAAACTGGCCATCCATCACATCGAGGTGAAACCAGTCGGCCTCACTGTCATTTATCATGTCTATTTCCGCTCCCAGGTTCAGGAAGTCAGCAGAAAGCATTGATGGCGCTATTATGGGCATGTTTATATTTTTTATTGGAATTGGTTTTTCTTATAGGAATTAGGAATTAGGATTTGGGAATTTGGATTGATACGTACCGTAGGTTTAAAAACGCCCCCAGTTCCAAACGGCCAGTTCCCAATTCCAATCATTGTCCCTTTTTCGACCTGTCTAAGTAGGAAATATAGCCGTTTATTAGTTTAAAAACTGTTTCGCATTGCTGTTCAATAACGTTTGCTTGTTCCTCATCAATGTATTCTTCATCCACGGCAATAGACAGATGGTCCAATATTTCAGTTAGCGAACCTCTTGATTGAATGAAAAAATGTCTTGTATCCGTGTACGTATATCTTCCATATCCTTCACCTATATTATTGGTGACAGATCGTGCTGCGCGGTTGGTTTGTGAGCACAAAAGATATTTCTCCTCGTCTGGAAATATTTTTACCAATTTAGAAATTTGTTTTCTTAATTCGCGCCCCTCCTTCCAGCAATTTAATTCCTTAAAACCTCTATAAGAGTTTTGTTGGTCCATATTTTTCGGAATTAATAATTTGAATTTCTGAATCTCGATTGTTAGTTAATACTTAGATTTCTAATCTGCCATAAGAACGCTTGAATTATAGAATATTTTCAAAAATAATGCACAAAATTAGCACAGCGACAATCCAACAAAATTATTTGCACCAGAACTTCGTTACAGTCCTAATTATAAATCCCTAATTCCCAATCCCACACACTACAATCCTAATTCCCCAATCCCAATCCCCAATTCCATTTTTTACTTCACTCCCAGTCTTTTCAGTGCGTCCCTTGGCCGGTCGTAGGCGGTGTCAAGGCCGTGGGCCTGGCGATAGTCTGCAATGGCTTCTTTGGGCTTATTCAGCATCTCGCTGCACAGGCCCCTGTTAAAATAAGCTGCTGCATTCAAGGGACTTATTTTTGTCACAAGATCATACTGCCGGTAAGACTTTTCTATTGAGTCTTCCTGCATCAGCATATAGCCCATGTTGAAGAATGCATCGATATAATGGTTGTTCTTCAGGATGCATTTTTTGTATTCTTCCTTTGCCTTGGCATCTTCTTTATTGTTCTCATAAAAGACCCCCTTTGCGAAAATGGGCATTACATCAGTACTGTCCTTATTGTAGGCATCGTCAAAGTATTTGAGCGCGATAGGGTTGTTCTTTGCACTGTATAGCAGTCCCAGTTGTATGATCGCATCGCGGTAATCAGGATCTTCCTGGCGCGACGTCTCAAAGCCTGACAATGCCTGGGCGGTGTCTTTCATGTCCTTGTACACCATTCCTTTCAGGAAGTACCCCTCTGCATTATGGGGGTTATGGCGCAGGGCAATATTTATTTCGCCAAAGGAGTGCGGATAATCTTTGAGGCACAAGAACAGCTTCGCTATTTTCAGGTGAGCTTTTGGGTCTTCCGGGTTTTTTGCAATTGCTTTTTTTATCCACTCTATAGAGCCGGTCACATCTTTGTTTTCAAACAGCAGGTCGCCGATAGCACTATAGTATTGCGCCTGGGAGGTGTCCAGCGTTGCAGCCGTTTTGAAATCTTTCAGGGCCAGTGTATCCAACCTTATTTTATGAAGCATTTTGCCCCGCTCAAAATACAGCGCTGCATCTTTCGGCGACGTATTTATCTGGTCGGTTATCTTTTTCAGGCGCGGATCGCTAGAAAATACCGGGTCTGTGCCAGACACCGGGTTATTACCGCCATTGTTTTTACAGCTAAAAAAAAGCAGGATCCCAAGGATAGGGAAATACTTTATCCATGCGCATTTCATGCTGCAATTTATTAAAAAACAAAAGAAGAATGCCAGATTGATGGAGATTTATCTGTTTGAGGCATCAACACAATGCTGAATATAATGCTTCAACAGAGCAGTGTCACATTCTACCGGTATCAGCGAATCGTCTGCTACGTCCATCATGTACAGCTGGTTATTTTTCAGATCAATAGACAGCCATCCGTCTGCGGCATCAAAGACTACTCCAGGTTCGGGGTGGGCTTCGGTGTATATCTTGACAAATAGTTTGCCATCATTTATGCCATCCTTTATGAGGTGCTCAGTTTTGAGCTCTTTGTCGATGTTGGCAGACATTACCAGCAAGCGCAGACAGCAATCACAAGATATAGGATATATTTTTTCGGTGTTCTGTATAACCGGGCTGCCAGAGCTGCTCTTATCCGCGTATTCGGCATGACTATTACCGTCATTAGTTTTACAACCACCGGTAGCGGACACACAAAGGACCATAAACAAGATCCGAACAAGTTTCATGTCTAAAAATGGTTTCCGGCTACCTAGCTCCCAAATGCGTCCTTTATCTTATCAAAAAAACCGCGTTCTTCCCGCTCAGCCTTGGCATTAGGGCCGGGCTTGAAGTTGGGTGAGTTCTTCAGCTTTTCCATCATGTCCTTTTCCTCGTTGCTCAGGTTCTGTGGCGACCATACATTCACTTCTACCAACTCATCACCTTTTTCATAGCTTTGAAAGGCAGGGAAACCCTTCCCTTTGAGCCGGAATATCTTGCCGCTCTGCGTGCCTGCAGGCACTTTTATTTTAGCCTTGCCATCTATAGTAGGTACTTCCGCCTGCATACCCAATACTGCCTCGGGGAAGGATATGTGCAATTGATAGACTACGTCAAGGTCGTGCCTTGCAAGGAATTCATGTTTTTCTTCTTCTACCAGCAGTAGCAGGTCGCCCGGAGGGCCGCCGCGCTCGCCGGCATTGCCCCGGCCGTGCATGCTTAGCTGCATCCCGTCTTGCACACCTGCGGGTATGTCCAGGCTTAGTGTTTCTTCTCCATATACACGGCCCTCGCCCTTGCAGTTGCCACATTTCTGGGTTATCTGGCTACCCTCGCCACTGCATGTTGGGCATGTAGTCACGGTTTGCATCTGGCCCAGGAAAGTGTTAGTCACCCTGCGCACCTGTCCCGATCCGCCACAGGTACCACACGTCTGTATGGAGCCTTTATCTTTTGCACCACTGCCCGAGCATTGCTGGCAGCTGATGTGTTTTTTAACCTTTATTTTTTTATTGGTTCCGTTGGCTATTTCGGTATAGTCCATTTTCAGCTTTATACGCAGATTGGCCCCACGCGTACCTTGTCTGCGGCCGCCGCCACCTCCGCCGCCAAACATATTGCCAAACATATCGTTGCCAAATACATCTCCTAAATTCTGGAAGATATCTTCCATGCGCATGCCACCGGGGCCACCCTGCCCATAGCCGCCGCCACTGCCACTGGTATGGCCAAAGCGATCGTACTGGGCGCGCTTGTCGGGGTTGCTGAGCACATCATATGCTTCAGCGGCCTCTTTGAATTTTTCTTCGGCTTCCTTATTGCCGGGGTTCCTGTCAGGGTGGAATTCCAGCGCTATCTTGCGGTAAGACTTTTTTATCTCGTCAGCTGCCGAGCTTTTTGAAACACCCAATATCTCGTAATAATCTCTTTTTGCCATTTTTTTGTGGAATTAGGAATTGGGAATTTGTAATTTGGATTGTTTAGCGCATGCTCACTATCGAAAATCCCTTGTACAAATTGTCAATCCCATATTTAGAAACTAAGAACCCGGTATTTGCTTTGCTTCAAACTTTAGAAAGTAATCCAAATTCCAAAGTGCAAATTCCCAATCCCGATCAACGTATTAACCAATCAACTTACTTACCTACTACCACCTTAGCATGCCTTATCAGCTTGTCGTTCAGGTAGTATCCCGGCTCCACCATATCTATTACCTTCCCTACCATGCTTTCATTAGGCGCTGGTATCTCGGTTATTGCTTCGTGCAGGTCCGGGTTAAATTCCTCGTTCACTGCCTCCATAGCACGCAGCCCTTTTTGCTGCATAATGGCCCGCAATTTATTAAATATCAGCGAAATACCTTCTTTTAATACATTGACATCCGTGGTCGTCTGTAGTTGTTTGGCAGCTCTGTCCATGTCATCGAGCACAACAAGCAATGAGGTCACAATGTCCTTACCGCCTGTCAGCCTCAATTCTTCTTTTTCCTTGGCGTTGCGCCTTTTGTAATTGTCAAATTCGGCCATCAGGCGCAGGTATTTGTCTTTTTGCTCCTGCACGGCGGCCTCCAGTTTTTCTATTTCTTCGTCAGCTCCTTCGGTCAATTCTTCCTGGCCGTGCTCTCCGGCATTCAGCACGTTTGACAAAGCTTCATCCATATCTTCGTTTTGTGCCATGTTGTCGGCATTTTCATTCATAGTCGTTTTATTATTTTTTATATTGTCGTTCATAGCCTTATTTTTTTTAAAAAACATATCGGGGATAAATACGCAATTATTTTGCCAAACACTTTTTTGGGACAAAATGGCGCACTACGTGGAAAAGGTAGTCTTTTAAAAATAAATATTAAAAAGGACATTCTTTAGTATGACAATTTTATTAAATTGCGATGACTTTAACTTATTTGCAAAGTATTTGCCCCTAAATATTCCCCTATGAAAAAATTTATACTCTTCGCATTCTTAGTTATTTCCGCATCCCGTAGCCATGCACAGGTTACTTCGTTAGATGAGCATTTCAATACTTTTTGTGCGGTACTGGGAGAAAACTATCCTGCCTATTGGAGCGAATATGATATTTACGCAGATCCCCTTATAGCCTGGACCTGCGCACCTTCTGAAGGCCGGGGCGGCACACCCGGCATAGGCTGCAATAATTATGACGGAACGACCTACTATGTGGATACAGCATGGCTTTTTACGCCCCAGCTGAACCTTAGCTACTATACCGGAAGCATTTACCTCAATTTCGATACAAAATTTACCTCTGATGCTGCAAGGCTGTCGGTGCTTGTTTCCAATACTTATTTATCTGGTGCACTTCCCGATACAGGGCAAACATGGAATGACATTACCAGTGCCTGCACACCGGTTTTAAATGATGCCGGAGACGCAGAGTGGGAAACACACCAGGTAGATCTTACTCCCTATGCCGGATCTCCACTGTTTGTTGCCTTCCGTTACAGCGCTGATGTTATAGGTTCTGGTCAATGGCTTATTGATAATGTGATCACCACGCAAGCAGTGCTTGGCGTGCAGGCTATAGACAAAAAAATATTGCCTTTGTGTGTCATTGGCAGCTGCACTAAAGGGCAAATGACTTTGTCTTACAGCGCACCTGCGGCGGGCAATTACAACCTCACGATCTATGATATCACAGGCAGGAAAGTGCATTCGGAAGACATGGAAGCACATGCCGGAGCGAACAGCTGTGTGATAGATGGCCTTACCCTGGCCAGCGGTGTATACCTGGTGAAGATAGGTAATGGTGATATTTACGGTACTGCCAAAGCAATCGTTCAGTAATCCGCGTTTCTTATTATTACCCGTTTGTTTTCTTGAATATCTTTGATGCTGCGAAGGCGAAGAGGCCAAGCACTATGCCTGAAATTATGCCGATCACAGGCCCGAATACCAGCATGGCACGATGCATGGAAAGCCCCGTTTTTGCAAACATTTGTGCATACATATCTGCCTCCTGAGGATGGTTGGCAATGTAGGCTGTGGAAAGTTTTATATGAACACCAGTGATCCACACGCAATTTACGAGGCTTACCAATAGGCCATGCAGGAAATACTTGCCCGGTGCGTTTTTTGCTATCAGCCATGCGCACAACAGGAAAATTGGCAGCCATATAAAGGACTCAATACTTGACGGGATCCAATAAACGGTGGCAAAAGCCATAAGCAGGCCAAATAATGAAAGGCCAAAAATGAGCTTCCAGTTCATAATTATTATTTTAGTTCACCAAATGTATTTAAAAAAACAAGATGGCGTAATTGTTGAGCGAAATATGGACATTCTTATTTGGATTTTGTTATGTGGACTTTCTTTTAGGGGCTTTGATTTGGATTTTTGTATATCTTAGCGGAAATATCCTTGTATGAAGAAAGGCTTTTTTTCAGTTATAATACTTTTGAATTGCTGCGCCCTGTTTTCAGGTTGCATCAAAACTTCCCCTGCTGTACTTACTATTAACCCATCCCTGTCTGCCAATATCGGGACTTACAATTTCATAGCAGCCAAGACAGTGCCCTCTATTATTTATTCCCAGCATTCGGATCTTGATACCGGAACCACGCTTATCATCACCGGTTATACTTCAGACCCGGTATCTCCGCGCGACAGGATCGTGCTTACTGTTACTAAATACACAGGCGCTACCAATACCTACTCTCTAGTGGAAGGCCAGGCTTCTGCTACCTATTATCATGGCAGCACGGTGAGCTATGCGCTTGGTGGCATTGTATCTATACAGAAAGTGACTACTACTAATATTACAGGCTATTTTTCTTTTAATACACAGGATAACATAGCCGTTACCAATGGCCTTTTTAATGTAGGCTTGCCATAATGGGCCAGTCTTAGTCCCGGAGTTAATACTAAAATCCGCCTTTCAGCGTTAGGTGTCTGAGTTTATGAAAAGGCTTTTGTTCATTATCCCCATATCGTTTTGCCTGGCGCTACCGGCTTGCAAGAAAGCTGCCGGGCCAGCCAACTTGAAAAGTGTGCAGCCTAATAATAACCTGGACTCCACCGTTTTGATGACTGCTACGATCAATGGACAGCAATGGCAGGCGGATTCTGCTTATGGCTATTATGTACAGAATTCGGCCAACGACACCAGTTCCAAAAGCCTGCTGATCACCGGCACCCGGAACAATAGCGGTTCCCCAACCACGATAACTTTTAATATCTACAACTATACCGGGCCTAAAACTTATTCCATCGATCCCCCGGTAAACACTGCAGCCTATTATGTGGGCAACCTGAGGAATTTTGGCGGGTCAGGCCATATCACCATAAGCAGTGATACCGCTTATGCACTGAAAGGCAGCTATACCTTCATTGCCGGTGCTGATACCATTACCAGTGGTGTTTTTAATGTGGCGCTGCCGTAGGTAGGGGCCTCGCGCAGTAGGTAAATGGTTTTCGTGCGAAGCCTTTCTGCCATGCCGGCAAATTCCGTAGTTTCTCTCGTCTCGTTTTGCACTTGCCCTAAAATACGGAATCACCGGCAAATTTGAGTTATTGCAAGCGCAAGCCTACGTGGGGGTGTTCTGTCGTTCCTTTTCACGGAGTGGTGCTGATAAAGTGTACCTTTTCCAGATGAACAACGCACTTTCTCAAGTAAACAGGGCCGCGAATATCGCAGCCCTGCATTATATTTTCATTTAGTTCTTACTTAATATCCGGATGCGGCGGCGGCACATTAGAGCTGCCTGATTCATCCGCATTGGCCGAGCGGAACGTGACGATATTCTCGTCACCATCCTGGCCATATTTGAAGATAAAGCGGTCGCGGCTGATGTTCTTTTTATCACTCATGAATTCAATTACAGCATTTACATGCTCCCACGAGTGCTGCTCTTTTATCTTGCTGCCGCTACCGCCGCCCAGTATCACTACTTTGCAATTAGGGTTGCCTTGCATCTGCGCCGCCAGCGTAGAAAGCTGCACTTCCATAGGCACAGTAATATGGTCGGTTTTTTCGGTGAAAAGTAAAGTGCCGGCTCCTATGCTACCGCATTTGTTGGGGTCGTGAATGTCTTTACAGCCATCGGGGCAAGGGCATTTGCCTACACCGTCTGCGTCCACTGGTTGGCACTCGGTTGGGGTTATGAGTTGTTTGTCTTTGTAGTCAGGTACGCCATCTCCATCAGTATCAAACGGACAGCCATGTGAGTCAACAGCTATACCTGCAGGTGTGTGCGGGCATTTGTCAAATTGGTCTGTGATGCCATCTCCGTCCTCGTCAGGCAGTACCGGATTTGGTAGTATCATGTGGCGTGGATAAGACAGCTCGCTGTAGGAATGGTCCAGCGGGTTGATCCAGTAAAGGGGTTCAACCGATTTCTTTTTCGTTTTCAGGTTATAGTTAATACTAAGCGATAAGTAGCTAATGGCATCAGACCTTATGCCCGGCGCCACAGTATTGCCCAGTGGCTTGCCATACCTTGATCCGTCCAGGTATGCATCCGAAGGGAAAGTATAGCGCTCTTCCAACTGCACGTTGAATTGTTTATTTATCTTGTACTGAACGCCGGCGCCGATGCTCGGTGCAAAATCGAGTGTTTTGTGGTCCAGTATGCTGGCGCCGCCGCCATTATCGGCTGCGTCTTCATACGATTTATCCATTTTCTTTTGCAGCGCCTTGCGTATTGCATTATTGCTGGTGCTTTTGCCTACAATAGAATCAAAATTGTAGGGTGCATAATTGCCGTCCAGTGCGTTCATGCGTGTCTTATACCCAAGCGCCCCAAATCCCATGTACCCAAAGAAAGACATACTGTTGCGCGCATGGTGGAAGTTGATATTGTATGCGTTGAACATGAGGTCAAGTGACAGCTGCGATGACTCCATACGGGATGCGCGGTAAACGTCGTTCGCTGGCTGGGCTGCCGTGGCATAGTTGCGGGGGGTATAGCCAAACTCAGTGTATGGTGCGTCATAGCTTTGAGTGGGCTGGCGGTCCAGGTTTTTGGCAACTCCATATATGTACTGCATACGCAAAGAGAAAATGTAGCCCAGCGATTTGCGCACGTTTACATTCAATCCCCCGCCACCTTTTTGCCAAAGCATGAGTGTGGGTACGTTTCCTATGACGTTATAAAGCCCCAGGCCAAAGCCTATTTCCCACTGGTTACGGGGCTTGGGTGGGAATATCTCCTGGTGGTCTATGTACTTATGAAATTGTTTGCGGCGGAACTTAGGATAATAGGCAGAATCCAGAACGTCATAATTTTTCCCACGGTACGTCATGTCACGGTTAGACCACTGAGGATTGGCTGATGTAGCTGTAGCTGTGCCCGTACCGGCAGCTGCCGGCGCGGACTGCTGGCTTTCCTGTGCGAAAACTGAGGAAACAAGCATCACAAAAAAACAAGTAAGTAACAGATACTTTTTATGCGGCATAATGGGTGTTTGATATTGCAATTTTATCACTATAAATACCAGCAAAGGTATGATTGTAGGGGGCAAAAAACAAACCGTAATATGAAATAAACAGCTATTTTGGCGTTTTATTGTGTATGGGCATTATGCCACTAAAAAAATTGCTGTGAATCAGATTCTTATTTCGACTTTTACACAAAAATGGCAGAAATTGTATTGCCCCGGAAAACTTAGTATTAATGTAAAATGGAGCTCGTAAATAAAGTAATAGGCACTGAATTATCACTGTTTGAAAAAAAGTTTACGGAGAGTGTCAAAAGCACGAATCCATTGCTGGACCGCATCATGCGGTTTATCATAAAGCGGAAGGGAAAGCAGATGCGCCCGATGTTCGTATTCTTGTCGGCAACAATAGCAGGAGGAGTAAATGATGCCACCTACCGGGCTGCCGCCCTTATAGAGCTGCTGCACACCGCAACCCTGGTACACGATGATGTAGTGGACGATGCTATGAAACGCAGGGGCTTCTTCTCTATAAATGCGCTTTGGAAGAATAAAATAGCGGTACTGGTAGGAGATTATCTTTTGTCCAAAGGATTGCTGCTTTCTATAGACAACGGCGACTACAAGATATTGCACATCACTTCAAGGGCCGTAAAGGAAATGAGCGAGGGCGAACTGCTGCAGATGGAGAAGGCCCGCAAACTGGATATTGACGAAGGGATCTATTTTGACATCATCCGCGCCAAGACTGCGTCATTGCTGGCATCGGCCTGCTCGGCAGGCGCTTTTTCTGCCACTGAAGATGAAGCTGTATCTGAAAGCTTCCGTCTTTTTGGTGAAAAAGTAGGCATAGCGTTCCAGATAAAAGACGACCTGTTCGACTACGGGCAGGACAACATAGGTAAGCCCACGGGTATAGACATAAAAGAAAAGAAAATGACCTTACCGCTAATATATGCCCTGCAACATGCCGATGCAGCCACTAAGCGCAGCATCATTTATACGGTGAAGAACAACAGCACCGATAAGAAGAAAGTGAACGAGGTGATCAGTTACGTCCAGACATCGGGAGGGATTGCTTATGCCACACAAAAAATGATGGAGTACAAAGCAGAGGCGCTCGTGATACTGCGTAAATACCCTGATACCCCTGCCCGTCAGGCTATGGAAGAGCTGGTGAATTATGTGATAGACAGGAAATATTAACCCTGGTTATTTGATTTTCAGCTTTATATCTCCCAAAACTCTTGTAGCACATTCGGGGCAGGTAGCTTTGATATCGGTGAACTCCATGACGGTTCCAGCGGGTGCATCTTTTATTTGTGTCAGAATATCTCTCGTTAAATAGTAGCCATTCACAGGTATCGTAGCGCCACCTTTGGGCGTATGTATCTTGAAGATGTACTGTTTTATGGTGTAGGGATAGCTATACAATGATCTTGGGAAAGCTACCTTCAGGCTATTCTGCGCCAGTATATCTTTTCTCTGGGCCTCGCCGGTTTGTATGTTGCCTCCCCGGGCAACAGGGGCAGGCACTTCATCGCTGTAAAAGTCAACTGTCTTAATTACCTTTTTTGTTTTGGCATTCAACACGGCCAGGCGCATTGGTTTGTTGCGGGAAGGGTAGGGCATAGCCAGCACAGAAATTGTATCGCCTTTTACATCCGGCTTACCGATGCGCAATGTTTTATCTACTGGCTTAAGCAATATTTCCGAGGGCTTCAATGCATGGCTCCATATCTGTATCGTGTTATTGGCCTCGGTGAACAGCACCATGGTATCTCTGCTGCTGCACCATTTGTTCCGTACATGCACACTATCTGCCTGGGCAGATGCGGTTATCCAGCTTCCGCAAAACAGTAAGGATATTATCAGTCTTGTCATTTATCAATTCCAAAATACGCAGTTCATCCTTATTTTCAAAATCAGCCAGTGGAACGATTTTTTATTGATATTCATATCATCATATACCAAGCCGGATATGCTCAGTAAAAACGCAAATAATTTCAAAAAAGTTTTCTCGATAATCAAAGACAATTGCGGGGACAAAACAAAATTTGCCCATGATGACTGCTTTAAAATAGTAGCAAAGAACGCACATGTGCCGCTAACGAAAGTGGATCAGTACCTTAGTTTATTGCAGGATTTTGGATTAATAAAATACTCGATGACTGAAAAGCATATCGAGCTTACGCCATTTGGCAAAAAACTGGAGATCGAGATCAAAGAGTAACAAAGGCTTGAGTGATCTGTAAATCGCTTAACTCCCAAATTTTCCTCTCTTTTTTTGCCTCGTGTCGTAAAGGTTTAGAATAATTATTTTGTTTCCCATAGCCCGGTAGTAGAGCCGGTTGTGTTTGGTTATAAGTGTACTCCGCACCTTATTCATACTTGTTAGTGAGCCAATGTAAGGATGGGACAGTAAAGCGTATATGCGGTTATAAATAGTGTCTAAAAATGCGAGCGCTACCTTTTTACCCCCACTCTTGCTCTAAATAATCCAGTACTGCCAAAAGTTTATTCGTAAATCTTTTGTTGATAACTATTTCATACGCCATTGTTCCATGATCTTGTTAAATTCATCCAGGGACATTGTGTTTTTATCAACAGGTTCATCGGCAAGCAAAGCCAACTCTTTATGATCCGCTTCATTTAGCAATGTAGCAAGATCCGTGCGGCCTTGCAAAGAATAAGATAATTCTTCTCCCAGCATACGAAGGATATCTTCATCTGTAACAGCGCTTATCTGGCTAATAAGCTGTTGCTGCATTTGCTGAATACTCATGATAATTGAATTTTTAACACAAAAAAAAGATACAAATTGCAGGCTTAAAATCCCGCCATTCTTTATCGTGAAAATAAGCTGATGATCCTTATCTGAATACCTTCGGGCACTTGGTATTTATATAGTCGGCTTCAAAACTGCGGGAATGAAAAAACACACAAAGGGAGATAGTGCCATACCAGTACCAGTCGTTGGCCTGGTTATCGCCGCGGGCTACGCCATAGTTCGGATAAGTCCCGTTCCATCCGCTTGCTGTATTGCCGCGATAGGACATCTGAGCTGCCAGTGTCCCTCTGTTTGCCTGCAGCACATTCAGGTCCACGTATGATTTGCTCACATCATCGAGGTAATCGGTATTTGTATAGCGGTAGCCCATTTCCACGCATAGTATCATGCGCTTACCCATTAAAAACTTCAGGCCGCCGCCGATGGGGAATGCCATATTCACGAGGCTATAAGGCTTGCGGTCCGGGTACATAGAGAGCCCCTCACCCTCTGTGCTGAGTGGTTTTAGAAATACTTTGTTGCCGGCATTATCAGTGGCATACGGGTTGAAATAGAATGCCGATATACCACCGAAGATGTAAGGTGTAAACTTCTTTTTCTTCACTTCAATGGGCCGGAAATTTATTTCGAGCGCCGCGTGCAGTTCATACACTGTAGTGGAAAAACTGAGGTTGCGCGCACGGTCTGCGGCTATATCGCTCCTGCTATCTGAAGCTGTAAGTGAATTATAAGTAGCGCCACACCGGAGGCCGATGAACGGGCTTATGAAATACTTATAGAGTATTCCCGCAACAGGCTTGTATCCGTATGAGGGCAGCAGGCTGGGCTGGAGATCGCCGTAATAATTGGCTACGCCTCCCATTATTCCTAATTCGTGGTGCTCCTGCGCGTATAGCTGCGCAGAAAACAATAAACACAACGAAAGGAATATTCGTTTCAAAAAGCCTGTTTTTCTGCAAAATACAAATGATATGGACAACATGCGCTTTTTATCATGGCTAATATGCCCCGCTTTTTGCCCCTAATTTGTTGCTCACCCGTCCTGTCGGCGCGGGCAGGCTTTTATTGCTCACCTGCCTACCGGCATGCAGGCTTTGTTGCTCATCATAATATAGCTCGGAGGGTGTAGGGTGACCTAGTTCCCTGCCCGGCGTTGTCTTTACTTTCTTTTTGCTTCGCCAAAAAGAAAGTAAAAAAGAAAAATGCGATTTTTTTCCAAAGGCTGCGCCACCGCTAAAGCTAAGGCGGCACGCAGTCCGCCGGAAAAAAATAGCTCTGCTCTGTGGTTGTGGGGGATTGCTATTTGGCCCCGCAGCAGAGCGTGCGGCCGGATCGGGCTTTAGAATAAATGATTGAGGGTGTGGTTAGCGTCTCTTTTTGGCAATGTCCCATTTGCTGATAAATAAAAAATGAGGCCATATGGGGCATTTTAAAAATCTAAGTAGTTTGTTTTTAGTTGTTTATGTATTAAGCCATGTCCCGTTTGCACCCCATGTGGGGCATTGTATGGGGTCTTCTTTGGCCGGCAGTTGAGCTACTTAGATAATTTATCCGAATTCCCCGTTTCATGCCCCAACGTGCCCATCAGGCCTACTACTTATTATCTGATCATCGCGTTAAATAATCCCGTTTTTTGTTTACTGTGAGTTTTTTAGATTCACGGAAAGAAAGGCGCTGATTTTTTCCCTTTTTGGCCCAAAGTTCTTACAGAAAAATGAAGGTGAAAAATTGAAGTTTTATGGTGTACCTTATTTGACATATCATGTGCTGCTGGCGGGATATGATGTAAAATATTTTGGAGATAAGAGTTTGGGATTGAGAGTGGTATATGTTGCATTGGGCGGTAGTGCCAGTGAAGCCGGTCGGAGACCGGTTTATATACTCACTTCCCGATGCGCTTCGCTAACATCGGGAAGAGCAGAATTTTCAGAATTAAACGTGGCGAAGATTGCATGCTATTGCCCCCTTTCGATGCAAAAACTACGGCCAACGGGGGGCGTACGCCCAACTGTTTTATGCTATCTCTTTTATTTTGTAACATTACGCTCAACAAGGGAAATTAAATGAAGCAGTGCAGTAGTTGAACAACGGAATTAAATTTTAACTTTGAAAAAAGAAATTGAAGTACTAAATGACCACAAAAACAGAAGCAAAACAGTTTCAATATGAAATACAAGCCTATCAGGAGGAATGCGTAAATAACATTATAGGTATTTTTGAGCGCCTACGGCAAAAAGAAAATTTTGGCGTTGTGCTTACGGCACACCATAAAAAGAACAAATACAATTTCCCCGTTCAAGACAGCAAAAACATTGACATAATGATGGAAACGGGAACGGGAAAAACGTTCACGTTCATAAAAACCATTTTTGAGCTAAGCAAAAATTTTGGCCACAGGAAATTTATCGTTCTCATTCCATCCGTTCCGATACGCGAGGGAACAAAAACAAACTTAGAAGACACCAAAGATTATTTTAAAAGCCTCTACGCCAATGAAAGAGAAAAGGAAATCGAAGCATTTGTTTATGAGGGAGGAAACATTGCTGCGGTAAAACAATTTATCGGCGCTTCTCATTTATCGGTTCTGGTGATGACTCCAAGCTCGTTTAACAGCAAGGACAATATTCTGAATCGTCCGCTGGAACGGGAAATGAACGCACCTGAGTTATTTGTAAATAATCAGGAGCCGCCTAAATCGTACCTAGAATGTTTGAAACGCTTAAATCCAATTGTGATAATGGACGAACCTCACCGTTTTGAAGGCAATGCTTTTAAAACCTATTTCGAGGGATTTGCCAATTTCTATTTGCGTTTCGGAGCAACGTTTCCAAAGAAGAAAGACAGCTTACCTCTGTCAAACGTAGCTTATGTTTTAGACAGCATTTCATCATTCCGGCAAAACCTGGTAAAGAAAATCGTGGTCTATACCCAGGACGTAATTGAAAACACAGATACACTAATAGGTATTGACAATAAAAAAGCAATTGTAAACACACTGGCCAACGGGGTTATTTTAAGACGGGAATTAGAAATTGGCGCAGTTTTTAACGGCAAAAGCATAAAGAAAATAAACAAAGAAGCCATTGTTTTAGCCGACGGAGCCATAGAAAAAGTTGCTTATTCTTTGACTGACGAAACATTGCGGGCAATGATCAAAGAAACGATCAAAATACATTTTGAGAAAGAAGTAGGTTTGTTTGAGCTG
Organism: uncultured Bacteroidota bacterium; assembly: GCA_903881585.1. Classification (GTDB taxonomy): domain Bacteria; phylum Bacteroidota; class Bacteroidia; order Chitinophagales; family Chitinophagaceae; genus Nemorincola. The sequence continues at coordinate 678 of CAIRTW010000056.1, read as the reverse complement.
GGCGTAAAAGCACTCACCTTGTTTTTTATGGAAGGCGACATAAGTTTGTTTCGAGGAGATAATCCGAAAGTCAAAAACATATTTGAAGAAGAATACAAAAAGCAGTACAACGAAGTTGTAAGTAAACTTGACCCAAAAAGCGATTATTACAAATACCTGCAAAAGGACTTTGATAGTGACAATGCGTTGCAGGTGCACAAAGGATATTTTTCGGGCGACAAAGGAAACGCAGACGAAAAAGTGAAAGCCGGGGTAGATGAAATTTTGAGTGACAAAAAGAAGTTGCTTTCGTTTGAAAGTCCTTCACGTTTCATTTTTTCAATATGGGCATTGCAGGAGGGCTGGGACAACCCGAATGTTTTTACTATTTGCAAACTATCTAACCAGGGAAGTGATATATCTAAACTACAACAGATAGGGCGTGGCCTGCGCCTTTGCGTAAATCAAAACTTGCAGCGCTATACACTCAAAAGACTGAATGATGACCAGGAACAATTTTGGAAAATAAACAACCTTGATGTTGTCGTTTCTGGCAAAGAGCATGGCTTTGTAGAGGCAATACAAAACGAGATTCTGAATAATTCATTTTTAATTGCCGAAACCTTTACGGAACAAGAACTGAAAAAAATACTGAAAGAAAAAGGAAACTTTGACGATACTACTGTTCGCAGGTTATAC
>CAIRTW010000055.1 GCA_903881585.1 uncultured Bacteroidota bacterium | reverse complement strand
CCCATCATCCCGAAGAGTCAATTAGAAAAATATATCTAAAGCTTATTTGTAGAGAGCCAGTAGGGGAACGCGTTCTTGATAATCAATTAGTTATGCTCAAAAGGTGTCAAACTCGAGAGGCCTTGACGATGCCATACATGGCGAGCAGGCTACGATGCAGGTGTAGTTTAATTTTTTTATTTTCTAGTATTCAGGGCCGGTAACGGCCCTTTTTTTATGTCCGGCTGGCATGATTTTTTTGAAGCAAAAAAGGATCGGCTTAGAATTTACCATGAACAATTGGCTTACAAAACATTAAAAAGATATAAGCAAACAATTCGTGCCTGCCGATTACTAAGTGCAACTAAATTACCTGGTAAATGACTTCAAAAAAAGACAAATCGTTATCAAAATTCACCTTAGCAAAAACACCGACAGGTATTACCGGGCTCGATGAGTTAACAGGTGGTGGCATTCCTGCTGGCAGGCCAACACTGGTTTGTGGCGAGCCGGGATGCGGCAAGACATTGCTGTCAATCGAATTTATAGTGCGGGGCGCCACGGAATATAACGAACCTGGAGTATTCGTTGCGTTTGAAGAAAAATCAGAAGAGCTCGCCATGAATGTTGCCTCGCTTGGTTTCGAGCTGCAGCAATTGCAGCAGGACGGCATGCTGAAAATAGACCATATTCATATAGAGCGCAGTGAGATCGAAGAGACGGGTGAGTACGACCTCGAGGGGCTGTTTATCAGGCTCGATCATGCCATCACAAGCATTGGCGCCAAAAGGGTAGTATTGGATACGATTGAGAATCTTTTTTCCGGCCTGTCAAACGAGTCCATTCTCAGATCTGAGCTAAGAAGGCTATTTCAATGGCTGAAAGATAAAAAAGTGACGGCGATAATTACCGGGGAAAAAGGCAATGGGTTGCTAACCCGGCAGGGCCTGGAGGAGTATGTTTCAGATTGTGTTATTTTACTCGAGCATCGGGTGTCCGATAAAATATCTACGCGATTTTTGAGGGTGGTAAAATATCGTGGCTCCGTGCATGGCACTAACGAATATCCGTTTTTGATAGATTCTGATGGCATATCTGTGCTTCCGGTTACCTCCTTGCTTCTAGACCATGATGTTTCGTCGGAGCGGCTCCCTTCAGGCATTCCCGCCCTGGATGAGATGCTTGGTGGACAAGGCTTTTTTAAGGGTAGCAGCATACTCGTATCTGGTACCGCCGGAACGGGCAAGACGAGTATCGCGGCGTTCTTTGCTGATCAGACCTGTCAGCGCAAAGAAAAATGCGTCTACTTTGCTTTTGAAGAATCGCCGCAGCAGATCATTCGCAATATGAGATCGATCGGCATCGATCTTGATACTCATGTTAAAAAGGGATTGCTGCAGTTTCACGCGTCCCGGCCAACATTATTTGGCCTTGAGATGCACCTGGTGAGGATGTATAAGATCATCAAAAAATTTAAGCCGCAGACAGTAATCCTCGACCCGATCACAAACCTTATTACGGTTGGCTCTGTAAGTGAGGTAAAATCTATGCTCATCAGGCTGATAGATTTTTCGCAGGCCGAGCAGATCACGGTGATGTTCACCGCGCTGACGTTAAACACTATTGTGAGTGAGCAAACGGATGAGGGCGTCTCATCGCTGGTGGACGCATGGTTGCTTGTAAGGGATATAGAATCAAACGGTGAGCGCAACCGTGGCATGTATATTATGAAATCCCGGGGCATGAAACACTCTAACCAGGTCCGCGAATTTATTATAAGAGATTTCGGTCTCGACCTTGTGGATGTTTTCCTGGGCTCGGATGGTGTGCTTACAGGCTCGGCAAGAGAGGCAGAGCAGCTTAAGCTTCAGGCTGGCAATGTGCTGCGCGATTTTGCAGTAGGAAGAAAAGATAAGGAAATAGAAAGGAAGCGGGCAGTGCTTGAAGCTAAAATTGCCAGCGTTAAGGAAGAGTTTGAGTCGATTTCAGACGAGCTTTATAGGTCGTATGTGGAGGAGGATCTGAGAAATGAGGTAATGGAGAAAAACAGGGTAGCGATCACCAATATCAGGAACAATAAGAATAACACAACCGAGAAAAGGAAAAAAGCAAAATAATGGATACGGAAGAACAAACATGGGAGCTGCGCCTTTATGTAGCCGGGAAAACAACAAAATCCGTGACAGCTATATCCAATCTCAAACGGTATTGCGAGGAACACCTGAAGGGAAAGTATGTAATAGAGATAATCGATCTGCTCGTGCAGCCTCAATTGGCAGAAGGGGACCAGATTCTTGCTATCCCCACATTAGTAAGAAAAGTACCAGAGCCCATTCGGAAAATCATCGGTGATCTGTCTAACGAAGAGAAAGTGTTGGTGGGATTAAATATTCGCCCTGTAAACAAATAAAATGAGCAACAGAAGAAAAAATGGAAGATCGCAGGAAACATCAGGACAAATCAAGCAGAGTAAATATGTACTTCGTTTATTTATCACCGGCGCATCGCCTAACTCTTCGCGTGCAGTAACTAATCTGAAAAATATTTGTGAAGCGAACATTCCGGGTGATTATTCACTGGAAATTATTGATGTCTATCAGTCACATGATATTGCGGAAACCGAGGGGCTGATCGCACTGCCTAAGCTGATAAAGAAGTACCCCTTGCCAGAGCGCAGGATGATTGGTGATATGTCGAATACTAAGAAAGTTTTATCCGGGCTCGGCCTGGAAATTTAAAATAGCATGTATGGAAGCAATAGCGCTGACATATGAGGATATAGTGAAGCAACTTGCTGAGCTTCGTTGGCAGTTAGATGAAGCCAATGATACAATTGAAGCTATCAGGACCGGGCAGATAGATGCATTGGTGGTTGAAAGTGAAAACGGGCACCAGTTGTATACATTAAAGAGCTCAGATCAGACCTACCGCGTTTTTATTGAAAAAATGAATGAAGGCGCGGTAACGTTAAATAAATCAGGGATCATTCTTTATTGCAATTCGCAGTTTGCCAGCCTGGTGAGCACTCCGCTCTCGGGGATAGTAGGTACATCTTTTGATCAGTTCATTTCATTGGGATATAAAAATCAGTTCAGGCTGCTAATGGAGCGAGGATGGAAAGAAGACTGCAAGGGCGAGGTCGTGTTAAAGGCAAAAAAACATCCTACTGTGCGGTTGTCATTGACTACCCTTGAACTGGATGAAGGGTTTTCCCTGAGTATCATCGTTACCGATCTTACCTCTGAGAAAGAGGCACAACGGCACCTGAAAAATAAAAACGAAGAGCTCGAAAAAATTAACCGGGCGCTTGAGGCAAGTAATAATGACCTGCTGCAATTTGCGTCTGTGGCCTCGCACGATCTGCAGGAACCACTGAGGAAAATTGCTGTTTTTTCCAGCCTGCTCAGGGATAAGGAAACAAACAACCTTTCCGAAAGTGCGCAATTATTTATAAGTAAGATACTGTCGTCATCAGATCGCATGAAGCAGCTGATCATTGACGTCCTCAATTATTCCAGGCTTTCTGCCAACGACAACAATTTCGAACCGGTTGATCTTTCTGAGATTGTTACCGACTGGATGAACGACTATGAAATACTCATCCGCGAAAAAAGAGCAAAAATTCATTTCCAGGCCCTCCTTGTTGTTGAGGCCAATAAAGGCCAGTTGAGGCAGATCTTTCAGAACATTTTGAGTAACGCACTGAAATTCAGTAAAAACTACGTGCCCCCGGATATCTCTATTACTGCAGTTAAAATAAAAGACAAGGAGATCGACGCGCAACCTTTTGTCAGTGGTCAATATTGTCGTATTTCCATTAAAGACAACGGTATTGGCTTTGATCAGAAATATGTGACCAATGTTTTTTCTTTGTTTGAGCGGCTGAATACCAAAGATAAGTACGAAGGGACCGGGATAGGGCTGGCAGTTGCCAAGAAGATCATTGACAAGCATAACGGACTCATAACTGCGCGCAGCACGCCGGGTGTAGGATCTGAGTTTATTATTATTTTACCTGTAGCACAGCGTTAACGAAATTGAGGCTAAGTGTATGATGAAAGTAGTATTGGCAGAAGATGATAGCGATGACAAATTCTTTTTTGTTTATTTCCTGGAAGACCGGGATGACATCACGATCCTTAATTGTGTAGAGAATGGGCTGGAAGTATTGGAGTTCCTTAATGCGCTGGCAGATGATAGTGATTTGCCCGACATGATTTTGCTGGATCAAAACATGCCCAAAATGAATGGCCTGGAGGCGCTGAAACTACTAAAATCAAATCCCCGTTACTTGCACATCCCTGTTTTTGTCTATTCTACTTACGCTGACCTGAACCTTACAGACAACTGCCTCGCCGCTGGCGCTATGCTGGTGCATCAGAAGCCCACGAATAAGGAAAGTTATAACCTTATGATAGACTCCTTTATAGAAAAGATAAAAAGCAGCATGGAACACATTGTGGGCTGATCTTAGATTTCATTTGTATCAGTTCGTAGGTGCCGACCATAAAGTTTCTATTTTTGTTATCCCAGTGCAATGGGATTCATTGAATGATAACACGAGTTACTAACCTATATCGCAGTGCCTATAGCGGATTATCTCCGGCCACCTGGTGGTTATCCCTCGTCATGCTCATAAACAGGGCAGGCACTATGGTAGTGCCATTTATGACGCTGTACCTTACCGAGGCCAAACATTATCCTATTGGTAAGGCCGGCCTGGTGATGTCTGTTTTTGGCATGGGCGCTATATGCGGAGGTATGTTAGGTGGTAAGCTCACCGATAAGTTTGGGTTTTACAATGTGCAACTTGGAGCGCTCACTTGCGGTGGCATCATGTTCATCTTTTTGGGGCAGCTAAGCAACTATCCGGCTATATGTGTTTGTGTTTTTGTGCTCGCCACACTCAACGATTCATTTCGCCCGGCCAATGCCAATGCCATAGCCCAATACAGCAAAGAAGAGAACCGCACTCGTTCCTATTCGCTCAACCGTTTGTCTATAAATCTTGGCTGGGCCGTAGGCGGCGCCGTGGGCGGTTTTATTGCTTCAAGAAATTATCACTTACTCTTCTGGATAGACGGCCTTACCAATATTGGGGCAGCTATATTGCTTCGGCTGGTATTACATCCATCTCGAAATAAGCAGACACCTTTGCATAAAGACCGTTCGAAAACAGAAAAGAAACGCTCCGCTTTTTCAGACCGGCTGTACTTTGTTTTTATCATTCTTACTATACTTTTTGGTTTTTGCTTCTTCCAGCTTTTTGCTACCATACCGGTGTTTTTCAAGCAGCAGTTATTGCTTACCCCATTCTTTATCGGCTGCATCATGGCATTGAATGGGCTTATCATCGCCCTCTTTGAAATGGCTATTGTCTTCACTCTTGAGCCAAGACGGAAGAATATGCGCTATATTATCATGGGCACATTGCTGGTGGGCCTTTCATTTGTAGTGTTCAACATTGTGCCGGGCACTAAGTGGCTGGCCATACTCTCCACCTTCATTGTCACCGCAGGAGAAATGCTGTCCATGCCCTTCATGAACTCTTTTTGGATCAACCGCACCGACCATAATAACAGGGGGAAGTATGCCGGGCTCTATACAGCCGCCTGGTCCATAGCGCAGGTGCTGGGCCCTTTCGTAGGGTCGCAGATAGCCGAGCGCCTGGGCTTTGTTACTCTTTGGTGGACTATCGGCTGTATTAGTGTGGTTGGGGCTGCTGGCTTTAAGTGGCTGCAACTACAGGAGGCAAAATCGGGCTGATGTATTTTGTACCTACCCACGGCTGCCGAATAACATTCGGCCTATGCGCACCATAGTGCTGCCCTCTTCTATTGCTGTTTCGTAGTCGGCGCTCATGCCCATGGAGCATATCGCAAATTCCGGGCGGCCAGCGAATGTAGTGCCGGTGAGTTGTTTGAAAAAAGTGCGCATCCTTACAAACTCTGCCCGCACCTTGGCCTGGTCATCGGTAAATGTGGACATGCCCATCAGCCCGCATATGCGAACATTTGTCAACGTATCTTTTTGAGCCTCATACTCGCTCAACAGCACTTTTATTTCCCCTTCATCCATCCCGAATTTCGTGTCCTCATCGGCAATGTACATTTGCAGCAGCACATCTATTGTGCGGCTGTTCTTCACTGCCTGCTTGTTGATCTCCGCCAATAATTTAAAACTGTCCACTGCGTGGATCAGGTGGACAAAAGGTGCTATTTCTTTTACTTTATTTGTCTGTAAATGGCCTATGTAATGCCAGTGTATATCCGCAGGTAATACCGCCTGTTTTTCCACCAGTTCCTGCACATAGTTTTCACCAAAATGCCGCTGCCCCAGGTCATAAAGCTCTTTTATATCGCTGGCCGGTTTTTTCTTAGATACCGCCACCAGCGTCACGCCTTTACCAGTAAGTTCTTCATGCAGTTTTCCCCAGGCTTGTTTATCCATTAAGACCGAACGATTTTATTTCAAATTAAGTGTTTTTTCTTGCGGTGGAAGTTCCATTATTTCCGTTAGCTGCAACTGCCGGCTGCCAACTGCTACTGCTAATACTGCTCCTTCTCATTCGGGAAATCCTTACTCTTAACATCCTTTATATACTGCTTCGTAGCTCCCGATATTTCTTCATACAGGTTCAGGTACCGGCGTAAAAAACGAGGCGAGAAATTTTTAGTAATGCCCAGCACATCATGCATTACCAGCACCTGTCCGTCAACACCACCGCCCGCGCCAATACCTATGACCGGTATTTTTAGCAACTTTGACACATCTGTGCCAAGTGCTGCAGGTATCTTTTCCAGCACCACGGAGAAACATCCCGCCTCCTGTAGTAAACGCGCATTATTCAGCAATGTCTCTGCCTCCTCTTCTTCTTTCGCGCGCACCGTATAAGTACCGAATTTATAAATGGACTGAGGCGTAAGCCCCAGGTGGCCCATTACCGGCACACCTGCCCCTACTATACGTTTTATAGACTCACACACCTCTTCACCGCCTTCCAGTTTTATGCCATGCGCACCGGCTTCTTTCATTATACGTATCGCCGAGTTCAGCGCTTCCTTGCTGTTCCCCTGGTAAGACCCGAATGGCAGGTCTACGATCACCAGGCAGCGCTGGCAGGCCCGCACCACACTTTGCGCATGATATATCATCTGGTCAAGCGTTATGGGCAGGGTAGTCTCATGCCCCGCCATTACGTTGGATGCCGAATCGCCCACCAGTATCACATCAATACCGGCATCATCAATTATCCGGGCCATAGAAAAATCGTATGCTGTAAGCATACTGATCTTTTCGCCATGCAGTTTCATTGATTGCAGCGTATGCGTGGTCACGCGCTTTATTTCTCCCTGTGCTGTTGACATAACTTAAACCCCCGAAGTGGATTTTATTGAGCTGTAAAAGTAGTATTACAATTTGAGTATTGGCTGCGGTAATTAATGATAACCGTATTAACTATTGTTATTTATGCCCGGCAGGGCTGATTCGTTAGGACCTGCCTGCCGGTAGGCAGGCTACCGCGTTGTAGCATCCAGTGTTTCGCCTCAAGATATTCCCCGGAGCGGGCTACCTGATGCCAGGCAGTTGTGTAGTATATGTATTTTTTTTCGCCATCACCCGGAAGTCATAGTGCGGCTCTGGCTTGTTTTACTCCGAATAATAAGCCCTCGACATCACCTTATCATTTTTCGTCCAGCTGAGCGTCATAAAATCGGCGCCGTTTGCTGTTTTTGAAAAAACAGCATTGTATTCAATATCTCCTATCATTATTACAATGTCGTCATCGTGGGTAGTGGCCCCACTGATAAGTTGCCATTTTGTTGTCACGGTCTTCTTATGCGAGTTTACCGGAATAATATCAGCCTTATGGTTGGTATGAAAAACAAGGTCCGTGCTTTTTAGACCGTTCAAGGTGCTGGTCTTTTCAACTCCGATCCACTTTTTTTCGCTGGTATGGGTAAGGGCAAAAGAAATATCCTGGGCCTTAACAGCTATCGAAAAACAAATAAGTATTAGTGTTTGTAATAATTTCATGGCCAACTCTTTTTTTGCGAATATACTTTGCAATCACTTAATAAACCATATAATTTGATTTTTTGCCTGCCTTTATACCTAACTTTGTACCCGCTAGTACAACCAATATAATCCAGACTTTTGGCAAAAAACCTTAATAAAGCATCAGTTACCGGTATTTTAATAGCTCTGGGTATTATTTACGGAGATATAGGCACGTCGCCTCTGTACGTAATGAATGCCATTTGCAATGGTAAAGAAATAAATGAATTCCTGATCACCGGCGCCCTATCCTGCATCATATGGACGCTTACCCTCCAGACGACAGTTAAATATGTAATGCTCACCCTAAGGGCAGATAATAAAGGCGAGGGTGGTATCTTCTCTTTGTTTGCACTGGTGCGCAGGCACGGCAAGTGGACCGTCTTTCCGGCTATGATAGGTGGCGCGGCGCTCCTGGCCGATGGTATGATAACTCCGCCTATCTCCGTCACATCTGCTATAGAAGGCCTGCGGAATATTCCCATATTTGAGCACATCACTACGCTGAATATTGTTTATATCGTTATCGCCATCATGACGGTCTTGTTCTTTTTTCAGCAGTTTGGCATCACCTCTATTGGCAATGCTTTCGGACCCATCATGTTTGTTTGGTTCACCATGCTGGCTGTCCTCGGCCTGCACCAGCTGGCGGTGGCGCACGACTGGCGCATATTCCAGGCATTAAACCCATGGTACGCCATAAAGGTGCTCACCATATATCCCAAGGGGTTCTGGATACTCGGCGCAGTATTTCTATGCACCACGGGGGCGGAGGCCCTCTATTCAGACCTCGGCCACTGCGGGCGCGGTAATATCCGCACATCGTGGGGATTTGTAAAAACATGCCTTATCCTCAACTACCTGGGCCAGGGCGCCTACCTCCTTACCATAAAGCATGAGGTTTGGAACTCTGCTGTCAAAAACCCGTTTTATGAGCTCATGCCCAACTGGTTTATTTTACCGGGCATTGTTATAGCAACAATTGCTGCTATTATTGCCAGCCAGGCCCTTATATCTGGGTCGTTTACGCTTATTAGCGAGGCCATGAAGCTGAATCTCTGGCCAAAGATGAAGATCAACTATCCTACCATTGAGCGTGGCCAGTCTTTTATTCCGGGCATCAACCTATTGTTGTGGGTGGGTTGCACAGCAATAACATTGTATTTCCAGAAATCATCCAACATGGAGGCAGCCTATGGCTTGTCTATTACCATTTGCATGATCATGACCTCATGTCTTTTCTCCTACTACCTGTTTGTAAGAAGGGTGCCTATAGTGTGGATAGCCACCTACCTTATTGTTTACCTTACCATAGAATTTTCGTTCCTGTGGGCCAACTTGATCGAGAAATTTGTAGAGGGTGGGGTGGTTACCCTCATCGTGGCTGGCGGTCTTTTTATGACCATGATCGTCTGGTACAAATCGCGCAAGATCAAGAACCGCTACGTAGAATTTGTGCGGCTTGACAACTATGTGCCTATCATCCAGGAGCTGAGCAACGACAGCACTATCAACAAGTACGCCACCCATTTGGTTTATCTCACCAGCGCCAATAATCCTAAAGAAATTGAGCATAAGATCATTTACTCCATCTTGTACCGCAAACCCAAGCGCGCCGACCTCTACTGGTTTGTGCATGTGGACGTACTGGACGACCCATATACCACCGAATACACGGTGCAAACCATTGTGCCAAACGAGATCATCAGGGTAGAGTTTCGCCTTGGCTTCCGGGTTGACCATAGGATACAGTATATGTTCCGCAAAGTGGTGGAGGAGATGGTGCAGAACAAAGAAGTGAACGTGGTGAGCCGCTACGAATCGCTGAGCAAGAACAATGTGGTGGGTGATTTCCGTTTCATAGTTATGGAGAAATTCCTCTCCCGCGACAATGCCCTGCCCATGTGGGAGCGCCTTATGATGCGCGGCTACTTCATACTCAAAAAAATAAGCCTCTCCGAAGAGCGCGGTTTCGGCCTGGACTCTTCCGATGTAACCCTGGAGAAATATCCCATCATCGTGTCTGCCATACCCGATTATAATCTGAAAAGGGTGGAGGAGTAATTTTTTAATTTATTTCGTGGGTTGCTGACTTTATTTCCAAATATTCCCCGCAATTTTACAACTCAAAAACAGCTGTCTTTTGACGAAAAAGATTTTCCTCGTCTTTATGCTTTTATTGTCGGTTGGCCATGTGTTTTGTCAGCAGGCACAGGCTCCGCAGTCATGCAAGGTCAAAGGAAAGCTTATAGACTCCGTTACTAATCTGCCAGTAGATTATGCTACAATTGTAGTGCTGTCTGCAGTAAATAACAGTGTAGCCGGGGGCATCATTACTGATGATAAAGGTCAGTTCACTGTTGAGAATTTAGCTCCTGGCGAATATAATTTGAAGATCGAATTCATAGGCTACAATCCCATTCTCAAAACAGGTATTATTTTAACCGATAAGAAACCTGTAAATAATGTTGGAGTTATTAAGCTCACCGGAAGTTCGAAATTCCTGAAAGAAGTTGCCGTAACCGGTTCCCGTAAGTTTATGGAAAACCATCTTGACAAGCTCGTGTACAACGTGGAAAAGGACATAACCAGTCAGGGCGGCCAGGCTACAGATGTGCTGAAAAAGATACCAATGGTGTCTGTTGACATTGATGGGAATATAGATCTGCTTGGCGATAGCAATGTGCGGGTATTTATAAATGGTAAGCCCTCCACCATGTTCGACAATAATCTTGCCGAGGCGCTTAAAGCCATCCCCGCCAGCCAGATAAAAAGTATTGAGGTCATCACCAGTCCCGGTGCCCAATATGACGCACAGGGAACCGGGGGTATCATCAACATAATACTTAAAGACAACAAGGCAAAAGGGATGAACGGTAATTGTAACGTTTCAGGAGGCTCCCGCTATGAGAATGGCTCCGCAAATCTGCACATTAAGAATGGCTCCCTGGATGTCAATGCATCAATGGGCGGCAACATGCAGCTTGCAACGAAGACATTGACTACCTATAACCGAACGGCGGATAGCGCCTCCCTTGCACAGGATGGGTATAGCTCCCTGCAAAGAAATGGCTACTGGGGCCATACCGGCTTCGACTGGGCCATTACTAAGAATGATAACCTCGATGCTGGTATCAGTTACAATAATTTTGGCAACACAAATGATGGTGTGGTAAATCAACAGCAGATCACCGATTATCCCGCTCCTGTTGACACAGGTACGTATCGAAACTCAAATAACTACTTCCACTGCAGAGGTGAAGATTGGAATGCAACCTACAGAAGGAAATTTGGAAGGGAAGGGCAGGAGTTTAGCCTCTCCTGCCAAGGCAGCACTTATGCGAGCATTGTTACCTACCAGCAGGATCAGTTTTACAGCTTAAATAATTCCGAGTTCACAGGAGCCAAAGGGAGCAACTACATTAATGACAACGAAACATATCTAACCGCCGATTATCTCCGCCCTTTCTCAAAGGACGTTCAATTGGATGTAGGGATTAAAGGCGCCTTCAGCGCCATCAGAAATAACACAGACGTTTATTCCCTTACGCTGCCGGGTATGACCTATATTTCCGATCCCGCCCAGCAGGATATCTTCAATTTCAACCGCAGTATTTATGCTGCGTATGCATCTTTTTCCTGCAAACTCGCCAAAGAGTACGATGTAAAGCTTGGCGTTCGTGATGAATACACAACCACCTTCTTTCCGGCAGATACTATTGCTACTCCGGCTTATAACTTCATCACCCCTTCTGCCACAATAGCCCGCAAACTGGCGAATGACCAGACTATTAAGGTCAGCTATTCACGGCGCATACAGCGGCCCGGCTTTGGCCAGTACAATCCCTTTGTCAATGCCGCAGATCCAGCAAACCTATCCACGGGCAACCCGGCCTTGTTGCCGCAAAAAATGCATTCCCTGGAATTTTCTTATTACAAATTCACCGAAACCGGAAGCTCTTTATTGATAACTCTTTTTTATCGTTATTCCGGCGACGACTGGCAGGCATACAACACCCTCTACGACTCCTTCAAGGTTGGTAATTCTGTATATCGGAATGTCCAGTTAAATACCACCATAAACGCAGCAACGGAACAAATGGGCGGATTGAATATTTCCGGGACATGGGCGGCCACAAAGAAAATGGAGATACGTTGCAATGGTTCCACATTCGATAAATACATTGTAAGCGATCTCCCCGGAGGCGCAATTATCAATAGTTTCAACTATCGGATAAACCTCAATACCACCTACAAATTCACAAAGGACTTGACCGCTGAGTTTTACTGTGGCTATAACTCTGCAAGGGTTGAGGTGCAGGGCAGGTATCCCGCCTTTGCCAGCTACAGTTTTGCCGTCCGGCAGCAGCTGCTTAAAAGTAAGGCAAGTCTCTCCTTCACTACTACCGACCCTTTCAACAAATACACCAATCAAACAACCTATATCTCTGCCGAAAACTTTTCCTCAGTCAGCCAGCGCCGCTATCCTTACCAGATATTCGGACTTAGCTTTTCCTATAAATTCGGCAAAATAGAGTTTAAAGAAAAGAAGCCGGAACAAAGTGACACCGACATTCCGCAGCAGAACAATGGCGAGGGTTAACCCCCTTCCCCTAAAAGGAGCGCTTGTGAATATGTGCTCGGCTTCTGTGCTTAGATGCGCTCGTTACTTCGCATCTGCTCGTGAAGTACGAATATGCCTGAATTGCTTCCAATACCTGCAATTCTAACGTAAAATAATGCTCCTCCTGAAAAAAAATAAAATTGCTGATGTCACACCAAAAGATAAAGTTAGCACAATAGCTAAATAGATGGTACCCCCGAACGAGGTCCAGATTTTTCATCGGGAGTGGACAGGGGGTGTTCGGGTTTACGGTTTCTCACAACCTCCCATAACACTACCCCCACGCTCACCGAAATATTCAGCGAGTGTTTAGCGCCCCATTGGGGTATCTCTATGCAGCCATCTGCAGCAGCCAGCACATCATCATTTACCCCCGTTACCTCATTGCCGAAGACCAGGGCAATTTTTTCATGCTGCCATTTTAGTTTATCCAGCATCACACTGTTATGCGCCTGCTCTACAGCCAGTATTTTATACCCGGCCTCACGTGCGGCGGCCACAGCATCCATTGTGGTGGCAAAGTTTTTCCACGCTACGGTTTCGGTAGCGCCGAGGGCAGTTTTGTGAATGTCGCGGTGGGGTGGTGCAGGCGTATATCCGCACAGGTACAAGGCTTCTACCGCAAATGCATCGCAGGTACGGAATATCGCTCCTACATTATGCATGCTGCGCACATCGTCAAGTATCACTATTATTGGTTGCTTGCCGGAAGCCAGCATTTCCTCGGGGCTTTTGCGGCCCAGTTCTTCCATAGTTTTTTTTTGAACCACTTTTGTTGGATTTATACGCCCCTAAAAAACGAGGGAGGTAAACTACATCGATGACGTTTTGAGGTCGGCAACGCGTTTTTTTATCATGTCCGGGTTTTTCCCCCATGGTGCAGTAAAGCCTATGCTCAGCAGCATCAGGTGTACGGTCGCGCCATAATTCGTAATGAAACCATTCCGGCTATAGTCCGGGTTTATGTAGTTATTCGGGTAGTACTGGAATTTGAAGGATACGCCATGTGGTATCACCAGGCCTGCAAATACATACGGCATTAATGCCGGCGTTGCATCGCTGAACCACTCATTGTACTTTGTTTTCTGGCTCCTGATCACAAATCTTTTTTCCTTATAATTAAACGGCGCATCAAGGCCTCCGCCAATAAAAAGGTAAGGCCGCCTGTCAGCCATATTGCCTATTTTGATTCCTATTGGGGCGCCAATATTGTAGGTGCGCTGCTTCTGCGTTTCTCCGCCTGAAAGTTTTTCAATAAAACCTATGTTCTTAATATCCACACCCGTATAAACGCCAAAATGTCTGCCAAAATTGAAGTTGAACGTAAGACCAAAATTGATGATATACGAAAAGCGCAACGTTCCATAAGTAGTTTTTGTTCCTATAGGCGCCCCCTGTATGTTAGTATATTGTTGTTGTATGGAGGCTGTTGAGAATATACCCGCATCAAGCGCTGTGCCTATGAAAAATTTGCGTACGTGCGGACGCATTTTTATCACTATGCTGTCTTTGACCGTTGCACCAGGTATTTTCGCAGATGCAGTCGAACTAATAAAGAACAAGACAGACAGTGTACTAATGAATAAATATTTTGTCATAGGTTTTATTTTGCCAAAGATATGAAACAATGTACAAGCAAGAATCACGCCACGAGGCGGCCAAATTCGCAGTTCCACCGCAAGATCGAAGTTATTTCACCTGTCGTTGCCCATTGGCTGTAACCGTTGTGCCGGGAATGTCATGGCGTTTCCTGATGGGCACCCAATACCCGATGCTCAGCAAAAGCACATGCACATCGTAGCCGTAATTGGAGTTGTATCCTTTGCTGGGCGCGTAGTTGGGATTAAGGAAATTGCCGGGATAATATTGCAGCTTGAACACGGCGCCCTGTTTTAAAGCTGCGCCAATAAATACATAAGGCATAAATTCAGGCGTCCGCTTGCTGAACCACTCGCTGAAACGCTCTGTTTTCTCGTTTCTTACAAAATATTGTTTCTGCTTATAGTTGATCGGCTTGTCAATGCCGCCGCCAATGAATCCGAATGGTTTTTTATCATCCATGTTGCCGATCTTAATACCCAGCGGTATGCCCACATTATAAGACCGGCGTTTTATAGTGCTGTCTGCATAAGTGAAGTCATTAAATCCGATATTCTTGATGTCAATGCCCGTGAAGACACCCACCGTTTGTGTGATGTTAAAATTGAAAGTAATGCCAGTATTTAAAAAGCCGGAAAAGCGCACTGTGCCTACGGTATTGGTCGGCAGTTGGGTGGTAAGTGGAGGATAAACGTGGTGAATGAACGCCGTAGAGAACATAGCGCCATCTACATCTGTGCCTATAAAAAACCTCCTTGCTGTGAAAGGCCTCTTTTTCTTAGGTTTTTTATGCTTCTTGTGCTTCTTCTCTTTAAATTCTACCTTCTGGGTTTCACCTGCTATCTTTTGCGCACTTGCGGTCATCACCGTCATGCAGGAAAGAAATAATAGTACCAGGAATACCCCTTTTTTCATCGTATATTTTAACCAAAGATAAAAATTATAGGCAGAAACCAATAAGATATAATTGAGAAGGTCCTTAGTGAAAAAATGAAAGAATGGAGTATCCTATGTTTACGTGATAGCTGCACACAACTCATTCTACTTCACGCTCTCCCTGGGAGAGGGCAGGGGAGAGGTCACTCGCGCTTGGCGGCATTAAAAACAAAACGCGGGAGTTACGTCTTTGTGCCTTCGCGAGAGATAATCTTGCGCTTTCTTTGCGGGAATCCTTTTTTGTCATTGTAAGACCTTTTCACGCCCCGTGCTATTTAACTGCAAAAATTGCCGGATATATGTTTTGGCATAGGTATTGACCCTTATCTTTACACTCCCTTATTTAATATTAAATAGAGGTAACTTTGACATAATGTCCGAAATTAGATCAATGTTTGATATGTTTTTAGGCCAAACTGAACAGGAAGTAGAATTTATGCCGATCGTTCCCCTCGGCGAAGATGAAATGGATGAGCATGAGCGCGGTTCCCTCCCTATGGAGCTACCCGTGATAGCTTTGCGTAACACTGTGTTGTTTCCGAACGTGGTGCTGCCCATCACTGTGGCCCGCGAAAAATCTGTGAAGGCCATTGCCGCTGCCCAGAAGGGTGATAAATGGATAGGTGTTATCGCGCAGAAAGACAGCAACAACGAAGACCCGATGCCCGATGATATTTATTCAGTTGGTACACTGGCCAAAGTTGTGAAGCAGATAAAGATGCCCGATGGGAATATTACCATATTCATTATGGGGCGTATGCGGTTCAAAATAGAAGCCTATACACAGGTTGACCCATACTATACAGCCCAGGTAAGATACCTCGAAGATGTGTATCCGCAAAAAGATGAATCGTTTGATGCCCTGATATCTTCTGTAAAAGAATACTCTGAGCGCATTGCCCAGCAGTCTATGAACATGCCCAATGAGGCCAGCATTGTGTTGCGCAATATTGAGCAGCAATCTTTCCTCATGCATTTTGTGGCTTCAAATATCTCTGCCAAGCTGCAGGATAAACAGGCCATGCTGGAGGAAGATGACATCCGTACCCGTGCCGAAAAACTGCTTAACCTCCTCCAGACAGAATTGCAGCTGGTAGAACTCAAAAACGAGATCACCAATAAAACCCGTGCAGATATAGACCGCCAGCAGCGGGAGTATTTCCTGCAGCAGCAACTGAAATCTATTCGTGAAGAACTGGGTGGTGACCCCAATGAGCGCGAAATAAAGGACCTGCAGAAGCGTGCCGAGGAAATGAAGTGGACAGAATCGGCCAAAGAACTCTTTAAGAAGAACATAGAAAAGCTGGAGCGCATGCACCCCAGCACGCCCGATTACTCGGTTATCTATAATCACCTGGATCTGATGCTCGACCTGCCCTGGGGTGTCTATACCGAAGACAGTTATGACCTCAAAAAGGCCCAAAAGGTGCTGGACGACGATCACTACGGCATGGACAAGATAAAGGACCGTATAGTGGAATACCTCGCTGTGCTGAAGCTGAAGGGGGACATGAAGTCGCCCATATTGTGTTTTGTAGGCCCTCCGGGTATTGGTAAAACATCACTTGGCCGCAGTATCGCTAATGCTATCAGCCGTAAGTATGTGCGCCTGAGCCTTGGTGGCCTGCACGATGAAAGCGAGCTGCGCGGCCATCGCAAGACCTACATAGGCGCCATGCCGGGCCGCATCATACAGTCGCTTAGAAAGATAAAATCAGCTAATCCGGTCTTTATACTTGATGAGATAGATAAGCTGGGTAAAGATTTCCGTGGCGATCCAAGCTCTGCTCTGCTCGAGATACTCGACCCCGAACAAAACAATTCATTTTACGACAACTATCTGGAGCTCGAATTCGACCTCTCAAAAGTTCTATTCATCGCCACTGCCAACAGCCTCAGCGATATACAGCCCGCCCTGAGAGACCGCCTGGAGATCATACAGCTTTCCGGCTATTCGCCGGAAGAAAAAACGGAGATAGCTAAGCGCCATCTTCTTCCAAAGCAAAGGGAATTGCACGGCCTAAGCAAAGTGCCGTTGCGTTTTGCCGATAAAGTGCTGGGAAAAATAATACAGGAATACACCCGCGAAAGCGGCGTTCGTGAGCTGGACCGTCTGTTGGCAGGCATTATGCGGTCTATAGCCAAAGATGTGGCCATGGACGAAAAAGTTGCCCCACAGGTAACCGTAGAATTAGTGGAGCGTGCACTGGGCAAGCCGCGCTTCAGCAACGATATCTACACCAAGGGTCACCCTACTGGCGTTGTGGTAGGTCTGGCATGGACTGCCGCCGGGGGGGATATACTTTTTATAGAAACCTCTTTATCCAAAGGCAAGGGCAACCTCACACTCACAGGCAACCTGGGCACGGTGATGAAGGAAAGCGTAAGCACGGCCCTTTCTTATCTGCAGGCACATGCGGCAGAATATAACATACCCATTGAGCAGTTTGAGAATACCAACATACATGTCCATGTGCCGGAAGGGGCTACGCCCAAAGATGGCCCAAGTGCCGGTATCACTATGCTTACCTCGTTGGCCTCGGCATTTACGGGCAGGAAAGTAAAACCATACCTCGCTATGACCGGCGAGATCACCCTTCGCGGGCAGGTATTACCTGTTGGCGGCATAAAGGAAAAAATGCTCGCCGCCAAGCGCGCCGGTATCCGCGACATCATTATGCCAAAAGCGAATGAAAAAGACGTTGACGAAATAAACAAGGAATACATCAAAGGCCTTTCCTTTCATTACGTAGCCGATGTGGCGGATGTGCTGGGGTTGGCGCTGGCGAAGAAGTAAATTGTTAAAGGTCGATCTTTTATTTTAGAAAAGATTTAATACTGCTTCAGGCGTATAAACTGGTATTGTGCTATTCTTGAAGTCTTTATTATTGCGGGTAATTATTGCTTCTGTTTTTGAATTACTCGCTGCGGTGTAATATTGTATCGCATCCTCAAAATCGTTAAACTCTGAACTGAGTGCCTTTTTAATAACGGAATGCGTGACATCCAATACAGTGACAAAAGAGGTGAATTTATTTACACGGATAATAGTATCCTGGTGTCCTAAAGTGCGAGGAAGAATATAATAGACGTTATTGTAGCTTACTGCAGAAACGCTAACATTCACTTTTTTTTGCAAGGCCATTTCGAATATTTCGGCAGCATGTATTGAAAATGGAAGGCGGTTAGCAAGAAAGTCAATAATGACATTTGTATCGATAAACAGGTTCTTCATTTGTGATAATGTTTTTTCATGATCTCCCCTCCCAGCGTTTCCTTATAATTGAAATCATCCGGCAGTTTAACAGAACCAAGTAATTCTTCAATAACCGGGGAAAATTTTTTCTGTTTGATCGGTTTTTTTTCGGGTAATTTTTTTAAAAATTCTTCAACAATGCCGGATAAAGTGCTGCCATTGAGCGTAGCATATTTTTTTGCAAAATTCAAAACATCTTCTTCGACTGTCAGCGTTAACTTGGTAATCATAAACACTTGTTTTTTTAATAAGCAAATATACCTAAAATTATCTATTCATTACCTTGCTGAAATTTACCGAATCCGATGGTACTCCCAATTTTCTTAATTTTGCACCCTCATGAAGTCATTCGATGTTCCCATTCATTATCGCAGCCCACTCGTTACGGCTATCAAGCTGAAGCGAAAGGCCGATGATAAAATGAAAAGAGATTATACGCCCACAGTACTGCAACTAGGCACGCTGCAGATCATGCTTGCCCGGCATTTTGGTTTTTGTTATGGTGTCGAAAACGCCATAGAGATAGCCTTTCGCGCCGTAGCTGAGAATCCCGGCAAGCGCATATTTCTGCTAAGCGAGATGATCCATAACCCCGGTGTAAATGCCGACCTGCAGGCGCTGGGCATAAAGTTTATCATGGATACCAAAGGGGGCATGCTGATCAACTGGGATCAATTGAAAAGTGATGATGTAGTGATCATTCCCGCCTTCGGCACCACATTGGAACTGGAAGAGAAGTTGAGAGACATAGGCATTGATCCTACACATTACGAGACCACCTGCCCCTTCGTGGAAAAAGTATGGAACCGGGCAGAGAAGATCGGCGATGATGGCTATACGGTAGTGGTGCACGGCAAGCCCGGCCATGAAGAAACAAGGGCTACCTTCTCTCACAGCAAAGCACATACGCCAACGATAGTTGTAAAAGATATACAGCAGGCGCAACTCCTTGGCAGATACATAGCCGGCGAGTTGCCTGTTGCTGGATTCTCCGAAGACTTTAAGGGTCAGTATTCGGAAGGCTTTGATCCTTCAAAAGATCTGCAACGAATTGGCGTGGTCAACCAAACCACCATGCTAGCCAGCGAAACACAAGCCATTGCCGACTACCTCAAACAGCTCATTACAACATATTATCAAACCGCATACGATAAAACAAACGAACGTTTCGCAGATACCCGCGATACCCTGTGCTACGCCACCAACGACAACCAGACTGCCGTACAAGGCATGTTAGAACGCAAAGCTGATCTGGCATTAGTGATAGGCGGCTACAATAGTTCCAATACTTCTCACCTTGTTGAGCTGTGCGAACTGAAATTGCCCACCTATTTTATCAACGATGAGCGGTGTCTGATTTCCGAAACAATGGTCCGTCATTTCGATCTGCATACACACACTGAAAAAGAAACAACGGGCTTTCTCCCGGCTCACAAACCATTGCGTATCATGATCACCTCAGGCGCATCCTGCCCCGATGCCCTGGCGGAGCGCGTCATCGAGCGTCTCGCCATCATCACCGGCAACGAACAAGCAGCAACGGTCATAAAGGAACAATGGGAAGTTTAATAGTGTGGCACACTTTTCCAGTGTGCCACACTTAACTAAAAAAAATCATTCGGGCTTGGCGCCCTTTAAAAGAGGACTCCTGCACAACGATGGGCGCGCCTTTGCGAGAAACCTTTACGCTTTCAGAAACCTTTTACGCTTTTTGGGAGGGAAACTTCATGCTACTTCACCACATCCACCTTATAATAGCTATATATAGTTATTGATTCCTTTTTATCTATCGGGTCCACTATTACAACTGAATCAGAGCGCACCACCTGGTTCCTGTATTCTTTGAGCTCCGAGTATTTATTTGTTGCATAGTCCACACTTATCCATTTATCGTCTCCCACCCGGTCATACCGCCTGATGATGCTGGATATAGGCAGTGGTTTCTTCACCCCTTTGTCTATATACGTATGCACCGGGTCATCATAGCTTTTAAACAAAGAGATGAATCGCACCTCGCTGTTTTCCTTCACATGATTCAATATGCTGTCCCGCGAGTCATAACACTCGTATTTGAAAGTCGTATCTTTATGCTTCTTTGGCAACGGGGAATAAAACTCGGGGAAGTATAATAACCGCACATTATCCGGCACGCCATTAGAATAAGCATCTATGCCGCTGCCGGCCTCAAAACTATAGACCTGAACTTTTTCTTGCTTCTTATCGCCGGTCTGGGCATGCAGGTGAGAGGCAGTGGATAGCAATGCTGTTATGATCAGTAATTTAGGTCTCATTGGTTTGCGTTCCCGCAAAAGTAACTAAATCAATATTATACCCCTCAAAAGCGCTCTCCCCCGGATTCTCCCCTTTTTATCAAGGAATATTTTTAATATCTTGCAGGGAATAATTCTTAAACTGTCCAAAATGAAATTTTTCAAAACATCGATCCTGTTTGCCGCGCTGTTTTTTGCCGGCACTGCTACTTTAAAAGCTCAAACCGCCGACGAGATTGTCAATAAACACGTTGATGCAGTAGGTGGGGCAGCTAACTGGAAGAAAGTTAATTCCATAAAACTGGTTGGCTCCATGAATGCCGGGGGCGTAGAGTTGCCCATTACTGTCACCACCGTTGACAAGAAAGGTTACCGTATGGAATTTTCTATGAACGGCATTGTCAATTATACCATCTTAACGCCCAGCGCTGGCTGGATGTATTTCCCCACGCAGGGACAAACCAAGCCCGAAGCTATGCCCGCAGAAATGATAAAAGACCAGGAAGACCAGTTGGATGCATCCATGGATGCCCTTATAGATTATAAGGCAAAAGGAAACAAATTAACTTACCTGGGTAAAGATGAAGTGGAAGGTACAGAATGTCACAAACTCAAAGTGACGCACAAAAACGGAAAGGAAGAAACCGTGTACCTTGACTTGACGACATTTTATACGGTCCGTTCCGTTGAAAAATCTACAGCCGATGGAAAGGAAACGGAGGAGGTATCTAATATGAGCGATTACCAGAAAACACCCGAAGGTATTATGTTCCCTATGTCCATAGAGGCCGATGGCACCCCTATGAAAATCAAGAAAATTGAAATAAATCAACCTGTTGACCAAAACATCTTCAAACCAACTGAGATCAAAAAATAACCGATCAAAAACTAATACAGATGAAAAAGATAAGACTTTCAGTACTCGCATCCGCAATGTTGGTTGCCAGCTTCTTTTCTGCAAAAGCGCAGACCGCAGATGAAATAATAGCTAAGCACATTGAGGCAATCGGAGGCGCTGATAATTGGCATAAAGTCAAGTCAGTAAAAATGATAGCATCAACAAATGCTAACGGAACGGAAATTCCGATAACTATCACCTTCGTTCAGAATAAAGGAATGAAAGTTGAATATACATTTAACGGCATGACGGGCTGGTCCATTATTACTGACAAGGAAGGATGGAATTTCAGCCCGTTCAGCGGACAGACAAAACCCGAAGCCGTACCTGCGGAATCTCTGAAACAGTCGCAGGATCAGCTTGACATTCAAGGAGCGCTCATCGACTACAAGGAAAAAGGCAGCAAAGTGACCTACCTGGGTAAAGACGATGTGGAAGGAACGGAATGCTACAAAGTGAAATTAACTTACAAGACCGGAAAGGAAGAAACGATGTACTTCGATGTGTCGAACTATTATCACATTAAGTCTTTGTCTAAAATGACCGCAGATGGAAAGGAAGTGGAAGTTGCGTCCAATATGGGAAACTTTCAAAAGCTCCCGGAAGGAATAGTATGGCCGATGTCAATGGACAACGGCGGCGGGCCTATGACTATTAAGTCTGTAGATATCAACAAGCCAGTGCCTGACGATATTTTCAAGCAGAAAGAAGAAGCAACAGGCAAGGATAAAAAGTAGGGGCGAGTGTTTCAATTCAGTTCCTGTGGGACATCTAAACATCGAGGTAAATCATTCTTTATGAAAAAACATTTTATTCTGGCAGTAACACTGTTATCTGTTACCGTCGCCTCCGCACAAACCAAGATCAACTCTTACACCTTTGGCGCTATGGAAGCCCGCTGGCTTGGCCCTGGTACTATGAGTGGCAGGATCACGGCTATTGAAGGCGTAAACAAAGACAACAAAACCCTTTACGTTGGCAGCGCGGGTGGGGGAGTATGGAAGAGCACCAACGCGGGCGCATCTTTCAAACCGATCTTTGATAAGTACTGTATGAGCATCGGCGCTATCGCCGTTGATCAGTCAAATCCATCAACAGTTTTTGTTGGCGCCGGCGAAAGCAATATGCGCAACACCGTATCCATCGGCGATGGTATGTACAAGTCAACCGATGCCGGCGACAACTGGGTGAAGGTAGGCATGGACAGCACCGAGCACATTGCCAAGATCATCATCGATCCTAAAAATTCACAGGTAATTTATGCTGCGGCACCCGGCCCGCTCTGGAGCGATAGTAAGCATCGTGGTCTTTACAAGTCAATCGACGGTGGCGATACCTGGACCAAAACATTTTATATAAATGAAAAAACAGGCTGTGCGGACATAGCTGTTGATCCCAGTAACCCCAATATACTTTACGCAACGATGTGGGAGTTCCGGCGCTTCCCTTATGCGTTCAACTCCGGTGGCCCCGGCAGTGGTTTATGGAAAAGTATTGATGCCGGCAAGACCTGGAAAGAACTGAAGAATGGCCTCCCTGCCAAGCCCTTCGGCCGTATGACCATCACGCTTGCACCCAGCGCGCCACAAAACATGATAGCGATCGTTGAAGCAAAAGAAACAGGCCTCTACATCTCATCTGATGGTGGTGAAAACTGGAAATCGCAAAGCGCTACCATGAATGTGGTTTCCCGTCCCTTCTACTTTAGCTGCGTGGTCATTGACCCCAAAGACCCTAAGCGTGTTTATCGTCCGGGCTTTGGTTTCTCTTATTCCGATGATGGAGGCTATTCATTCACAGATGCATCATACGATGGTGGCTGGGTGCACAGCGATCATCACGCCCTTTGGATAAACCCCAACTACACCAACCAGATGTATCTCGGTACCGATGGCGGTGTTTACATCAGTCTCGATCGTGGCGCTACCTGGATGTTTGTGTACAACCTTCCAGTGGGCCAGTTTTACCATGTTGCCTGCGACAATAACACCCCCTACCGCATGTATGGTGGCTTGCAGGATAACGGCAGTTGGGTAGCCCCATCTGCTGCGCCCGGAGGTGTCAATAACTCCAGCTGGCAGGATATGTATGGCGGCGATGGCTTCTGGGTGCAACCCGATCTTACCGACAACAATATTGCATACGCCGAATCGCAGGGCGGCAATATGGGCCGCATAGACCTCACTACTTTTAAATCGCTCGACATCACACCGCAAGCAGGCAAAGATGATGAAAAACTCCGCTGGAATTGGAACACACCCATTGTTACCGGCCAGGCAAATCATCACAATCTTTATACCGCAGCTCAGTACCTTTATAAAACAACAGACCAGGGCCGCACTTGGCAAAAAATATCACCAGACCTCACTACCAACGATAAAAAGAAACAGCAGCAGGAAGAGTCCGGCGGCCTCAGCGAAGACAATACCTCTGCCGAAAACCACTGCACCATCTTCACTGTTGCCGAGTCGCCACTGGACGAGAACATGGTGTGGGCTGGCACCGATGATGGCAATCTGCAGGTGGTAACAGACGGTAGCAAATCATGGCAGAACGTTTCTGCAAATTATACAGCGTGCGGCATCCCTGCGCAAACATGGGTCAGCAGCATCGAGCCGTCCCGTTTCGATCGTAATACGGTCTATGCAACCTTCGATAACCACATGTATGGCGACATGAATACCTACCTTGCCAAGTCAACTGATGCAGGTAAAACATGGAAACGCATCACCAGCCCTGAGTTCACCGGGTTCGCACACAAAATAAAAGAAGACCTCGTAAACAAGAACCTCCTCTTCCTCGGCACAGAACGGGGTTTGTTCGCTTCCATAGATGGTGGAGAGTCATGGTTTCGCATGAAAAACCACATCCCAGATTATAGCATGGTGCGCGACATACAGATACAGCCACAAACCAACGACCTGGTATTGGCCACCCATGGCCGGGGTATCATGGTAGTAAATGATATTTCGCCCATCCGCGCTCTTACAAAGGAGATCGCTGAAAAGGATGTGGTGTTATTTACCCGGCATCCGGAGCCCATTACCATGGGTAAATATGGTGGTGGTGGGTCACCTGTCAGTGGTGGCTGGTGGGGTGGTAACCCGGATGATATTCAGCCCATTGAATATTATTTCAAAGACCGGGCTACAAAAGACGTGAACGTAGAGATATACGATGCCTCGGGCAAATTGGTACAGACCATTCCCGGCACCAAGCGAAAAGGCATCAACAAGGTTTACTGGAACCTCCGCATGACCCCGCCCAAAACAGCCACCGGCAGCACTAAGATGGACTATGGAAGTTTTATTGCGCCCATGGTACCACCGGGTATGTTCACAGCCAAGCTGAAAGTTGGCGATAAAGAATACACAGAGCAGATCGAAATGGTTCATGACAAAGACAATAAACTGTTCTCTGAAGAAGATCGCAAAAAGCAGTACGACGCAGCCATGCAGCTATACCACATGCATGAGCGGCTTTATATTCTCGTTGACAGCATAAACAAAGAACAAAAAGAGCTGAAAGAATACTTGGACGTTGTAAAAAAAGCATCTGACAAAAAGCACCTGAAAGAGTATTACGACAAGCTGGAAACGTTGAGGAGTACGCTTCTGGCTACCAAGCATAAATCCATTTTTGCCGATGAGAAAAAACTTCGTGAGAATATTACAGAAGTTTACGGCGCTGTCTGCAACCAGGAGTGCCGCCCCACCAACCTGCAGGACGGGCGCATCACCGTCCTTGGCGACGACCTTAAAAAGGGAGAAGAATCTCACGAAAAGCTCGTTGCTGAATATGCAGCAAAAGCAAAAACAATAATCACGGCAGAAAAAACAAGGCCAAAAGTACAGCAGGCAAACGCTAACTAAGCCTGTTCGTTTTATGGCCTTCGAGTTTGTGCCCATGTTTTATATCAGTTAAACTCCTGATGGCAATCATTCTATTCCGCCATTTGGGAAAATATATTTGCAGAATAAATGCCACGGATCCCGCTCGTGGCTCGATTCTTTTGGCACAACTATTTTACTCAAATTTATTAATGGTATGAAACACAACGATCAACAACAATTTGCAGGTGTATGGGTTGACCATAAGAACGCATTCATCATTACAAAGGGTGAAGCTGGATATGCGCTTAAAGAAAAAATAGATGCTCCATCCGGGTTCGAGGCAGAGAGCGAACATCATCGTAACAATGCAAAGCAGGCAGACCTCTTATCTTACTTTAAGTCGTTATCTGGTCAACTGCAAACCTATGATCAGATATTGCTTTTTGGTACCGGCATCGCGCAGGAGCAATTGCATAATTACCTCAAGGAGGATGCAAAATTCAACGACACAAAGATAACCGTTGAAAACACCGGCCACCTGACCGATCATCAGATGATCGCAAAAGTCCGCGAGTTTTTCAATTAAAGTACATCAGAATAGATGTGGTGCAATTCGATTTTTTGCACCGCACTATTTCTGTATCATATGGAATGCTCCGATAGGAGCTACCGCATTCTAGCCCTTGGAAACCAAACAACACATTGCCCCATTGG
The DNA here is from genome assembly GCA_903881585.1 of uncultured Bacteroidota bacterium. GTDB lineage: Bacteria > Bacteroidota > Bacteroidia > Chitinophagales > Chitinophagaceae > Nemorincola. The sequence goes on along the minus strand of CAIRTW010000055.1, from coordinate 15,634 downwards.
GGCTACCCAATTCGTGAAGGTTTGACTATAACCAGGAAGAACCGAGGGGCGCAATGCTATGATGTGTTGTGCTTATATTAATCTTGCTCTTTATTTCGTCTGCACCTTATCTGCTAACTGATTGATACTGATTGCCGAACGTGATTTTTATAGTTTTTTACTGTGCTTGGGTAAAATATTTTAAGACATCTTTAAGACACAATTACTATAATAACATTAGATTTGTCTTCCATTTCATTGATAATGCTGAAAAACAATTACACAAGCAAAGGTCTGAAGAGCTATATCTGGCTTTTTATGGCGTTGACTTGTATTGTTTTTTCAAGCGCTTCAAAAAGGCTTATTGAGCAGAAAGTAAACCCGGCAAATTACAATGCCGAATTATCCTTCAATAAAAAGATTAAGGACGGCAGCAGGGATAAGCATGAATACCTCTCCAAAGTCGTTCATGGCGAAAAGCGTCAATCTTCCGACGATAATTTTGCCGTTCTTGTCTTGTTGTCTGCTTTGATTTCTTTGGTCCTTCTTTATGTCAGTGAACATGTTCGCCAGGTAAAGTATAAGGAGCAGTCACTTGCTTTTGCCGGCCTTCTGCCGGTATATCTGCAGCATCACAGGCTGCAGGTCTGATTTTTCCCCATCCGGCTCTGCCCATGGCATAATATTACCGCATCACTGTGTGGTATCATCAAATCTAATTGCTTTTTATCTGCAGGTTCAATAAATTACTGCAAATGGCATCTAAGAGATCATCAATGAAAGTAAAATTTGTTCTCGTATTGGCAGGTATAGTCCTGCTCTGTTGTGTTTCTGTGGCTGCAATTGCGCAAAACGACAGTGCTGCCAATGTTGAATCCCTCACGCTCGGTCAGTGCATTGATTATGCGTTAAAGCGCCAGCCGGCCCTCAATCAGGCTAAGATAGGTATCCGCATAGCGAAAGCCACCAATGCTATTAGTTTATCTGGTTGGCTGCCGCAGGTGAATCTCGCCGCCAATGCCACACATTACAACACGCTGCCCACTACTTTCATTTCAGATTCACTTGGCGGGCCTCCGGTAACCACGCATTCCGGTATTACAAATACAGTGATCCCCCAGTTGTCCGCCAGTCAAACCATTTTCAATCCGCAGTTGCTATATGCTGCCCATAGCGCACCGTTATACATTAGGGAGGCCGAGGAGATCACCGACAGCACCAAAATAAATGTAGTCTCCACGGTGAGCAAAACCTTTTACAACCTGTTGCTTACACTGGAGCAGATAAATGTGCTAAAAGAAGACACAGCCCGTCTCGACCGGAATGTTATGGACACTTACCACCAGTACGTTGGTGGTATTGTCGATGAAACAGATTACGAGGAAGCCATTATCACCCTCAACAATTCATTAGTTCAGCTAAAGCAGCAGGTCGAAAACGTAACCCCTGAATATGCCACTCTGAAACAAATGATGGGGTATCCTGTCGAAAAACAATTTAACGTGGCATTCGATACGCTGCAGATGATGCAGGAGATCCTGTTTGATACGGCCCAGTCACTTCAGTACGAAAACCGTATAGAATACCAGCTCGTGAAAACATTCAAGCAGCTCCAGCGCCAGCAAACAACCTATTATGATCTTGCATTTCTCCCTACTGCATCTGTTTTTTATAATTATTATTACGAGTACGAAAACAATACAGCATCAGATATTTTTGATAAGGCCTATCCTTATTCTTACTTCGGCCTGTCGTTGAACATACCGCTGTTCACAGGTTTTTCCCGTCTGGAAAACAGGCATAAATCCCGTTTGCAGGAAGATATCCTGAACTGGTCGGAGGTGAATTTAAAATCGCAGATATACACCGAGTACACTACTGCTCTGGCCAGCTACAAAAGCAACCTCTACAACTGGCGGCTGATGGCCGATAACCGTACGCGCGCTAAAAATGTGTACCGTATCGTATCGCTGCAATATAAAGAGGGGATAGTGGCTTACCTGAATATGATCGTGGCCGAGTCAAACCTGATAGCATCTGAGATAGGATACACAAATGCATTGTTCCAGTTGTTGTCAAGCAAAATAGATGTTCAGAAAGCAATGGGGGTAATACCTTATAATCAATAAACAAACGAAGTTTATGTACAGAATAAGTAAAATAATATTGGCATCAACTCTTAGCTGCTTGCTCCTGTTTTCATGCGAGCATAAGGAGCCGCCAAAATCGCAGCCTGTCCCGGTTAATGTCATTACAGTAAAAACACAACCGGTTGTTTATTTCGACAGGTACACCGCCACCACTGTGGCGCTAAGCCAGGTTAACCTCTTGCCGCAGGTGCAGGGTTATATTACGGGCATCTGGTTCAAAGAAGGCAGCCATGTAAAAAAAGGCCAGAAGCTATACGAGATCGACAGGCATATATATGAAGCCAACTACCGGGCCGCAGAAGACAACCTGAAAGTGGCCGAGGGCACATTAACGCAATCCCAGCAGGATGCCGACCGCTATTCATACCTCAATAGCCAAAAGGCAGTTGCGAAGCAGTTGTATGATCACGCTATGATAACTCTTGAAAACTCCAAAAGCACAGTCAAAGCAGCCGATGAAGTATTGAAAAATGCTAAAACCAACCTGGCCTTTTCTGTAATTACTGCTCCTTTCGATGGTACTATCGGTTTTAGTATGGTAAAGCTCGGCGACCTTGTTACTGTTGGCCAGACTGTACTAAATACTATTTCTACTGATGACCCGATGGGGGTGGATATACAGATCAATGAAAAGCAATTGCTTCACTTTGAAGAGCTGCAGCATGGCAAGGGCAAAGGGATCGATTCATTGTTTACACTCATTCTGCCAAACAATTCCTTTTATCCTGCCGATGGGGAGATATCTATTATTGATCGCGCAGTAAGTGCGCAGACCGGTTCCATCAGGGTGAGGATCGTTTTTCCTAACAAGGAAAGTTACCTCCGCGTAGGTATGAGCTGCGTACTGCGGGTGCACAACCAGGATTCCACGCCGCAAATACTAATACCGAACAAAGCCATTGTAGAGCAAATGGGCGAATACTTTGTGTTCGAGGCCAAGGATACGGTCATCGTCAGTCACGGCGACACTGCATCCAAAGGCCATAACGAACCTCAAAAAACCGGCATGGTGGCTTTGCAGCGCAAGGTACATGTAGCTGCCACTATCGGGCCAAATGTGGTCATTAAAGATGGCATCAATGTGGGCGATAAGATCATTGTCGACGGTGTTCAATCCCTGCACGATGGCTCCCAGGTAAGCATTGCAGATAAAAAACCTAAGGAGCCCGGCGGAAAAGATACGAGCACAACAAAGAACAGCGGACAGGACAAACAATAGAAAGTAACCTTTGATTTTGAACAAACAATGATCGCTAATACTTTCATAAAAAGACCGGTTACGGCTATCGTAATATCAATCGTGCTGGCGATCACGGGCGTTATTTGCATTTTCAATCTGCCCATAGATCAGTACCCCGATATTACACCGCCTGTGGTGCAGGTGAATGGCCAGTTCACAGGAGCAGATGCACAAACGGTGGAGCAAACAGTAGCAACCCCCATAGAGCAGCAGGTAAACGGTACGCCCGGCATGGAATACATGCAGAGCAACAGCACCAACAATGGCATCATGTCCATGAATGTCACCTTTAAAATAGGTACGGACATAGATATTGCCACGCTCGATGTGCAGAACCGTGTGAGTATTGCATCCCCATTGTTACCTGCTGTTGTGAGCAGGTTGGGCCTTACCGTTCGAGCGGTTAACCCCAGCATGTTGATGATGGTGGCAATATATGCACCCAAAGGTTCGCATGATATCACCTTCCTCGATAACTATACCAACATCTTTGTTCAGGATGCGCTGTTGCGTGTGCCCGGTGTAGGCAGTATCAACCGGTTTACAGATGACTTCAGTATGCGCATCTGGATGAACCCGGAGAAGATGGCTTCTTATAGTCTTACTCCCTCCGATGTCATTGCTGCGTTGAATGCCCAGAATGTCCAGGTGGCCGCAGGCTCAGCAGGTGTGCCTCCCCAGCAGAAAACACAGACTTTTGAGCTGGGCATATTGGTGAATGGCCGTCTGAGCAAGGTTACTGATTTCGAAAATGTTATTGTCAAAACTGTTCCGGCAACAGGCGAATTGGTTCACCTCAAGGATGTGGCGAGGGTAGAGCTAGGCAAATTCACGTTCTCCAGCAATTAATTTGTCGATGGCAAGCGGGCATCTTACCTGCTCATCTACCAGGCTCCCGGCAGCAACGCCCTCGAAACAGCCGATGGGGTATATAAGACGCTCGCACAACTGAAGGCCTCCTTTCCAGCCGATGTGGATTACAGTGTGCCTTTTGAATCCGTTACTGTGGTTAAAGTGTCCATGAAAGATGTGGTGATCACCTTATTGCTCACGCTTGGATTGGTGGCAATAGTGGTATTCGTGTTCCTTCAGAATTTCCGTTCCACGCTTATTCCTGTTCTTGCCATCCCCGTGTCTATCCTCGGCACTTTCTGTTTCTTCATACCACTTGGTTTCACCATCAACAGGCTCACTATGTTTGGCTTCGTGCTGGCTATCGGTATTGTAGTGGATGATGCTATTATCGTTGTCGAATCCGTCCAGCACTATATTGATGAAAAGGGCATGTCGGCCAAAGAAGCCACTTACCAGGCTATGAAAGACATCTCTGCTCCTGTTGTTGCCATTGCCCTTATTCTTGCCGCTGTATTCGTTCCCGTTGGTTTCATCCCGGGTATTGTTGGTCGTCTTTACCAGCAGTTTGCCATTACCATCGCTATCTCGGTTATTCTCTCTGCGTTTATCGCCCTATCCCTTACACCTGCGCTGTGTACACTGCTCTTAAAACCATCTGCCACTAAGGATAAGAAAGTAAAAGGTCTGAATAAATTGTTTGCACGTTTCAATACCTGGTTCGACAAGGTCACAGATAAATACACAAACGGGGTACAGCGCAGTATCAAAGGGGCGCGCTACGTGGTCATAATCCTCTTATGTATTTGCGTTGGGGCGGTGTTTATGTTTAGACATAAGTCATCAGGCTTTATTCCTTCAGAAGATGATGGCAATCTTTACGTCACGTTCCAGCTGCCACCCGCTTATGCCACTTCACAGTCCGTTGGGGTCATGCAGCGGCTCATGAAGGTTGTTGAATCCACACCCGGGGTAGGGCATTATGCGGCGCTTTCCGGGCTGAACGTGGTCACCAATGCCACCAACTCCAACTGCGGTACCATCTATGTTCAGCTCAAGCCCTGGGATGAGCGCAAAAAAGGAGGTGAGCAGGTGCCTGGTATCATTGGTGAACTGCAAAAACGGATAGACTCAGCCGGGATAAACAATGCGAGTGTGCAGGTGATCCAGCCTTCGCCTATACCCGGTGTTGGTTCCACAGTTGGATTCAGTTTTCAGATAGAGCAGCGCAATACGAACGATGACGTTCATGAGTTTGAAAAGGTAGTCAACAACTTTATTGCAGAAGCTAAAAAGGATCCTGCTATCTCTAACGCCTTCAGTTACTATTCCGCACATACGCCGAATGTCAACCTCACAGTTGACCGCGAAAAATGCGAGAAGCTCGGCGTTAATATTGCCGATGTGTTTACCACCATACAGGCATACATGGGCAGCCTCTACATCAACGATTTCACTACCTACAACCGCACTTTCCATGTGGTGGTGCAGGCAGATACCGCCTTCCGCCAGCTGGTCTCCGACATAGACAAATACTATGTGCGCAACCAGGCTGGCGCCATGGTGCCGCTGGGCTCCGTTATTAGTTCGCAGCCTACGGAAGCAGCTCCACTCATCTCCCATTTCAATATCTTCCGCTCTGCGGAGATAGATGGTTCGTCCGCTGACGGCTACAGCAGCACACAATCATTGGATGCATTGAAGAAAATAGCAGACAGGGTATTGCCGCAAGGCTATGCTTATGAATACTCCGGTCTCAGCTATGAAGAGATCAAGGCCGGTGCTGCAACTATTTACATTTTCATTTTCTCTATTACGTTCGTATTCTTGTTTCTTGCCGCCTTATACGAGAGTTGGTCTGTACCATTCTCTGTACTGCTTGCTGTGCCTATCGGTGCTTTCGGTGCCATACTCACACTTATTTTTCTGCCGCATATCACCAACAATGTTTATGCACAGATAGGCCTCATTACATTGATTGGGCTTGCCGCCAAAAACGCCATACTCATCGTAGAGTTTGCCAAGGTTAGGGTGGACAGGGGTGAGGACGTAGTAAAGTCAACGCTCGAAGCCGTTAAGCTCCGTCTCCGCCCCATCGTCATGACATCGCTGGCATTCATACTCGGTGTGTTGCCGCTGATGCTGGCTACTGGCGCAGGGGCTATTGCCCGCCGCACTATTGGCTTCACAGTGTTCGGCGGCATGTTGGCGGCCTCCACGCTTGCCATCTTCATAGTGCCGGTTCTGTTTGTCATTATTACCAAAGTATCCTACGGCAAAAAGAAACTGGAATACCTCATAGCCCATCACGATGAACTGATGGAAAAAGCCGAAAAAGTAGAAGCCGAAAACATAGACCCCGAGCTGGAATACGAGATCCAAAAATCCCGCGAACAAAATAACCCGCAGGATGAACATAAAAATGAAGACAAAAATGAAAGTAATTCAAAACAGTAATAAACACAAAATGCGGGCCGTGTAACACCTCCCCTCCTGTTTTTAGGAGGGGATGATTTGTCGCTTGCGACAAATCTGGGGTGGTTGGCTCGCGCAGAACAGCTAACACATTACTTGCTCCGACTATCAACCTATCACTTATCAACAATAACCAATGATCGCAAATACATTCATAAAACGCCCGGTTACCGCTATCGTCATTTCGATAGTGTTAATGATATCGGGGGCTATATGCATATTTGATCTCGCGGTCGATCAGTACCCCAACATATCCCCGCCATCCGTTTCCGTCTCTGGCCAGTACACAGGCGCAGACGCTCAGACAGTGGAGCAGACAGTGGCGACGCCGCTTGAGGAGCAGATAAATGGCACACCCGGCATGGAGTACATGCAAAGTACCAATACAAACACCGGCGCAGTAAGCATAAATGTTACCTTCAACATTGGCACCAATGTTCACATTGCGGCCCTCGATGTGCAGAACCGTGTAGGTATTGCCACTCCCTTACTACCATCAGTAGTCAGCCGTCTCGGCATGACCGTTCGTGCCAAGAACCCCAGTATGTTGATGATGATAGCCATCTATTCACCCAACGGCAGTCACGACAGGCCATTTATAGATAACTACAGCAACATATTTATTCAGGATGCCCTGCTCCGTGTGCCTGGGGTAGGGGACATCACCGCCCGCACAGACCAGTTCAGTATGCGCGTCTGGATGGACCCGGAGAAAATGGCAGCACATAGCCTCACGCCGGCCGATGTCATTGCCGCACTGAACGCCCAGAATGTGCAGGTGGCCGCCGGTGCTGCAGGCGCACCGCCCCAGCAAACCTCCCAGACATTTGAGCTCGGCATCCTCGTAAACGGAATGCTGAAAAATGCATCCGATTTTGAAAAGGTGATCGTCAAAACTGTTCCCGCCACCGGTGAGTCTATCTACCTCAAAGATGTGGCTCGGGTAGAGCTCGGCAAGTTCACATTCTCCAGCAATTCCTTTGTCGATGGTAAGCCTGCATCCTACCTCATGATCTACCAGGCGCCCGGCAGCAATGCATTGGAGACCGCAAACAATGTATATGCTGCAATGGAGCAGCTCAAAAAATCCTTCCCTGCGGATATAGATTATAAGGTGCCTTTTGAGTCCATTACCATTATCAAGGTATCCATGCACGAGGTAATAGATACATTGCTCAAAGCCTTGGGCCTTGTTGCTCTTGTGGTATTGCTGTTTCTGCAAAATCTGCGCTCCACGCTCATACCCATTCTTGCCATACCCGTATCTATATTAGGCACGTTCTGCTTCTTCATACCGCTTGGCTTTACAGTCAATACACTCACCATGTTCGGCTTTGTGCTGGCCATCGGTATTGTGGTAGATGATGCTATCATCGTGGTAGAAGCCGTGCAGCACTATATCGATGAATATGGCATGTCAGCCAAGGAGGCCACCTATCGCGCCATGAAAGACATTTCCGGGCCGGTTGTAGCTATCGCGCTCATTCTGGCAGCCGTATTCGTTCCCGTGGGCTTCATTCCGGGCATCGTTGGCCGCCTGTACCAGCAGTTCGCTATCACCATCGCTATATCGGTTATGCTGTCGGCTTTCATAGCGTTGTCTTTGACCCCAGCACTATGCACGCTGCTTTTGAAACCCACTAAGATCAACAAGGACTCAAAGTGGCTCGGCAAATTCTTCTTCCGGTTCAACGCATGGTTCGAGAGGGTGGCAGGCAAATATGCCAATGGTGTGAAGCGCTGCATCCGCTGGTCGAGATATGTTATCATTTTCCTGGTTTTGATTTGCGTTGCCACTGTTTATTGTTTCACTAAGAAACCCAAAGGTTTCATACCGTCCGAAGATGATGGCAGGTTACAAATTACCTATCAGTTGCCGGAAGCATCCGCCACTACCCAATCAGTCGAATTTATCACAAAACTCATGGAAATTGTTGGTGCTACTCCCGGAGTCAATCATTATGCAGCGTTGTCAGGTCTTAACATACTTAATGGGGGTACGACTTCAAATTGCGGTACAATTTTCGTTATGCTCAAGCCTTGGGAAGAACGCTCAAAGCCGGACGAGCAGGTAAATGGCACAGGAGGGATCATTGCAGTGATAAAAAAACGTGTTGCGGCAGCAGGGCTGAAGAATGCGAATGTTGTCGTTACCGCGCCTGCGCCCATACGCGGTATTGGCCAGGCGGCCGGCTTCAGTATGGAGATAGAGCAAAGCAGCACAACAGATGACGTACATCAGTTTGAGACAGTGGTTAAGAAGTTTGTTGACGCTTTACATAAGAACCCCGCAACTGCCAGCGCTTATTGTTATTATTCTGCTCATACGCCCAGCATCGACCTCACACTCGACCGCGATAAATGTGAAAAACTGGGGGTAAATGTTTCCGATGTATTTACCACAATGCAGGCTTATATGGGAAGCCTTTTTGTAAACAACTTTACCCTTTACAACCGAACCTATCACGTGGTAGTACAGGCAGATACTACCTTTCGCGCACTTATATCCGATATGAACAAATATTACGTGCGCAATCAATCCGGGGCAATGGTTCCGCTCAGTACGCTTATCAATTACAAAGCAACCGAAGCGCCGCCATTGGTCACGCATTTTAATATATTTCGTTCGGCTAATGTCGGCGGCCAGAGTGTGCAGGGGTACAGCAGCGGGCAGGCAATAGAGGTGCTCAAAGAGACCGCAGCCAAAGTCCTGCCACAGGGTTATACCTACGAATTCTCAGGCCTTAGTTATGAGGAGATCAAGGCGGGAAAAACCACCATCTATATCTTTATCTTCTCCATCACTTTCGTGTTTCTCTTCCTGGCCGCACTGTATGAAAGCTGGTCGGTGCCATTCTCGGTGATGCTGGCGGTGCCAATAAGTGCATTTGGCGCTATTATTATGCTTCTTTGCAAAGACAACCTTACCAACAATGTCTATGCCCAGATCGGCCTCATCACCCTCATTGGCCTCTCTGCCAAGAACGCCATTCTTATCGTTGAGTTCGCTAAGATACGTGTGGATAGGGGAGAAGAGCTCATCAAGTCCACCCTCGAGGCCGTCAAGCTCCGCCTGCGCCCCATCATTATGACATCCATGGCATTTATTCTTGGCGTTCTGCCATTGGTTTTTGCCACTGGTGCAGGTGCCGTAGCCCGCAACACCATAGGCTATACGGTCCTTGGCGGTATGATAGCGGCATCCTCGCTGGCTATCTTCATAGTTCCTGTGCTGTTTGTGGTTATCACCCGTGTCTCCTACGGCAAAAAAGAGCTCGACTACCTCCTCGCCCACCACGATGAGCTGATGGAAAAAGCCAAAAAAGCCGAAGAGCAAAACATAGACGCCGAGCTCGAATTCGAGATCGCCCATGCCCGCGAAAAAATCAGCTCCGGCAAAGATCAACCTCACAAAGAAGAATGACGAATTCAGCGTTCAGGCGGCAACAGTAATCTTAATGCAATTCCAATTTTTGCTCAAAAATATCAGATGTAAAATAGGCGGAAAATAAGTGTTGCCCCGTTAGGGGCTACCGCTTTGTAGCATTCGGATATATAACACAACACATTGCCCCGCTGGGGGCTACCCAATCCGCTGGGGATTTAAATGCGATCATAAATCCGGGCAAACTGGCGTTCAGACATTACTCGAAATCCCCTATATTTGCGCCATTCACATCATTAACCACAAAAACATAAATAAATGAAAGTAACCGTAGTGGGTGCAGGAGCTGTAGGCGCAACTTGTGCCGACAATATTGCCCGCAAAGAACTGGCTGAAGAACTGGTATTAGTGGACATCAAGGAGGGCTTCGCAGAAGGCAAAGCGCTTGATATTACCCAGACCGCATCATTGCTGGGCTTCGATACGAACGTTATCGGCGTTACCAATGACTACACAAAAACCGCTAACTCAGACGTTTGCGTGATCACCTCTGGTATTCCCCGCAAGCCCGGCATGACCCGCGAAGAACTGATAGGCACCAACGCCCGCATCGTGGAAGAAGTTTGCCAGAACCTGTTAAAGCACTCGCCAAACGCGATCATCGTGGTTATCTCCAACCCAATGGACACCATGACTTACCTTGCATTAAAGTCAACAGGCATCCCCAAGCACCGCATTATTGGTATGGGTGGCATCCTGGACAGCGCACGCTTTAAGTGCTATATCCAAAAAGAACTCAACTGCTCTCAGAACGATCTTCATGCTACCGTTATCGGTGGCCATGGCGATACTACTATGATACCGCTTACCCGCCTTGCTACTATCAACAGCACACCAATATCCAACATGCTCAGCGCTGAAAAACTACAGCAAATTGCAGCTGATACTATGGTTGGCGGCGCTACACTTACCAAGTACCTCGGCACATCGGCATGGTATGCACCCGGAGCAGCCGGAGCAGCCCTTGTTGAGTCCATCATCCGCAATGAGCGCAGGGTTTACCCATGCTGCGTAGCCCTGGACGGCGAGTATGGCCAGAGCGATATATGCCTGGGCGTACCAGTAGTCATCGGCAAAAACGGCTGGGAAAAGATCATCGACTACAAGCTCAATGAAGAAGAGCAGGCAGCCTTCAACAAATCAGCCGATGCAGTCCGCAGCATGAACAAAGTGCTCGAAACCATCGCATTCAGCAGCTAGCCAATATTACAATACCTAAACAGGGCTGTCTCTCTCGGGACAGCCCTGTTTACTTCTTTACAGAGGAGCCTGATTACATTGTGCTCTTTGTTTTATTCTTATCGTGCCCGTTATGGTTCTTGTCAGTTGATGATGACCCGGTTGACGAACCCGACGTAGCACTCTTATCCGATGTGCTGCTACCCATTTCTTTATCCTGCTTTACCCGGATGCTGTTTTCTACATTCGATACGCCGGATATAGCTTCAGTCAGGTCTTCAGCGCGGCGCTTGGCGTCACGGGAGTCAACAGTGCCGCTCAGCTTCACTTCGCCGTTGGTTACGGTCACTTCTATTTCAGATGCGTCCAGTTGCGAATCATCAGTCAGGCGGTCATTGATATCGTCCTGTATGCGTTCGTCAGCGCGTTTGTAGCCCTTTGGCCCCTTGCCCTTGTGCATCGTGTCCTGGTCCGAATCGTTTCCACCCTTACCCCATTGTGTGCTTCCGCTGCGCCCCCACCTGGAGCCGCTTTCGTAGGTGCCAGTGCCCGATTGAGTGTCACGGCCGCTATTGCCCCACTGAGAGCCGCTGCCGTAGTTGCCGCCGCCATACTGCGAGCCTGAGCCGCTGTTGCCCCATTGTGTACCAGTTCCGGAGTTGCCACGACCGCTACTGGAGCCTCCATATTGCGAGCCGCTGTTGCCCCACTGCGGGCCACTGCCGTATTGCGAATCGCGGTCGTCGTTCCACTGCGAGTTCATGCCGCGATCACGCCATTGTGAGTTCCTGTCTGTGTTGCCCCATTGGTTATCACCTTGGCCATAGTTGCCGCTGTTGCCCCATTGTTCATTGCTGCTGTAGCGAGATCCGCTCTGGCCATAACCGGAATTGCCCGTGTTGCTTTAGTTGCCACGGTCCTGGCCTTGCCAGTCATTGCCTTGTCCGTAGCGGCTGTTATTACGCCCATCATTATTGTAATCACCGCCCTGGTAGCCGGTGCCTCCGCCAAAACGGCCATCATTGTTGCGGCCGCCATATTGCTGCCCGCCATAGTTGCTGTTATACTGTTGTCCGCCCTCATACCTGCGGCCTTGCTCGCTACGACCACCGCCAAAAGATGAGCCGCGGTAGTTGTTCGTATCGCCGTCATCGTTCCAGTCGCGATTGCCTGCTGAGCCATAATTGCGGCCCGCGTAGTTGTCCTGGTAGCTGCCTATGTTTCCATAGTTTTCGCTCTGGTTGCGGTTACCCTTTCCTTTGTTTTTACCTGTGCCCAGTGAATCGTTGGTGACGTCTTCATCATTGTAATCGCCGCTCTGGCTTTTGCTGCCGCTTTCGTTGCTCATGCGGTCTGTTTCGTTGTAGTCACGCTCTGGCGTAGTTGTGTTTTGGTGCTTACGGTTGTTTGTCATAACAATTTGGTTTTTTAAGAATGAAAAAATTTTTGTCCCCTTCCATCAAAAAAAAACCATGCCCGCCCCAAAACATCAAGCCCTCATTTTTAAAGTAATAAGTAATCCCCTGATCCTGAAAAGAAATCTCTGAAAGGCATTATTATCGCACAATTCCACACCACATTTTTTGTAGAAACCCCATTTCCCAAAAAAACAGAGAGGCTACCGAAGCAACCTCTCTGCAATCTTGACACCTCCAACCCAGCTAAGATACGATGGGCCTTTGGAATTTGGAATTTCCTCTTTGGAATTTTCTACTTGATCTTAAACGCTGCTTTCACCTTCTTCACATAGTCCAGCTTCTCCCATGTAAACAGCTCCACCTTCATGGTCTTGGTCTTGCCGTCTGCGCTCTTGAAGACCTTGGTTACAGTCTCCGGTGTGCGGCCCATGTGGCCATACGCAGCTGCTTCGCTATACATAGGCTGGCGCAGTTTCAGGCGCTCCTCAATAAAGTATGGGCGCATGTCAAACACCTCGCTTACTATCTTGGCTATCTCACCGTCATGCATATCCACCTTGCCGGTGCCATACGTTTGTACATAGATGCCCATTGGCTGTGCCACGCCTATCGCGTAAGACACCTGCACCAGCACCTCATCACACACACCCGCAGCTACCAGGTTCTTGGCTATATGCCTTGTAGCATATGCAGCCGACCTGTCCACCTTGCTTGGATCTTTACCGCTGAAAGCGCCGCCACCATGTGCGCCCTTGCCACCATAAGTGTCTACAATGATCTTACGGCCAGTAAGACCAGTATCGCCATGCGGGCCGCCGATTACGAACTTGCCAGTTGGGTTGATGTGGTATTTTATCTTCGAGTTGAACAAATGCACATGCTGCGGATAGCTCTTTAATACACGTGGTATCAGAATATCCTTTACATCCTTCATTATCCTCGCCTGCATCTTCTTCTCTTCTGCAAAGTCATCATGCTGTGTGCTGATAACTATAGCATCTATGCGCACCGGCTTGTTGTCGTCGCTGTATTCCAGGGTCACCTGGCTCTTGGCATCGGGGCGCAGATACTTCATTTCCTTGCCTTCCTTGCGTATAGCCGCCAGTTGCAGCAGCAGGTTGTGTGCCAAGTCCAGGGCCAGCGGCATGTAGTTATCAGTTTCGTTGGTAGCATAGCCAAACATCATACCCTGGTCGCCTGCGCCTTGGTCTTCTTTGTTTGCTTTTTCCACACCCTGGTTGATGTCTGCACTCTGCTCATGAATGGCAGACAGCACACCACACGAGTGTGCTTCAAACATATACTCGCTCTTGGTGTAGCCTATTTTAGCTATCACCTCGCGCGCTATGGTTTGCACATCTATATAGGTTTTGCATTTTACCTCGCCCGCCAGCACCACCTGACCGGTAGTAACCAGTGTTTCACAGGCTATCTTAGCCTGTGGGTCCCACGCTAGGAAGTTATCCACGAGTGCGTCCGATATTTGGTCGGCAACCTTATCCGGGTGCCCTTCTGATACTGACTCTGATGTAAATAGATACGACATTGTTAGAATACTGAGTTTTAATGTTTTTGGAATATTATTTCAGACTGTTTTTCAATTGGGCTGCAATTTATGTATTGTTTATTGGTATATCAAATTTGGGGCGGGAAAGATTGTTAATATTGGATTTTTGGAGAAAACTCCGACCAATTATAATTCAATTATTTTTGAGAAGAATACAGACGCGGAGGCAAATTTAGTAATGGAATCTGCACGATAAGATCAGAACAGTCGTTTCCTGTACTGAGTACACAATTCTATGCTCATCGGTTATTCTCCTTGACCACTTACCTTTCAAATCATGCTTTAGTGGTTCAGGCTTACCAATACCGGTAAATGGAGTAGCGGCCATGGACGTTATAAGCGATACTATTTTGGATAGCGTTTTTGGGTCTGAAGTTCGCCACTCATTTAGATGTTGCAAGGCTTCTTCAGTAAAGGTAATAGTATGCATTATTTACCATATTGTTTTTGAAACTCGTCTAAGGTAAATACCACTACCTTCCCTTCCCCGGCTTGTTTTACAGACCTTTCCAGATGTTCTTTATTAGCAGGGGAAGACAATAAGTATTCAGTCTCATCAAAAGCCTCTGATACGGTGATGTTGATAGTCTTACCTTTAAATGCAGACTTTATTGAGTTCATCACCTCAATAGTAAGCTCATTCACATCCATTTGATAAGTGGTGATCATATAACAAAATTAGCAAAAAAACGGAACGTAAAAAACTGCAATTCTCAGCGCGTCATTTTTTAACGCTTATACTCGCCAATCAGATTGGGCTCCTGAACGGTAAACAAAATGCTGCAGCCGCAGTGAAGGATCGCACCCAGAGAATTATGAAAATTGCCCAAAAATCAATTTTTCTTATTTTCGCTATTTCATTGAAAATCAAGTAACTGTTTTTATAAAGTTGCTCAATTCTTGCTCACTTGTGCAATTCCGGTGCTTAACCATTTTCACTAAAAAAGATGAATAGAAGTATTGTCATCCTGAGCCCCGCCGAAGGATGGCATGCTGAATTTAGCACTTGGTTAAACGGCGCTGAGAACGATTCACTATTACAAAATCACATGACATAATGAAGTGTGGCACACTTTTGAAAGTGCGCCACACCTGCTAATGGTTTGTTTCATGTTTACGTGTTATGCAGCTCTTATTTTTCGTTTACATCCCCCTAACCCCCTTCGCCTTCGCACAAAGCCTTCGCTAACCTGCCTACCGGCAGCTATGCCTTACCCAAATTTTTGGTAGCGATATTATCAAGATATTTGGGGTAAAAAAAATGCATCAGATAGCTGTAAAGGATTTTCCAGGGTTGGATTTAGGTGATATTCGTCGTAATAATCGTTT
>CAIRTW010000054.1 GCA_903881585.1 uncultured Bacteroidota bacterium | reverse complement strand
GGTATTTCGCAAAAAAATCTCTCGCAAAGACGCAAAGGCGCAGCCCACTTATTTTGTTTTTAAGACCGCAAAGCGCGAGTGTAGGTTTTTGATGCAAATGTTAGTTGTCTAAAGGGTATAATTTGTCGTTCGGCTACGCTCACGATGCCATTCCGTTCGGCTACGCTGCCAGAGAAGCATGGTAAATAGTTGATAATCAACTTGATAAATGCGCTAAATGAGCACAGTTGCCGACGTGAGCCAACCACCCCGGCCTGAAAACACTGCTTCGCTATGTTTTCAGGCGCGCCCCTCCTAAAAACAGGAGGGGAGGTGTTACGCGCCCACGTTCTGTCATTCAGAATTCTGAGTTCTGTATCGGAAATAATCGGGATGTGGGACATTTTATGCCCCAATGTGCCCCCCGTTAGCTGTATGTCTGAACCTCAGACCTGCCTACCGGCAGGCAGGTTAAACGAGATTTACTGATCAACTGTTTTCCTATGACCTAGCAGAAAAAAATTGCGACCCTGTGCGCGGGTAATCTTGATTCGCAAAGCTTTGTTTGTGGCATTAGCGCGTTTTTTTTCCTTTTTTGGCACAAAGGTCATACAGAAAAATGAAGGTGAAAAATTGAAGTTTTATGATATAGCGTATTTGGGATATCATGTGCTGCGGGCGGGATATGATGTAAAATATTTTTGAGATAAGGATTTGCGATTGAGGCGGGTATATGTGATGACTCGCCAACGGGAGATTGAACTCCACCGGAACGTAGTCGGGAGACTGTTCAACTTGGTCAAAAAATAATAATATTATGAAATTTATTACTTCGATTTCGCTCAGGAAAAGAGGGAATTAGGGATTAGGAATGTTTGGTGTTTTGTGAGCGGTGTTTTGCGCGAGACAACCACCCCGGCCTGAAAACACTGCTTCGCTATGTTTTCAGGCACTCCCCTCCTTGAAAAAAGGAGGGGAGTTGTGTTGCGCAGCCCTTATTTTGATGGTCATTGTTTTATGATTTTGGTTATGGTTTTTTCTCCTTCGGCGGTGGTGATCTTTAGGGTGTAAATGCCGGTGGGGAGGGTTTCTATATTTATGGTTACCTGATCTGTGTTATAGTCTTTGCTGAGCATTGTTTGGCCGAGGAGGTTGGTGATGGTTACGTTCGCCAGGTGTTGTGCTGTGACTGTAATTGTGTTGTGGGCGGGGTTCGGATAGACCCCGTTCGACGGGCTCACGGTGACAGCGGTGTTGCGCACCCCTGTTGTGCTCGCATTTACAGTTACTGCCACCGATACCGTGCTATCATAGCACCCTGTTTCCCCAGGCACCACAGTAGCCGTTATATGGTCGGTGCCCTCAGCCTTGGTGTAGGTGGTGGTGGGTGCGGAGGTGGTGCTGAAAAGTGTGCTGTTGTTGTACCAGTTGATGCTATAGCTCCCGATAGCTATCGGGACTACGGTGGCATTGACCGTGACTGTGCTGCCCACTGCTGCCGCCGGCGGGGCGGTAACAGTAATAGTGGGGGTGGTGATGGGCGTGACCGACATGGTAATACTATTGCTGCTGGTAACCGCACTGGTGCAGGGGCTGGTGGCGGTGGCTATGCAGCGTATGCTGTCTGCATTTGCAGGGGTGTAGTTGTAGGTGCTGGCAGTGGCGCCTGGTATGGGCGTGCCGTTTACATACCATTGGTAGGTGATAGAGCCGCTGCTTGTGGTAGCCGCGGCTGTGTATGTAGTGGGTGTGCCAGCGCAAATAGTAGCGATTAGTGTGGAGATGGTATTGGTGAGGGTGATGGGTGTTGGTGGGTAGGTGACTTTGCGGATGCGTTCATTGCTATGATCTGCAATATATAAATTGCCACAAGCATCAAATGATATGCCACATGCTTCATTAAGCTCGGCTGTATCTGCCGGTATTCCATCTCCGTTATAACCATAGAGAGAAGTACCGGCAATATTATTAATAATTCCCGAGGCATCTACTTTACGAACTCTGCCATAAAATTCAGAGAAATAATAATTGCCATAGTCGTCAAAAATTATATCATATGGTATGCTTATCTCCGCTGTTGCAGCAGACATACCATCACCAGTATGCCCATTAATTCCTGTACCAGCAACTGTACTTATAATGTTCGTAAATTTATTTATTTTTCTTATCCTTTGATTTCCAGCATCTGCGATATAAAGGTTGCCGGTAGCGTCAAAAGCAATCCCTGCAGGCCCATAGAATTCAGCCGAATCTGCATGAATTCCATCTCCACCGTATCCACCATAGCCCAAGGTTGCGCCATACCCATTACCCGCAATTGTTGTTATAACTCCGGTTCCCATATCTACTTTTCTAATTACATTATTTTGTCCGTCTGAAAAAAACATATTACCAGAATCATTAAAAACAATATACGCTGGAGCATCAAGTTCTGCATTAGTAGCAAGACCACTGTCTCCGCTATATCCTCCCAATCCGGTACCTGCATCATACCCATTACCAGCAACTGTGGTAATAATCCCTGCATTATCAACTTTGCGAATTACATTATTATTGTGATCAGCTATATATAGATTATCTAATGTATCAAATGCAAGACCTTCTGGTGCATATAATTGAGAAGACGTTGCCGGTAGCCCATCGCCACTATATCCTGCCGTTCCATTTCCCGCTATAGTTGTGATTATATTAGTAACAGCATTTACCTTCCTAATTACATGATTCCACGAATCTGAAATGAATATATTGCCATATTTGTCAACAAGAACCTTTCCTGGCAAATGTAACTTAGCTGAGGACGCTGAAAAGCCATCCCCGCTATACCCCAAAACCCCATTCCCAGCAACCGTTGAAATTATTTGTGCATGAATAATAACAGGTACTAGAAGCAGAAAAAAAATGAATAATTTCATAGCATCTCAATTTTATTTTCAATCACGCAATTAATACATGCTTTAAACCCGTTGCACCATCAACACAATAAAATAGTCCGCCAGCGGGCACAGGTGCCGGACCAGGCCAAGTATAAGGTCCCGCCATATTTTGAGCTGCAAAAGTATTAGCATGGAATGCACAATCCATCACACCCGTAACATTACAACCAAACACTCCAGCCCAATTTTTACCCCCATCATTATTCCCACTACCACCGAGGATGGATGAGCAAGAGCCGGAGACGGTGTTATTGTAACCAGAGAAAATAGACGAATGGTTAGTACCGGCAGCAATGGTGTTTTGTTGTCCTCCGCCAATAGCACCATAGGTTGACGCTGCCGTGCTATCGGCAATGCAGTTGCAAAGGCCGCCACCAATGAAACTTAGCCCGGCACCAAATGCAGATACGCCCACCCAGTTGCAATATCCTCCACCAATAAAACTGAAATCAGAATTCACCGAAACGATGTTCTCCAACCCACCACCGATTGCTACCCAATTGCCAACAATTGCATTAAGACCACCACTCAATATTCCGGAATTGTTACCAAAATTTACGGCATTCCCACATCCCCCGCCGATAACGTTAAATGCTGTCCCCCCATCCCCTCCCAAACAATTTTGCCATCCTCCTCCGATAAAACTATAAACTGAACCGGCAGTACTTCCAGAGGTGCCAATACTATTAGTATATCCTCCACCGATAAACGACATATCTGACTGTGGTAAAATACTATTTTCAAAGCCTCCAGCGATACTTGCATTGCCAGAG
This sequence comes from uncultured Bacteroidota bacterium, assembly GCA_903881585.1. Classification (GTDB taxonomy): domain Bacteria; phylum Bacteroidota; class Bacteroidia; order Chitinophagales; family Chitinophagaceae; genus Nemorincola. The sequence continues at coordinate 7,074 of CAIRTW010000054.1, read as the reverse complement.
CAAATTACAATATTATCCACACCGGAAAAAACGCCAGAAGAATTAGAGTCGCAAATAATATGCCCGATTCCTCCGCCAATAGCATTATACCCAAACAGTCCGCCACCAGAAGAAAAATCGTTGTAAATACGATTTACACACCCACCTCCAATAAAATTCATGTAACTGGAATTTGATGCAGTCCCTGATACGTCCATGATTTGATTAGTCCCTCCCCCTCCTATCAAACTACAGTCTGCAAAAATTAGATTTGTGTCGCCGCTACCCACGAATGAATTAAGACCAGTTACACAATGGTTGCAACCGCTGAAGATGGAAGAAAATGAAGACCCGGCACATATCGCATTTGTCTGCCCGCCACCAATTATATTGTGATCAGTTAGTACAGCGGCACTGTCAATAATACAATTACATTGTCCTCCCCCTATACCACTAAATGCAGAACCGGCACCAGTGGCACTGCCTATGGCGTTGCACTGGCCTCCACTAATAAACGATCCATTAGACGCGTGGAATATTGTATTTTTATTACCTCCGCCGATGAATGACTCACTGCTGGCGACAAAATTGCAACAGCCGCCCAATATTGCAGCAAAGTGTGTATTAGGGAAAATACAATTAGTCTGCCCCCCTCCTATAATAGCGTATGTTGTTGGTTTGCCTGTATCATCAATACAATTGTTCTGCCCGCCTGCTATTGCGCTGAATGGCGTGCCCAAGCCTAAACATGAAATTGCACCTATGTTATTTTTTCGGCCTCCACCAATAAAACCACAGTCTGAAAGGGGCAGAATGCAGTTTTGAAAACCGCCCGAAATGACGGATGAACGGCTAAAAACATTGTTAAAAGCGCCGCCACCAACAAATGATGCATTAGCAGTGAATCCGCCAACACCGCTATCGGTAATACAGTTTGATTTACCCCCGACTATTGACGAATCGCTCACAGGGCCTACTCCGTTTATGCTACAAATAAAATTACTGTCGCCGCCACCTATGAATAGATTATTGCCAAGCAAACAATGATTGCTTCCACTAAAAATGCCTGAGTATTGAGAAGCAAATGCGGTATCATCAATAAAGTTATTAAAGCCACCGCCGATGCCGCTGAATATGGAGCCATTGACACCTGCGCCAACATTGTTGAAACTACCACCAGCAACAAAACTACAATCTGAGAGCGCAAAAATATTGTTGGTGTCACCACCGCCAACGACTGAATTATTACTTGCTACGCCGTGCATGCAACCACCGAAGATGGATGAATAGGCCGTACCGGCGCATATGGTATTTTGCTGACCACCGCCAATAACTCCGTAAGAAGTTTGAGCCCCGGTATCGTCAATAAGGTTGCAACAACCGCCAGCTATGACCCCGAAAATGGAACTTGTGCCGCCTGCTGCTGCGGTCGCACCTATACGGTTCATCATACCTCCACCAACAAAACTGTTAATAGAACCCCCAGTTGTGCGTAGTGTTCTCATAAATAAAAAATTTGGTCGTTCGGCGTAGTCTCTAACTACGTCGCGGTGGATGCCAATCTTCAGATTGGCGAGTGTAATGATAATTAGAGGGTGCCATGGCCGAGTACTTTGTATAAAGCTAATTAATGTTTTGTTGCCAGCAGCTATTTATGAGCATCTTTTTTAGCTATACCAGTCTGCAAGTGGTACAGGGCTGGGCTTATTGAGCAGTAAGGCTTTTGCACTGCTATACAGGTAATCTTCCGGCTGTTCTACTATGCCTGCTCTAACCGGGTTATCGTGTATGTATTTCAGTTTCTGGTCGAAAAATCTTTTTGTGTAGATGTATTCGGGGCGGTTTTCGTGTGTCCATACCTGGTTATCACTGCTACGCTGGTTTTGTGCGGCATTCCATTCAAAACGGTGCAACATCCACTCCTTCCTACTTTCCGGCCCATTTCTTATTGCGTCGAGCAAAGCAGTAGCCGTGAATTTTTTAAAATCCCGAATTGTATCAGACAGCTTGCCCGGCTCACTTCTTACTAACAGATGCAGGTGGTTGGTCATTATCACATAGCCATAAAGGATAAGCCCCTTATGTTTTATACAAAAGTTGAGGCTGTCCATTATTATGTCGCGATATCTGTTTCGTGTGAAAATATCTACCCAGTCCACAATTGTTGGCGTAATAAAGTGTGTTGCGAATTGGTCTTCGATCTTGTAGCCTGTACTCATTGCTTAAACTTTGTTAGGCTACGAAAATAACGTGTATTTTATATTTCTGCTGTGTCGTTTTTCTATCCGCCGATCTAATATTGAGAGCCATTGGCACTACGGCTAACGTTACAGCTGTGAGTTGTTTATAGTAGCGCATTAACAACCGCAATCTGAAGATTGCGTTCCACCAGGACGTAGTCGGAGACTACGCCCAACGATGGGATTGCGTTCACCAGGACGTAGTCGGAGACTACGCCCAACGATGGGGCAAGCCCAATAAAGATATGTTGTACAAGAGAGTGACACAACGAACGGTGATAGTAGCAATTCAGCTAAGCCCCCCGTTCGACTACGCTCACGGTGACATTTTTAATAATCCACACGGTGTTACTAAATAAAATTGCAGTCTTTGGCTAGCTTATCTACTTTGTACCCATCTCTGAAAAACGGGGAGGGAAAAGGCTGCACCATAATGAAAAAGATCATTGTCTTCCTGGCATTACTTATACCCGGTATATGCCTGTATGCGCAACCTACCTTCAAAGCCGGGTGGAACAATTACCAGACAGGGACGATCGTTCGCGAATATACATACAGCTACACCTATGCCGACAGCTTCCGGCTGTACCTTACCGACAGCGCAGATATATTCATAACGCCGGACAGTATGGTGACTGAAGCGGTGTGCCACCATGTAAAGGACAACGCTGTCTATAAAACCGTGAACTACTTTAACGCAAAAAAGCAGGTAGCGAAAACCGAGGAATACAAGGATGACAACCTGCAGCAGACCTACGAATGGAAGTATGACGATAAGGGCCGCAAGATCTACTACCTGGAAGACAATAAGCTAAATGGCAACAGCTACAAGAAAAATTACGATTACGCTGCGGACAAAAAAACCGGAGAAGGCGTGGTGACGGAAAGCTCTTACTTCAATGGCAAGATAGAGTTTTACACAAAGTCGTACTACGACAAGAACTTTATAAAGACCAAGGAGGTGCGGCTAAATGACAACAACAAGGACATAATACACGTGGAAACGTATGTGTATGGCGACAACGGAAAGGTGAAAGAACGCTCGGTGTATTTTCCGGAATTTAAAGTGACGAAGAAATTTGAAGAGCCGGGAGGCTTGTTGCTCCCAAAGTGTTTCCAGGTGCTGCCGATGGGTGTAAAGGAGCGGATAAACCTGCATACGCGTGTTTCGTTCATGAAAAAATTTATGGCCAGCAAAGCGTCGCTGATCTTTGATAAGGATTGCAGTGAGTTTGAGTACAAATTTATCAGCGGAAATTACTGTGAGATCACGGTGGCCAGCACTAAGATGAACAATGCCAAGAAGGTAACGTTCCGCTACAAGGAAAAGGTATAAAGTGGGGAAACCCGACTATACAGATTGGACACCTAATTGCGTTCAAAAAAGGGTCTCGCAAGAGCCGCAGGGAAGGGGTTTCGCAAAAAAAGGTTTCTCGCAAAGGTGCCCGGAAGGAGTTTCGCAAAAAAAAGGTCTCTCGCAAAGGCGCAAAGGCGCAGTTCCCCGCATTTTGTTTTTAAGGCCGCAAAGCGCGTGTTAGCATTTTTGCAAACATAGGAGGCGCAAGGGTCGCCCGGCCGGCCGAGCCGTTCGGGCAGGCAATTCACTCATTTCGTTTTTTAGGCCGCAAAAACGCGAGTACAAGCATTTTGCCTGTTTTTAGATATTACTCACAATTATAGGTGATCTGCGTAGTGTTCACGCCCCCACCTTGCTGTGTCTCCGCAATATTGGTGATCTTGCCGCCCGCATCCAAGATGTATGAGTAGGTCCAGGTGCTGTCGGTTTGGCTGTCGTATATCTGTTTCACTAAGTGCTTGCTGGTAAGTATGCTGCGGCCATATTTCTCAAAATCAGCCATGCTGGCAGTTATGTTTCCGGTGTTGTAGAGCGTATCGCTGTAAGTAAAGTAGTGCATATCCATCGGGCCGCCATTCACTGCCAGCGAATCGGTTACCGGGTCGCCGTTTAGCCAGCTTATGGAATCAACTGACACGTTGCTGTAACTGCTGAATACGTGCATGTGCATTTCCCCTGCGCTGTCGTAGGTATAGGTTTCCACTTGCGAACCATAAGGGTTATAATTGTACCCACCGACATAAACAGATGTGACCCTTTTTTGTGCATCAAGCATCAATGTATCTATGTTGCTGGCGGTTGTCTGGGAAGCATAAACAGTACGCAACTGTACAACACTGCCAGTGTATGCGAAGTATGTGTAGTAACTCTGCCCCTGGTAGTAAGAAGAGCTGCTGTAAGGTTTCTGTTGTACGAAGGCGAATATGTGCTGCACAGTACCATCATCATTGTAATAAAAACTGTAGGTTGTCGTAGGGTACATAAGCGTATCGGCAGGCACTTCAACGATGGTATTTATCCGGCAACCTGTATATTTTGCAGGAACATGGTTGGCTGGTTTTTTACATCCGGCGATGCAAACAGCATAAATTAAAATACAGCGGACAACAGATAGGTTACGCATAAGAGCCAGGTTTATGATGTCTTAGATAAGTATAAACGTTTTTAGGCAGCATATATTTTGCAGGCACGCTAATTCATAAAAATTAGAGCCCTCCCATTTTCAGCACCTTCTTATATTCATCTGGTTTTACCGCGCCTACCGATAACCGGCCTAGCCTCACGAGGTCCATATCAGCAAATGACGGATCTGCTTTGAGGTCTGCGAGTGTTACCGGGTTGGGGATGGCTTTGTATGGCTTCAGCTCCACTACTACCCAGTTGGTATCTTCGGTGGTGGGGTCCTGGTAAGCCTCTTTTGCCACTTCGGCAATACCAACAATCGCGAGGCCCTCGTTGCTGTGGTAAAACAGCACATGGTCGCCCTTCTTCATAGCCCGGAGGTTGTTTCGCGCTGCATAGTTGCGCACACCATCCCAAATGGTTTTCTTGTCTTTTACAAGCTGGTCCCAGCTATATTTGAATGGTTCTGATTTTGCAAGCCAGTAGTTCATGATAAGTAAAAAGTAAAAAGTGAAAAGTGAAAAGTGAAAAGTGAAAAAATTGGATCGGGCGATCTAATTTACGGATTCAAAAAGGTTAGCAAGGTCAATCGAAAACCCCTTGAGAACAGAGGAATTTACCACATCCCCTGCGACCATTAACCTTGAAGGTTGGTATTTATTGTCCACCAAAGTATAAACAAGAAAGGTTTTGTCCTGAGGCGAAACAACCCAATACTCGGTCACCCCAGCTTGTTCGTACACGTCATACTTATTCCTAAGCTCGGTTACATTATTACCTGGGGAAAGTATTTCCACAACTATATCCGGTGCACCGAGACAACCTTTATAATCGAGTTTTGCCTGGTCGCAGATCACGCAAATATCGGGCTGCAATACAGTAACAATATCTTTGTCCTCTTTAGTTTTACCGGGAAGCCGTACGTCAAAAGGTGCAGAATATACTTTGCATTTGTTTCCTTTCAAATAATCATATAGTGCATTAAAAAGATAACCAGAATGGTCCTGGTGCAGCCGATTTGGAGCTGGGCTCATCTTAAACAGCTTTCCCTTTATCAACTCCACACGCTCTTTGAAATTCCATTTCAAATAGTCGGCATAAGTATAATTGCTGTTCAAGTCAAGAGAAGCAAATTCCATTGTTCAAGGTTTTAACAAATTTAAGAAAATCACCACAAAGTAATAAAAGCTACCTATCCCGCAGCAGCAGGTAGTTAGCCAGCTCCATCAGCGGGTCCTTGCGCTTAGCGGGCACGGCTACGTCTTCCATACAATCAAACGCCAGGGTAGAATAACGCGCCACGGCCTGCCGGCAATGACTGTCGGCACCGGTAGCCGAGTAGAGCGATAACATGGCCTGCACTTTGTCATCTCCACTGTGCTTCGCCAGTTCTTCTATCTCTTTTTTCTGTGCGGGGGTGGCGAGCTCCAGCGCTTTCAGGTGCAGGTAGGTCTTTTTATTGGAGATGATATCCCCACCGTTCTGCTTACCCAGCAACTCCGCTTTCCCAAAGGCATCCAGGTAGTCATCCTGCAGCTGGAAAGCTATGCCCATATTTACACCAAAGGCATAGAGCTTATTGGCATTATCACCCATGGCGCCGCTCACCAGTGCGCCTATCTTCAGGCTACAGGCCAGGAGCACAGAGGTTTTGAGGGCTATCATGTGCAGGTACTCGCCCAGGTGCACATTGTCGCGCCGCTCAAAATCCATATCCAGTTGCTGGCCCTCGCACACTTCAATGGCTGTTTTATTAAACACACGCAACACCAGTGGCAATGCGGTCTTTATTTTAGCGATCTCATCATAGGCATAGATACTTATTACATCACCGCAAAGTATACCCGCGGTGAGATCATACTTAGTGTGTATGGTAGGCTGGCCACGGCGCAGGGGCGCTTTGTCCATTATATCGTCATGTATCAGCGTGAAATTGTGAAACAGCTCTATGCCGAAAGCGCCATGCCATGCATCCTCGTTGATCTTGTCAAACATTTCATTGGCCATAAGGCACATCACTGGCCGTATCCGCTTTCCGCCCAGCTGCAGAAAATACCTGCATGGCTCATAAAGCGTAGCCGGGAACCGGGAAAAAGGCATAGATGCCATAAAGCGCTCTTCAAAAGCCGGAACGAGGTCTGTAAACGAATACATCTATTTCTTTTTGCGTTTAGTATCTTTTTTCTTGTTGTACTGCGGAAAGTCGAACGACTTGCCGCTGCGCCCGCCCTCTTGCTTCAAAGGCTTTTTTCTTTTTGCCGGCAGGCCCGGTAGTTCTATTACCGAGTAGTCTATCTGCCGCTTCACCAGGTTGGTGGCTGCAACGCGTACCCTTACCTTATCCCCCATGGCAAACCGCAGCCCGGTGCTATGCCC
>CAIRTW010000053.1 GCA_903881585.1 uncultured Bacteroidota bacterium | reverse complement strand
CTGTGTGTCCTGCCTGCCCCCGCGGGGGCAGGCAGGACACACAGGGTGGGTTGACACAGTTTAAAATACACTCCCATTTCTATTTGAAAATCAACTTTGGAACAACACCGTAAACAGGCTATACTATAGTTGTTTCTATGCTGTTGGCGCTTTACTTGCGAGTATAAAGATATATACCAAAACACATTCAGGGGCAAGTCAAATGTTTAGTTTGCATTTTATTAAACCTGGTATTTTTGAAAAAGAGGATCACAAGATATTTACAACACTTCTTGATATGAGGCAGGATGCTGACTATGAAGATTTTATTGACTATGAAGAAAGGGATGTAGCGCCGCTAATTGGTCCAGCTAAACAATTGATCAGTCACATCGGAAAATATATTGCGCCTTTCTTAGATTGACCAAAACAGTAGCTACCATAATGCTATTTTTAGACCGCATAAAATGAACAACCGCCAGCTTTTCCAGCAACACGTAGCACAGACATCCCCTACTCCTGTAGGTATAGAGATAGTGTCTGCCAACGGCAGTTATCTCTGCGATGTGGACGGGAATAAGTACCTGGATATGATAGGCGGCATCAGCGTTTGCAACATCGGCCATAGCCACCCGGCAGTGGTTGCTGCAGTGCAAAAGCAAGCCGGCGACTATATGCACGTGATGGTATATGGAGAACTGGTGCAAAGCCCGCAGGTAAAATATGCCGAACTGCTTGCAAAACATTTACCTGCGAACCTTGATTGCGTTTACTTCACCAATTCCGGCGCCGAGGCCACAGAAGGGGCACTAAAACTTGCCCGCCGCGCCACTGGCCGCACAGATATTATCAGCTGCAACAACAGCTACCACGGCAATACACTAGGCGCACTGGCGGTAATGGGTGATGAATACTGGCGAAACGCATTCAGGCCGCTGATGCCGGGGGTATGGCGCTACGATTACAATTCCGCCGCGTTGCTAAATGGAATCAATGACCAGACAGCTTGTGTGATCATAGAAACAATACAGGGAGAGGCAGGTGTAATAACACCCCATGAAAACTGGTTACAACTACTGCGCGAAAAATGTACCCGCACAGGAACACTCCTGATATTCGACGAGATACAATGCGGCTTTGGGCGCACAGGCAAGCTCTGGGGGTTTGAGCACTACAATATTATTCCAGACATAATATTGCTGGGCAAGGCGCTGGGTGGTGGCATGCCCATGGGTGCGTTTATCGCATCCCACGAGTTGATGCAGGTATTCACCCATAACCCTGTGCTCGGCCACATTACTACCTTCGGTGGGCACCCCGTATGCTGTGCTGCCGGCATGGCGGGAATGAATGTGCTGCTGGAAGAAAACATTATTGCAGAAGTAGCGGATAAGGAAAAGCTATTCTTATCCCTGCTTATACATCCATCCATAAAAGCAGTAAGAAGCAAGGGGCTGCTGATAGCTATAGAATTAGAAACGTCCGCACAGGTGTCGGAGACATTGCTGCGCTGCCTGGCAAAAGGATTGTTCTCCGATTGGTTTTTGTTTGCCCCGGAATGTATCCGGTTTGCACCACCGCTTACTATTACCGCTGCTGAGATCGTTTTGGCATGCGAGATATTGCTGTCCTGTATTTAATAGTAAAGGCGGGAAAAACCCGCCTTTACATCAGAGTAAATTATTCAAAAAATTAAGGTACCAGCGTTAGCTCATAAATATGCACACCTATGCTGAGCTGCGCATTGGCATCGCATGTACCGGCACCGTAGTTCAATATACGTGCACCCTGGTAACCGCTTATATTTACCACGCCCGATTCGCAGAAGTTACAGCCTAAAGCGAATTGTAAAGGAGTTGCGATATTAAACGAGAAAACATTGCCATCAGGCCTTGTCAGCAATGCGCTTCCCGATATGGAAAAAATATCATCGCTCCTGTCACCTGTTGTATATCCCTGCACCCATTTGCGGGTCAATGAGCCCGACCATACTACAAACTGGCTGTTCAGCGGGTCCTGGCTTACATTCATAGAGTCTTTAGCGCCCACCAGGTAATACCAGTTGCCGGCAATTGTAGTATCTACACGTGTAGTGGTGATAGTACCTGTAAGCTGGTTATCATTCACGTAGTAATTGTCAAAGGTAATTGTGTGCAATTGACCCGCATCGGAGTATTCGCCGTTGTAAGAAACTATTATCGTCCCTTTCCTCTTTCTCCCGTCAAGGCATACACAATCGCTGGAACCAAAACGAATAACTAAAGTGTGCGCCTCGCCCGGCGTTGAGGTATCAACACCTGGTGTACAGCATGAACCAACAAGAGTTGTTTGTGTGGTACGCATAAAGGCGCCGTTATATACTTCTCCTACTGCATCTGCTATAGAGATCACATCATCATTTGCCCACTCTATCCTTGACGCATCCGATGCATAACCTCCCTGGTCATCTGCGTTTCCTATGATATTGTCATTGCTCTTCTGGCAAGCCTGAAAAACAAGAGCCGAGGACGCGACAAAAAAGGCAGAAATGACTACAACGAAAGCGCTTCTTTTGAAATTAAAATTGAAATGCATAGTTCAATATGGTTGTTTAATGGGCTCTTTAATGGATAATAACAATGAATTTTGCCGCTAATATACGAATAGTGGCATAATGTTGTATACAGATTAAACCACAAAATATAAAAGGCGGAACACATTTCCGCCTTTTTATTGAAAAAATAATGATGTAATTATTTTAATGTAATGTTATACGTATGGCTACCTATTGTAAGCTGCGCTTCTGAGTCGCAATTACCATCGCCATAATTAAGTGTGGCGCTCACACCACTGGGGCGTGTAACGGTCACCGTTCCGGCCTCTATCCAGGCGCAGCCATATGCCACCTGCAGAGGTGTACCAATCACCATTGTAAATGTATTGCCATTTGCACGGGTGAGGCTTGTAGTACCGGCGATCAGGTAAGAATCATCACTTCTTTCTGTGGTAGTGTAACCGGTAAGCCACGTACGTGTGCGTGTGCCAGACCAAACTATTTCACCATTCCCGGTACCAAGGTTCAGCGTGTCATTTACATTCACCGTATAGTACACTTGTCCGGTCGCGTTGGTGCCCATGTTCGTCACCGTTTTGATACCGGTCAGCTGGTTATCATTCACAAAATAATTGCTGTAAGTAATAGTGTGCGTGCTGCCGTTGTCTTTATAACGGCCTGAATAATTAACTATAATGCTTCCCTTGCGGTTCTTACCATCAGCGCAAGTGCAATCTGTAGTACCAAAATCAATGGTGAGAATACTATCGCCCCCAGGGGTTACTGATCGGGAAACAGTTGCACAGCCGCTTATCGTTGTTGCTGTGGTACGCAGATCAACTCCACTCCCGCTGTTTGTGGCCGCAGCAGCGTCTGCTATAGAGACTACGTCATTGCTGTTTTGCTCCATTTTTGCATGATCACTGGCATATCCACCGTTGTCATCGGCATTTGTTAGTGTATCGTTGGTCTTTCTCTGGCAAGCCGCAGTGAAAATAAAAAGCCCAACTGTTATTACAGCTGTGCCAAGGCTTAAGAATAATCTTGATTTATGCATCGTTTTTATTTTAAAGGTTATAAAAAATATTTTTATACTACTAAGACATTGAGTTGTTCTCTTAGTTTAATGCTATCAAAAAATATTCCAAAAATTCTTATTTCAGGTTAAAAGTAATAATAATTACTTTTGCGGCTCAATCTATTATAATAAAATGCAATTAGCGATCATTGGCACAGGCTATGTAGGATTAGTTACAGGTACTTGTTTCGCCGAAACCGGCAATAAAGTTACGTGTATTGATATAGACGAAAAAAAAATAAGCAGCTTAAAACAAGGCATTTCCCCTATATACGAGCCCGGCCTGGATATGCTGCTTGAGCGCAATATCAAAGAAAAGAGACTCCATTTTACAACTTCCCTCAGCGATGGTATTAAGGATGCGAAAGTGATATTCCTGGCGCTCCCTACCCCACCCGGCAAAGATGGCTCGGCAGACCTCCAGTATGTATTGGATGTCGCAAAGTCATTAAGTACGATCATTACCCATTATACGGTTATCGTTAATAAAAGCACGGTACCCGTAGGCACAGCAGAAAAAGTACATGCCGTACTGGCACAGCATCTCAGCAAAGACCTTTTCGATGTGGTCTCCAATCCCGAGTTCCTGCGCGAGGGCGTAGCAGTTGATGACTTCCTTAGGCCAGACCGCGTTGTTATCGGCACTTCGTCTGAGAAGGCAAGAAAGGCGATGGACGAGCTTTACCAGCCTTACGTGCGGCAGGGCAATCCCATTCATTTTATGGATGAGCGGTCGTCTGAAATGACTAAATATGCTGCAAACTCTTACCTGGCCATGCGCATTTCTTTTATGAACGAGATGGCCAACCTGTGCGAAAAAACAGGCGCAAACGTGGACTGGGTGCGCATAGGCATAGGCGGTGATACCCGCATCGGAAAGCGCTTTCTCTTCCCCGGCATTGGCTACGGTGGCAGCTGTTTTCCAAAAGATGTAAAGGCGCTCGCATTCACCGCTATGGAAATGGATTACGACTTCCAGTTGGTGAACACGGTAATGCAGGTAAATGAGCGGCAGAAACTGGTGCTGGGCAGAAAGGTGAAGAACTATTTTGGCAGCGACCTCTCCGATTATACTTTTGCTATCTGGGGCCTTGCATTCAAGCCCGAAACAGACGACATACGCGATGCCCCTGCACTCGATCTTATCAGCGAACTGGTAGCCGCCGGTGCAAAATTGCGTGTGTTCGACCCCGAGGCGATGGCTAATGTGAAGCAGTTGATGGGCGATAAGATCCATTATGCGGAAGATCAGTATGATGCGCTTACTGGCGCTAGCGCCCTCATTGTGGTAACCGAGTGGAGCGAATTCCGCAACCCCGATTTTGAGCGTGTATGCAATACCTTAAAGCACCCGGCGATATTTGATGGCCGCAACGTTTACTCCCTGGAGAAAATGAAAGAACTGGGCGTTTACTACGAAAGCATCGGCCGGAAAATCGTTCACCCCCAGATACACGATACACTGCCTGCGCCACACAATACTATAATCAGGGAAAGAGCAACAAGGGATTAATTATGTTGATAAGTTAAAAGGTTGACAGGTTATAACGTCACCTGAATAAGGGAAAACTATCTCCTAAAAAAATATCAATTAATATTGCGCAGCAGCTTTAGACTTTCTACTTTAGACTTTAGACTAACCAAAAAAAAATGGCAAAACGAATACTCATTACAGGCGCAGCAGGATTTCTGGGATCGCATTTATGCGACCGTTTCCTGAAGGAAGGTTACGAGGTGATCGGCATGGACAACCTGCTGACCGGTAACATCAAAAACATAGAACATCTCTTCCCTGTTAAGGAGTTCCAGTTTTACCACCACGATGTTACTAAGTTTGTACATGTGCCCGGCAATATTGACTACATACTGCATTTTGCCTCCCCGGCCAGCCCTATTGACTATCTGAAGATGCCAATACAGACGCTGAAGGTGGGCGCACTGGGTACACATAATCTGCTGGGCCTTGCCAAGTCTAAAGGCTCGCGGATACTTGTAGCTTCTACATCAGAGGTATATGGCGACCCGCTGGTGCACCCGCAAACCGAGGAATACTGGGGCAATGTAAACCCCGTAGGTCCACGCGGTGTATATGATGAAGCAAAACGTTTCATGGAGAGCATCACCAGGGCTTACAATACTTTTCACCAGGTGGAAACACGCATCATACGCATATTCAACACTTATGGCCCGCGTATGCGCCTTGATGATGGCCGCGCACTGCCTACATTCATGAGCCAGGCGCTGAGGGGCGAAGATGTTACCGTTTATGGCGATGGTTCACAGACCCGTTCGTTCTGCTATGTGGACGACCTCGTGGATGGTATATACCGCTTGCTGCTTTCCGACTATGTAATGCCGGTGAACATTGGTAACCCGTCTGAAATAACGCTGCTGGAATTTGCTGAAGAAGTACTGAAGCTAACCGGCTCAAAATCCAAGATAGTTTACGAGCCACTGCCGCAGGACGATCCCAAACAAAGGAAACCCAACATCACCAAAGCCAGGGAGATCCTGGGCTGGGAACCAAAGATAGACCGCCACGAAGGGCTGAAGCGTACATTGGAATACTTCAAGCTGCATATATAACTTCCGGTTCTTACTGGCAGTATTTTCCGAAAAAGAGCAATAAGTTGTACACCGCACATACAACTTATTGCTTTTTTTACTTACTTTACTGTACAAACCACTAAAGCCATTTTATGAGAATAAATAAAAAATTAGTCCTTGTTTCTCTGCTCTGCACCGGCATGGTGTTTCTCGTGAGCTTCAAACAAAAACATGACGATGATAAAGCCGAAAACCTGAAAATATTACCCAAGGATATTTCAGAAAAAGAGCTTCACAACATCATGAGGAGCTTTTCCATGTCATTGGGTGTGCATTGCAACTACTGCCACGTAGCTAAAGAAGTGCCCGGACAAAGCCGCCCTCAAATGGACTTTGCATCTGATGATAAGAAGGAAAAAAATACCTGCCGCGAAATGATGAAAATGACCATGGCCATAAATTCAGATCATCTTAGCAAGATCAAAACCATGGGCGACCCTCTGGAGGAGATCAAGTGTGTCACCTGCCACATGGGCCGCACCACACCTATCATAAGCGTTGATTCTTTGCCGCATGCTGCGCACTGATTAGATTAGTTTGATCTAATTTCATTGCGACCTAAATTATACTCCCTTCTGAGTCAATCAGGAGGTTTTTTTTAATTTGGAATACTTTTCTGATCAATAATCGCTTAATTTTGCAGTATACATGTTTTTTTATGAAAGCTATAGAAGTTAAAGCCATAGAAGAATACAAAATTAAAGTCACTTTTGACGATGGAGTCTCTGGTGTTATTGACTTATCGGAGATTGTTCAGAAAGGTATTTTCCGGCAATTGAAAGACAAGAACGCATTTCAGAACGTATATACAGATGGCATAGCAATAGCATGGTCAGATGAACTTGAAATTGATGCAGATAATATTTATGCGGAAATACTGAATACAGAACCAGCAGACCTGTTACATACTCCTTCCTTCCATGCCGCAGATTAGTTTTTTCCTCGGGATCATTATCAAAATGTATTATCGGGAACATAACCCTCCACACTTTCACGCTTACTATGCGGAACACCAGGCAATTATTGACATCAAAAAACTTGAACTCTAAAAAACTTGAGCTCTGGAGCGGTTATTTACCACCTCGTGTGCTAGGTTTGGTTATTGAGTGGGCTGCCATTCACCAAAATGACCTAATGGATAATTGGGATAAAGCGATTAAACAAGAAACACTCTTGCCCATAAAGCCACTTATTTGATCACTTTATTTTTATACGCCAGATTTTCTTCCTGCATTTTAATAAAATTAAACAGCAGTAAATTTGCCCCTCAACACAACTAACAATGCCCAGCGCCGCCATCAAGAAAGAGACCTTTGATTTCTTAAAAAAATTATCAAAAAACAATAGCCGGGAATGGTTCAATGCCAACAAGGATAAATACACCGATGCCCACAATAACATGATCGGATTTGCAGGTGCTCTGCTGGCGGAGATGAACAAACATGACACCATCGAGACCGCATCGGGAAAAGACAGCCTCTACCGCATCTACAAAGATGTGCGTTTCTCAAAAGACAAGACACCTTACAACACGCATTGGAACGGCGGTTTCAGACGGGCAACTAAGAAACTCCGTGGCGGATATTATTTTCATATTCAGCAGGGCAACTCATTTGTTGCCGGCGGATTCTGGGGGCCTTCGCCGGCAGACTTGCAACGGATACGGCAGGACTTTGCAACAAACTATACTGAAGTAAGAAAAATACTCACCGAAAAAACGCTGGTCAAAACATTCGGAGAAATGTGGGGTGAACAGCTCATTACTGCCCCACGGGGGTATGAGAAAGACCACACTGCCATAGACCTACTGCGCTACAAGCAATTCGTGCTAAAACACATGTTTACTGATGAAGAAGTGCTAAGCCCCGACTTCGCAGTAAAAGCAAACGACGTCTTCAAAAAAATGCGCCCTTTCCTCAATTACATGAGCGAAGCCCTTACCACCGATTCCAACGGAATATCGTTGATAGACTAGCTGCAAATGGCACGATTAGCATACAGGCCTGCGCCCACGTACGTTTTACAATCATAGGTAATGAAGGTTATATCGGCTAAAACGGGCTGCCACGCAGTGGCGAAATATATATCAGCAAGTGTCGGGAGCCTTAGATAGCAACAACAAAAGGGCGCTAGCCCTGAAAGGGAGTAATGCACCAGCAACCATACCCCACGGTTTCAGCTGTGGGCAAAACAACGGCAAATGGTTCAACGGTTTAGTATGCACCATCACCATTTGAAAGTAAAAAACGACCGCTCACCATAGGCAAGCAGTCGCTGAACTAAATTGATATGAAATAAGCTATTCCAGTTTTTTATTATAAACACCTACCAGCTCACCCCTGCCAAGAATGTGGTTTTTCATGGTGCTCTCTATCATTCCCTTGGTAGTATTCTTGCCCAGTATCATGCGGGTATCCAGCGCATAAACTATGAAGTGGTATTTATGGTCGCCGGATTTAGAGCAAATAGGCGTATAGCCATATTGTCCTGCGGCATTCATATTCTCATGGCTGCTCCTGAAGTTTTCGGGTATGAAACCGGATGTATCGATGTTCCAGATGATCCAGTAGGTGAATCCATGTGTTGGATATGCATCATAGTCATGTACGATCACCGCATATGATTTTGTACCAGGCAACACTGCGCCAAAATTGAGCGGAGGAGTAACGCCCTGTCCATCACAGGTATATTTTACAGGTATTACGCCACCATTTGCGAATGCAGTGCTGGTAATAACCAGCCTTGCTCCCCCTGTTGGCTCTTCCGGCTTTTTACGCACAGTTGCGGTCTTCGCTGTTTTTTTCGTTTTACCGGTGCTTGCCTTGTCTGCCTCATTTTCCCCATTTGTATTTTCGTTAGCGGCAGCGGTCATACTCATATTGATACTATCGTTAGTGCCGGCTACCGCCATACTATCAGACTCAATAGTTGATGATTTAGCAGACGCCACAGAATCCGCGCATTTAGTAGTATCAGTTGTTTTATTACCATTACACGAGTAAAGTGCAACCAATAAAACACAGGCCGTTATTTTGATCATATTTTTCATAAGCTTGTATCGTTTGTGTATTTAATACAACAAGCTTTAAAAACTGTGCCATTGCTTTTTACCATTATAAATATTCATGTTTTCCAACGTTGTCGAAATTTTAATCGTCTATTAATATAGTTGCTCGTTTAAAACTAAAAAACCGTCATGAAAAAAATTGCAATTTCTATTATCTGCCTTCTTTTCGGTTCCCAGTCCTCTTTTGCTCAATCGTCAGCTTCCTGGCAATGGGGATTAGCTGATATCGCCGACATTTCGGCTGGCAAAGAAGCTCCACTACAGCACATTGCGGCCGTGTCCGGTTCAAAAGCTTTATGGGGAATGTTACAGAACCGGGCACTCGATTTCTCTTCCTTTTATTTTGGCGGTTATAAACTTACAGAGTACGATAGCACAGGCATGCCAGGTACATCGGCCGCTATCACTGGAAAATTGTTCCTCGCGTGCGCGAAATCAGATGAAGCTGGGAATTGGTATATACTTGGTCAGTATTACGATACTGCAAATTTTCCGGGCGGCGCTACTTTCATCAATCCTGCACCAGCCTCGGCAGAACCATATTTTTTAGTAAGGTTAAATGCCGGTACACTCGCTTGCGCGTGGGCAAAAAAACTGAGCAATGGAACTACCTTCGCGATAACTTCCGATGGATTATATCTCCCGATCGACACCGCTTCAGCCACAATTATTGCCAAATTCGACTTATCCACCGGAGATCGTACCGATCTGTTTTCGCAGCCGTTCACCAGCAGCACTTCTTCCATAGCATTAGATGGCGCCGGTGCCATTTACCTTGCTGGTTCCTGTGCCTTCGGCGGCATAAATTTCAACGGGCATGTCGTAACCACTTCCGGAGTTCCATATCCCGTCTATATGGTAAAATATAAAGCGGGCGGCGTTTATGACTGGCACTATCTGATATCCGACATTACCTGCCCGGGAAGGCAGCTTACCGTTGCCGCAGATAATTCTATATACTACTCAGGCAAAATAACGGATAGCTTCACTTTCGGTGGATTTTTCGTCCACCAGCCAGGCTGGGTAAACGATTACTTAGTTACCAGGCTCGATAGTTCAGGCAATATTTTGTGGATAAAACAACTACAGGATACCACCGGAGGGGACGCAACTGTTATGGACAACTTTCACGCTGTGCCGATGGCCGACTCAACGATATGTGTGTTTACGCAGATCCGGGGATATATCAATTGGGGCGACGGAATAATAACCAATTGTGGCCCGGCAGAAAACACCGGCGTTGTTAATTACAGATCGTCGGGAACAGTAAATTGGGTGAAACAAATTGTTGGCAACACAGTTGACCCAAGGAATATAGCAGGCAATGGAAGTGACATCTGGGTAACAGGGAATGTTTATGACAGCGCCGCTTACCATCTCGATGCCACTGCTGTGCCTATAGTGCCCATCACTATGACCCCCTACCTGGCCAAGTTGCACACCACCCGTAGTGCGGCCAACACCCAAATTGTTGCCCAGGATAAACCTGAAATTCACGTCATACCCGTACCTGCTACAAACCTGGTTGAAGTAATAATGCCATCGTCAATAACCGGAAATGTCCGCATAACGCTTTGTGATGTTTCTGGCAGACAGGTATTTGAGCAGAGCATTATTGCCTGCCCATCTGCTTCATTGGATATAAGTAAATACAGCCGTGGCTTGTATTTCATTTCTGTTTCCGGAGAAAATTTCAGAACCGTACAAAAGATAATTTTGCAGTAACACCCGGCTTTTGCCAAAAGCCTACCCCCTCACCAGACTGCCACCGGCATCATCCATCTCATCAAAACCTATCATTCGGTTCTGATCGGCATCCCATACTTTAAGGTGCAGACAGGCTGCAATGTCCTGGGGCCTCAGCGTTGTAACTTTTGCTTTTTGCAACTCTGGTATAGCAGCCATCGCTTCTGGCAACCGGTAAAATGGTATTTTGGAATTGAGGTGATGGATATGATGAAAGCCGATATTGGCTGTTACCCACTGCAAAAAAGGAGGCATCTTCATATAGCTGGAAGACTCTAAAGCTGCATTGGTATAGCTCCATTCTACATTCTTCCTGAATACAACGCCGGGGAAATTATGCTGTGCATAAAAAAGGTAAGACCCCAGCATTTGCGATAAAAAGAAAGGAAGGAAGAACGTAAGGAACCACGTGAGCCAGCCATAATAAATAAACAGGAACACCGCAATACCAACATGCAATATCAGCACCACCAGTGAATCCCAGTGCCTGCGGAAACTGCTGATAAATGACTGGATACACATACCAAACATAAACGTGGTAAAGTATGCGAAAAACATATTAATAGGATGCCGGATGGCCAGATAGACCATCCGTTCGTTCTTGCTGGCCTCAGCAAATTTCTGTCGGGTCATAATAGGAAATGAGCCTATACTCGCACTGAACAGCTTCGCATTGTGGTTGTGGTGGTGGTCGTGCGACCGCTTCCATATATTAGGCGGCGTGATCATATACACGCCAAATATCGTGAACATCACATTTGCCAATGGCGCATTCCTCAGTATAGTATGATGCTGGTAATCATGGAAAATGATAAATACCCGAGACAGCATCATGGCTGCAAAGATGCTGGCCGCTATGCGAAAAAAGATACCAGCAGCCTGTGGCATGCCTAAAAACTTAGGCACAAAAGGCATGGTACAGTATACACTGCCGATGAGCAGAAAAAATGAAGTAATAGTAGTGTACCAGCTTCTCCACCGTATCTCTTTAGCAAACGGCTTTGTTGCCAATATCAGTTCTTTCCCTGTAAGCATTTGCAAATTTAAGTAACATTCAGAAATAATAATAGCCCAAGGTAGCAGATGTGTGTTAAAAAGTACACTAAATACACATTAAATCCACCGCTATGGGCTACTTCGATTTTATTTGTTATCTGTTCGATTAGTTAAAACAATAGTGCCAACCCTCCCCTACCAGTCTTTAGGAAGCAACAAAGCACGCCCTGCAAAATAATAAACGGCACACCACACACATGTACTCATTGCATACACGCTCATAGAAAGCGAGGGTGGCAGTACGTTCATCATCTTTACAAGTGGCGGATACGGGAAAGGCAATAGTGAATCGCTGGCCTGTAGCGGCAGCAGATCGCCCACAGGCCGGTATGAATGGTGATTGCCAACGGCCCATTTATCTGCATAATAATTAATTATTGCCCAAAGAATAGTTTCCACGAACAGTGAATACAGCAGAAACAACCCTATCGAGAGGCCGCTTTTCCGTATCAATATAGACAGGAACAGTGCAAAGCCGAGGTAATCAAGTGAGAGCAAAAAGAAATACCCGATCTGACGAAACCCTGAAAAAAAGCCAGCGAACGAATGAGAATGCTGCCATCCCAGTAAACCACCCACCAACACCACAGCCAAGGTACTCACTACACTAAGCACCACTACCAGCAACACTTTAGCATGATAGAATTTCATCTTACTAAATCCATCAATAACACTTTGCCGGTTGGTACGATAGGAATATTCATTGGTGGTGAGGATAATAACAATTATGGAAATGAACATGATAAAAATACTGGCCCAATAGCCCGTGCTGCCCCATGTAAGCGGAAACGAGTAATCGGAATTCACAATGCTCATGCCATTGGTTTTCCGCCCGCCGCCTAGTTTAATATTGCCTTGCGATGCCTCGTAGTTCCACAGGAGCAGCAGCACAAGGAAAAAGCCCAGCAGTATCCAGAATGTACGGTAGCGTTTTATTTTAAGCCATTCAATAGCCAGCAGGTCCATCATAAATTATTTTGAGTAGTTTTTAGTAAACAAATCAACTGGCTTCTGGCCGGCAATTTTCAACCCGAAAGTCATCGGGAGCCTATTTCCAAATTTTCAAATTTGCACATTTTCAAATTAACCAGTTAGTTCCATAAACTTCGTCTCCAGGCTCTTCTTCCGCAACAAAAGATGAGACAACACTATTCCTTTGCTGATACAGAATTCATTTACCTGCGCGGTCGTCACATTGGCATCACAGGCCAGTTGCAATGTAGTATCTGCTATCCGCACCTTTCTAATGCCGTTCATTGTTTGCAGTGCTTGTTGCAGCGCAGCCATATCTGCTGCCCTCACTTCCACCTGATCCTCGCTCACCAGCACCTCATCTACAGGGCCGCTGAGCAGCAGGTCTCCCTTTTTAAGTATCGCCACATGTGTGCATACCTTCTCTATCTCATCCAGCAGGTGGCTGGCAATGATAATGGTTATACCTTCTTTATGCAGTGCTCGTATCAGCTCCCTTATCTCCGCTATACCCGCTGGGTCCAGGCCATTTGTAGGTTCATCCAGCACCAGCACTTTTGCACCGCCCAGCAACGCAGCCCCAATGGCCAGCCGTTGCTTCATGCCCAGTGAAAAGGTCTGGAACTTAGAATCCTTCCGCTCAAACAGGCCGACCTGCTTCAACACACGGTCGCGGTCATCCTTTCCTTTTCTTCTTATAGCCGCCGTTATCTCCAGGTTGTCATATGCCGATAGGTAATGATAAAAGTTCGGCGTCTCCAGCAGCGATCCTATCTGCCTGCGGGCCTCATCGTGCGGCATACCTCCAAACCAGCTGAACGTGCCACCCTTCGCCAGTAATACGTCAAGCACTATGCCCAGCAGTGTTGTTTTACCACTGCCATTAGGCCCCAGCACACCAAACACACAGCCCTCGGGCACATCAAATGAAACACCTTTCAAAGCCTGGATCGGCCCGTAAGATTTCGAGATGTTATTTATGGAAAGAATTGATGACAATTGCGGGAATTTGAAGTAAATGTAATTAAAAACACACTAGAGCGTAACGTTAAACAACGTAGAGATCCTTCTGCAATGGCTCGCCCGGCTTCACTGCATAATGATCAAGATCAGTAATTCCCGCTGTCTTCAGCACATCCTCATCCAGGAACAAATGCCCCGTACATTCTTTCGATGATTGCTCCAATATAAGTGCTGCACAGTCTGCAAGTATCTCTGGCGTACGGCTTCGGTTCATCAGCCAGTCGCCACCCAGCAGGTTCTTCACAGCCGCAGTTGCAATAGTAGTTACTGGCCACAACGAATTAGCCGCAATACCATACTTCTTAAATTCCAGCGACCACCCCAGTGTCATCATGCTCATGTTATACTTGCTGATGGTATATGCCACATACGGCTCCATCCACTGCGGGTTCAGGTCTATCGGTGGCGACAAAGTAAGGATGTGCGGGTTCTCTGCTTTTTTCAGAAATGGCACACAGTGCTTGGTCACCACAAAAGTGCCCCGCACATTAATATCATGTATCAGGTCAAAACGCTTCATATCCGTCTCCTCGGTATTGCTCAGGGTTATCGCCGAGGCATTATTTATCAGTATATCTATACCGCCAAATACGGTAACCGCCTGCTGCACTGCCGCTATCACCTGGTCCTCGTCCCGTATGTCGCACTGCACGGCCAGCCCCGTGCCACCAGCGGCATTTACCTTCTCCACTGTGGCATAAATAGTACCACCCAGGCGCGGGTCCTCCTTCACAGATTTTGCCACCACCACAATGTTAGCGCCATCTTTCGCCAGGCGCAAAGCAATAGCCTCTCCTATTCCCCGGCTAGCACCGGTAATGAATACAGTTTTTCCTTTAAATGACATAGCTTATTCGATTAGAGATACCAAGGTAATAAAAAGAAATTCCAAAGCCCGAAAAACAAATCCCAAAAACCAAACTACCGCAAGACATCATTTGACGCTTTGACAGCAATGTGAATTTTAGCTTTTAATCTTTAGAATTCCTTCTTTAAGTTACACCTTTGGAGTTTGGATTTTCATTCCTGGATTTTTCCTTTGGAACTTCACTTTTGGAATCTTCATTCACCATCTACCATCGCAAAATGCATCGGTTCTGTATTCCCGGACCATTTCTGGCCGCAGTGAATTCCGTGTTTTTCCATCACAGCTATTAGTTCGGTGCTCCATGCTCCCACTGTCCCCTTGGGGTTCTCTTCGGCATTAAGGTCTATTGCCGCACCCCAACTATGCACAGACAGCACAGGGCTCTCTTGCAAATACCTCAACCTATGTGCACAATGAAACGTTCTGATCTCACTATGCAGACCCAGCTTTTCCAGCTCCAGAAATGCATCCTGCAGCGGTGGCCAGAAGTGTTTATGTATTCTTATTTCTTCCTGCGGGAACCAGGGGTGCAACTGCTGCACATGCCAGTTAGTGAGCCACTTATTTTCCCATCCCGGCAGCCGCGGGTCATCATAGCGCGTATATAAACCCAGATTACGCATTAGACATTATAAATGGGTATTCGAACTCTTTAGAGTAATTCCAAAGGCCGGAGAACCACGCTCTTCTCTTTTTGCTTAACGCGATTTTGAGTATGAGTTTACCGTTCAGCTTTTCAAAATAAGCG
>CAIRTW010000052.1 GCA_903881585.1 uncultured Bacteroidota bacterium | reverse complement strand
GCTGCCAATGACAATAACCCTATGTGACGCTTGTGAGTTGCATATTGTGCTTCTTTGCGAGCTTTTCAAGAAAGAGCTTTTCTTTGCGTTTAATTAAATCCTCATATTTTCTTACTCCCCTTTCTACATACTCAGTTCCTTTGGTTAATAAATTATAAAAGGCTTCTGCCAGTTTTCTTGCTCCTGCCTTGATCGCTATTTTGCTGTCTTTTTTGGCTTTTATCCGTCGCATGAACGCCCCTATCGCTATGTATTTGCTATTTAATAACCCTTGGGCTATCCCTCTGAAGATCTGCCCTGCTTTATTGCCATTGCGGACTTTGACACGTCGATACATTTTGCCGCTTTGATTGAACATAGGCGCTAACTGGCACCAACTAACAAAATGTTTTGCAGTAGGGAACCTGCTCATATCGTTACCAGCTTCGCCTAATAAACGCAACAACGAATAATCATTAATGCCTGATATGCTGTTGCCGTTTACTCCATAAATGTTTAACAGTTTTTGATGCAGGTTTTTCACTTTGGGCTGATGGTGTCGTATAGGCTTGGGCAATGCATCTGTAGTAATAACTGGTTTATCCTGTTGCAACTCGCCCAATAGCTGCTCTATCTTTGCATCTATTACGCTAATATGCTGTTGATGTATTTTCCACATGTATAAATTCTGCTCTAGCAAGAATAGCCAGCTTTCATTGTAGTTGCCCTCGAGTGCTTTGAGTACCTGTTCGGATTTGTGTTTGATAATGCGCCCATCGCACAGTAAGAGTAATTGCTGAGGGTCTCTGTCTCCGTTTATGATAGCCTCTATAACTCTAATACCGCTCGCGCCGTGTATTTGAGCCAATATACCAGTGAGCTTTATATTCATTAACTCCAGGCATTTCTGCATTTTGTTTACATAAGTGCTTCCCATACTAATGATATCCTCCCGTTCCCGCACCATCATCCTTAACTCTTTGAGCTTGCCAGCAGGTACATAGCTTTGGCGTACTAAGCCTGCGGAAAATACTTTCTGTATCCAACGGCAGTCTTTAGGGTCAGTTTTTCGACCTTTTACCTGCTTTACTTCCTTAGGATTTACAAGACAAACTTCAAAGCCTGCCTGTTCAAGTATCTCATGCAGTGCGATCCAGTATACTCCGGTTGCTTCCATACATACCCGTTCGATACCCTCCTCTTTAAAATCTCGTGCTAGCTGGTGATAATCTGAAGTGAACGTCTGGTAACATCGGACATTGAGCCCATCGGAAGAAACAAATACTTTTTCAGCACCAATATCAATGGCTGCTGCACGAGCATTAACCTGCTCAAATGTGATTACTTTTGCCATAAGTTTTTCTATTTAGAATAGCCTAAGGCTCAAAGAACTTTATCAAAGGCATGCTGCCAAACGGGAATACTGCGCTAAACAGTATCACCAAATAATGATGGACGGTTCTCTGAAGCAATGCTCAACAACAGGTATAAAACACTATCTAAACGGAGTGCTATGCTGCCTTAGGCTATTTTTTTTCAAATATCCGTCCAACTTGTCATTTTCTTTATGATTGTGGTGCAACCAAATTGATTCTCAGCATGACACTAAGGCCTGTGGTAGATGCCATAACCGTAGATACCGAAGATGTCGTAGAATCATAGCACCCCTCGCCGGGCAACACGGTAGCTGTGACATGGTCTGTGCCGGGGGATTTTGTGTAGGTGGTGGTGGGCACGGAGGTAGTGCTGAAAAGCACACTGTTGTTATACCAGTTCAAAGTATAGCCGGTGCCTGCGCCTGCTACGGTGGCATTAACTGTGACTATACTGCCCACCGGGGCGGCAGAAGGGGCAGTAACGGTGATAGTAGGTGTGGTTACGGGCATTACAGACATTATAATACT
Organism: uncultured Bacteroidota bacterium; assembly: GCA_903881585.1. Taxonomy (GTDB): domain Bacteria; phylum Bacteroidota; class Bacteroidia; order Chitinophagales; family Chitinophagaceae; genus Nemorincola. The sequence goes on along the minus strand of CAIRTW010000052.1, from coordinate 173 downwards.
ATTGCTGCTTTTAACCGCGCTGGTGCAGGGGGTAGTGGCAGCGGCTATGCAGCGTATGCTATCTCCGTTTGCAGGGCTGTAGTTGTAGGTGCTGGCGGTAGCGCCAGGTATGGGTGTGCCATCTACGTACCATTGGTAAGTTACTGTACCGCTGCTTGTGGCAGCCGCAGCAG
>CAIRTW010000051.1 GCA_903881585.1 uncultured Bacteroidota bacterium | reverse complement strand
TTTTGTCGGACAACAATGATCTTATACAGCAAAAAAGCCTCCGCATAGGCGGAGGCTTTTAGATATATCGATAATTTTTATTGTTTTAGCCATTTCAGCACAACAGATGTATAGACGTTGCCGAGCTTGATAATATACAGGCCATTTGCAACCGAAAGGCCATTGATCTGTTTTGAGTAGCTGCCCGAGCTCCATGTTTCATCAAGTACTTTACGGCCCGTAGCATCGTATATGGTGATGGCAAGGGCATCGTCAACCGGCTTCGATGAGTTCAGGTTTATGCAGCTGTTGTTTGGCTGAGCTACCCAGAAATTGGCTGCTGCATTATTTAAATTAGTTACATGGAGCGGGCCGGTAGTTAATGTATCGCCGCCCTGGCATCCCGCAGAATCAACCACTATGCCGTAGGTGCTGGTGGTAGTGATGGTATAGGTATTCGTTGTGGCACCCGAAATTGACGAGGTCCCATTGTACCATTGGTAGGTAGTATATACAGCGGGCACGGAAAGCACACCGCCGGTCTGGGTGATTGTAGGGTGCGGCGTGGGTGTTACATTAATAACTGTAGTTGACGAATTGGAACCACCGCTGTTATATGCGGTTAAAGTAACCGAATAAGCGCCGCTGGCCGGGAAACAAATGGTGGTTGTGTCGGTTGCGCCACTCACTATTGTTGGTCAGGCAGGGCTGGCATCCCAGCGCACACTATCGATAGTGCCGGTGCTGGTACTGCTAAATGCAATACATCCATCCTGGCAGGCTGTAGTCGAGGTGGATGTGAAGGACGCGACTGGAGCGGTAACAGTAGATGGCGTACCTGTAACCATAACGTCATCAACAGCAAAAGAAGGGTCTGAGCCCGTGAGTCCCTGGTGGTGAAACTGGAAAGCAAATTCCAAAGTTGCCTGGTTATCAAAAGAGTCAAGGTGGATCACCTGCTGTGTCCAGCCTGAGGGATGAAGGTTGTAGCTGTCCAGCGCTGCGGCAGGCACACTCATGGTGCTGATCTGCTGCCATGCAGTTGCAGATCCGCTGGTACGGAAATACACCCTTCCATAAGTGACGCCATTCCCATTACATAACCACCAGAATGACAGCGTAACATTGCTATATGCACTTGCATTAATTGGTGTATTAAGGGATGCCGTATAACTATGATTGCCTGTAGCATTAAAGGTTGCATTTGCTGGCCCTACAGCACTCCGAATGTGCAAATAGGGGCTCTCCGGATTGCCATAAATGCCAGCAGGTTCATTTGGGGTGACTGTAGGGGCAATGGCGCTCCCTGTATAAACGCTGTTAACTATCCAGTAATTAGGCGTCATGGTGGTTACTCCGCCCAGGTCGCTGGTGTTAAGGCTCCAGTCAGCGTAAGTGCTGTCAAAAGTCTGGGAATAGAGAACGGTCTGTGCATGTGCTGCACCAAAACAGGCGAAAAGGGATAAACAGAGTGTAGCTAATTTTTTCATGGCTTTGTTTTTTATAAAAATACGGTTTTTCCTATATAAGCAATAATATTTTTCAAGGCCTGTTTATAAAGAAAGCCCGGGAGTTCGGTCCCGGGCTTTCTAACGAATTTGGAAATGCAATTTTATTGCTTCAGTAATTTGAATACATCGGATGTAGAACTGTTGCTTAATTTAACAATAAACAGTCCCGGAGGGAGCGAAAGGTCATTGATTTGTTTAGACGAAGTGCCTGCCATCCAGTTTTCACTGATTATTTTCCGGCCTGTGGCATCATATATCGCGACGGTAAGGGCTTCGTCAAGTGGTTGAGCTGCACTAAAGACTACTGTGCTGCTGTTGGGCTGAGATATCCAGAAACTTTCTGCGGTGTTTTTTATATTGCCTATGCCTGTGGTATTAACAGTGGCCGAGTTGCCAAGGCATCCGTTGGAATCAACCTGCACATTATATACGCCGGTAACGGTGTAGGTATAAGTGCTGTTGGTAGCGCCGGTAATAGCCGAAGCGCCATCATACCATTGATAGCTTGTATAGGTAGCCGGAACAGAAAGCACATGTCCTGTTTTGGTGATCGGTGGGTTCGGTGCCGGGTTTACGTTTATTACTGCTGTTGAGGTATTTGAGCCACCTGCTCCATATGCCGTTAATGTTACGGTAGCAGTTCCAGCGGGGGAGAAGCAAATGCTCGTAGATGTAGTGCTGGTTGGGCTGGCAATAGTTGCTCCTGAGGGGCTAACGGTCCAGCGCACGCTGTCTATGGTGCCGGTTGTCGTACTTGTAAACGTAATACAGCTGTCAAAACAGGTCGATGTAGCAGTATTGGTAAATGACGCCACTGGTACGGTTGCTGTTGCAGCTGTACTCAGGCTTACACTGTCTATTGCATACGATGGGTCGGTACCCACAGCATCATTATCGTTTATCCAGTGAAAGCCGACCTTTACATTAGGATTGTTGTTGCAGGCGGCTGGGAGCGTATAATTTTGTACGGCCCATTGTCCCTGCCCGCTGCCACACACCGTTGTTTTTGCTGTATTGGCGAGCAAAGTCCATGTTGTTCCTCCATCAGCCGAATATTCTACATAGCCATCATCTGTCGTCCCGTCTCCATTTTCAATATAGTAAAACCTCAGGTTTATGCCCGTTTTTCCTGTGCAATTGATAATGGGAGATTCTGCTCTTCTGTCTGTAGTTGTATTTTCAAAACCGAGCCCGCCATCGCCGGCATCATAACTTGCGCCATTATCGCCAAGAGAAGTCGATCCAACGTGTAATGATGCACCAAGATCGCCCGTGCCACAAGGGCTACCGCAAGCGCCGGCGGTATGACCTGCTTCCTGACAAGAAACATACCATGGGTTTGGGGTGTCGCCTTCGGATCCTATGGTGCAGGTCCACGTTCCATTCGTGCTGGTAAATGCCGAAACGTCAAGGCCGGTGCTGCCGCCGGTAAAATTTTCAACCCAGAATGTCTGGGCGTTACTGTTTGTTGTGGCAAAGCACAAGCCGGTGAATAAGAGTGTAAAAAGTTTTTTCATGATATAATATTTTTTATTAAAAATACAAAAAAAGCGCACATAGTCAACTATTGTGTTTTTGACCGCTTGGTTTTTACTTTTTCTACCCCTTTTTTCACCCTCATTCCGGTGTTAG
>CAIRTW010000050.1 GCA_903881585.1 uncultured Bacteroidota bacterium | reverse complement strand
TTCCAGCATTCATACAGGCACGGTGGAACTGGCGACGGCGGATAACGGGATACTGAGCGCTACAGAAAATGCAGTTACCTCGTGGTCGCACCCCATAGGCGGGGATGCCGGAGAAGTGAAATTCGGGAAAAGATACAGTACGCGCAATCTACGACTATCAACAGGCAATTTTCCACCCGTGGGCGGTGGCGCTGGCAGCCCCGCAATTGAAGGAACATCGATCGGCGCGGGTACGCCTTCCATATCCGGACTGCCTGTGACTGCCATTTATGCCAATCCTATATCGGTCATTAAAACTACCTATGGCGGTGAATTTTTTAAAAACCTGGTAGATGTAATTAATGTTATCACAACTCCTTCGGGCAGTACATCTTATACGGCAGCTTATAATTGTTTGAGCTGTGCTGCAACCAGCTGGGTGCATGCCTACCTCTGCCCGACCTGTACGGTGGCTGTGGCCGAACAACTGCAGGCGATGGCTCCGGACATGTATGATCCAAATTATGTTGCCGCGTATGAGCATACCAGTTATTGGGACCTGGCTGGTTATTTTCAATTCACTCATGATGGCGGAGCCAACTGGTCGGGCACAACACGGCAGCAAGCGGGCTTAATAGCGAATGCCTATATCATAGACATGGCCGTGGACCCCAGGACCACAACGCCCAACAAGCGGGTATGGGCCTGTGCAGGATGGTACGTGGACGTGAGCACCGGGCATCGGGTATTTCAATCAATGGATGAAGGCGCGACGTGGACCGATTATTCAAACGGGTTGCCGGGCTGCCCGGTGAATGCCATTCTTTATGATGAACAATCGCACTATTTATTTGCGGCAACAGACAGGGGCGTATATGCCGTGAATGTTGATGCAGGGGATATATCGACAAATCCCTGGCAATGCTACTCACTAAACCTTCCCAATAGTTTTGTAAGCGGGCTTGATATAAACAGGTGCACGGGGAAAATATATGCATCGTGTGTGGGCAGGGGAGGATATGAAGCAGACCTGCCGACAGACCCGAACTGGAATGGAACAGGGGTAGGAGGCGTTACAGACCCATGCGATATTGTGAATATTTCAGGTACCATTGCCAGCCCTACAATATGGATGCAAGACGCAGACGTGACCCGTACTATTTATATAGGCCCGGGGCATGGGCTTATTCTTCAGAATTGCACGATAAATATGGGCAGGAATAAGAATATTATTGTGGACCGCGGCGGCACGCTGGTAGTAAACGGGGCAACGATCACCAACAGCTGCGGTGTTATGTGGGGATGTATCAGTGTTATGGGCAACCCTGCTGCACCGCAGGACCTGACCAATACCGGCATTACCGTTCCCGACTATGCCGCGGGAGCTACTCCCGGCCCGTTGCCTTACAGCAACCAGGGTTTCGTGAAGCTGCAGACGTATGGCGGCATCACTTCACCCGCCAGGAATGCGGTTCTTGAAAACGCGTTTTACGGCATTATGGGTTGCGGCATACTATATGATGGCGCTGATATACCCGACGTAGGCGCAGGTAACAATGGTGGTCTTGTTTTCGCGGACAAAGCCACGTTCCACAACTGCGCTTCGGGTATATACTTTGGCGCATACCCATACCAGGTCAACCACTCGTATGCCAGCGACTGTCATTTCCTGGCAGATGAGCCAATCCATTGTGCGCATTATGAAGATTATACTACAACCCCGGCACGCCCATATGGCACTACCCAATTTGTAAATGTTGATGAGAACTGGGGCATAACTTTCTGGAACGACTATTTCGAAACACAGAACAACACAGCTATTGGCTTTGCACCCGCTATGGATCTGCGTGGCGTGGGCATCATCAGCTTTAACTCTGATGTACAGATAACAGGTTGTCATTTTACTAACCTAACGCGCGGCACGCTAAGCACCAGTACCGATGCCGGCTTTAATACACGGGAATACGGAGGGCAGTTCACGGGCTGCTGGCGGTCGATAAGCGCGGATATAGAAAATGATTTCATCTGCTACAACAACAACATTGTAACGGGGCCTCTTTACCCCAGCCCGACCAGCAACCAGCCCATTGGCGTATATTACGATTTCGGTGCATTCGGCACTTATGGCGCCTCTCTTACTCTTAACACATTCCATATCAGTGAGAATACAGTAACATCAGGCGGCGCCACCAGCACTCCTGATTATGGTTTCCTGATCTCAGCCGGCCCTATGAGCACCCTGTACCGAAACCGGGTTTATAATACCAGCTACGGTGTGGAAAACCATGGAGGGTTCCAGATAATGTGCAACAAGCTGTTTCCTACGACGGGAGGATGTTCCATTGCGATACATGATTTTTCCGGCCATAGGCAAGGTTCTGCTTCTGCTTCTTCGCAGCCAAACAACCAATTCAGCCCATTGACCCATAGTCACATCACATGCCGGGTGCCGGTACTGGGAGGACTCCAATATTACTCTGACAACTTTACCGGAACAGTGTACAGACCCAACTTGGTCTATTGCACTCCTCCCACAGCTTACCCCGTTGTAACGGTCAGTGCTGCTACCAGATGCAATCCTGACGGCAGTAATGACGGGACTACTTTTTGTTGCCCGATCATGTCTCCTACTGCATATAGCGTAGGGACGAGCACAATGACCGCAAGTACTGCTGCTACCAACGCACACCAGTTGACGGCCTCACTTGCCGGCTATAAAACAGTACTAGACAGCCTGTCATCTCCTGCTATCATGAACATGGTGAATGACACCAGCATCTCAGCGGCTGTGCTTACATCATCACTGGGTGCAAACGGCGGGTATAGTGACAGCATACTGATAAGGATCATAAACCGAGTGCCGCTTTTAAATGATTCCGAGCTTAAATTAGTGATGATCGCCAATTCTGCGCTTTCGCCACAGGTACTTACGGTATTGTTCACCGCACGGCCAGCTATGGCTGCGGACAATGACGTTGTAAATGCCCAAAACAACCGTTCTTACCGGGGCTTTCTTACCGATACAATACAGAGCCTGGGCCTGGACAGGAACGAATATGTGTCTGCATTAGCGATATATTATGACAGCACTGCAGATTGGGCTTCTGCCGGCGCGTTATACTCCTCTTTGCAAGGTTACGAGCAGGCATTTGCCTATTATATGCGCGATACCGACTGGACCAGCGCACAGAATATGATAGACAGTATCCCTGATACGCTGACCACGACCATTATGGCAATGAAGCTTTCGCATGCCATGAGCCATACTCCTACAGATACGCTTTCGTCCACTGATTCGACAACTCTTGCCACTATGAGCCTGGACCGTTCCTCGCGTGCCGGAGAGATAGCGTATGTGTGGTACACCCATGCATATAATAAGAAATTTGTGGAGTACATGCCAATCGACTCCTCGGTGTTTGCAGCGCCACCGGATACGACTACCACCGCCGTAGCCAATGGCGTGCTGGCGGTAACAGAGCTATCGCAGGGGCCGACCTATGGCTGCCAGTATGCGGAGCTGATCGTGGCGAACTGCGAAACCGATACTTCGCAATATGTGAATGTGCAGGGCTGGGTGGTAGATGATAATTCGGGGATATTCAGTGACAATGTATGCGACCCAAGTATGGGCGTGACGCAAGGACATTTCCGGCTGGCGTATGACGGCACATGGAGCAAGGTGCCGGTGGGCAGTGTGATCGTGCTATATAACGAGGATGTGAACTGCTACAACCTGCCGGATACGTTTACCGTGGATAGCCTGAACCGCATATACTGGGTGCCGATAAGTGGCGGAGTGAGCGCGTCGAACCCGCATATGGAAATGTATACCGGCGTGGAAAACGCGAGCATCTGCAGCTATTGCAGCGATACCGGAGCTACGGTGTATACTACTGCTACAGACTGGATGAATACAGTAGGCCTTGACAGCATGCTGGATGGCTTCCAGGTATTGTGCCCGGGTTGCACAGTGGATAATCCCTCAACGCCGTCGTTCTATTATGGGGTGGGGTACCTGAGTATTGATTCGACTATTTATATAACAGTGGGGCGGACAGACACTATTGCCGTAAGCGTGAATAATGGCGATACAGTGGCTGTAAATTCAGCTTTAAGTGGTGGTGTTTCGAATCAAAATTCTGCGTCCAGTCTGGCAACGACGCTTTATCCGGGTTTTGGTTCGGCTAATATTAATTTGTCGCCAAATCATAGGGTGCTTTTATCCGGGATCGGGAGCACTTTACTGGGTGGTGCAGGATACAAGAAGTATACGTTTTATGGCGGCGGCAGCCCTGATCTGCTGGATTCTACACAGTGGATAGGATCGCCGGCGGATACGGCGGGCGCGGTGCCTTCTACGCTGGGCAATGTTGACCTAACACTTTACCGTTCTGTTGTGGGGCACACACTTGGGTTCCCATGTTGCGGGAGCCAAGCTTTGCTTCGGCACTCAAAACCCAAGGGCGGTGGGACCGCGCCTAAAAATGCGAAGGGAACTACAGATGGTATCAACGTGCAGGGCATAAGGGTGTATCCTAACCCGGCCAATACGGCGTTGTATTTTGAGTTTCCGGCGAATGGAGATGTAACGATAAAGATGATAGATGTGACGGGGAGGCTGATGGATGAGCAGGTGATACATGACGGCACCAGAACCAGTTTTAATGTAAAGGGCTATACGCCGGGTGTGTATATGTACCAGGTGATAACGAATGG
>CAIRTW010000049.1 GCA_903881585.1 uncultured Bacteroidota bacterium | reverse complement strand
TGACGCATACAATTCTCAAAGGGCTATAAATTAGGCTGCAAATGTGCGGGGCGATATGTTGGGCAGCTCCAGTGATCTGATGGCAGCAAGGGGCGGGAACGGGCTGGGAATTGAATATTTCCGGGGAAGGTCTTTAGAGTAGGTTTTTATTCAATTCTGAGGGGGTTTAAATGGGTTTAAAGTTGTCCAAATGCGATTTTCGCACTTTTGTAAAATAGAAAATATATTTAATTTGTTTTGAGCCTTCAAAAATTGAGTTGCTAATTAGCATTTGATTTTACCCGAAATTAGCTTTTGATTTTTGCGCTTATACTTTTGAGCAATAAATGAGCAAGAAGTGAGCAACTTTTTCGCCTGTTTTTCACCTAAAATGCTGATAACCAATTATAAGGTGAGCAATAAAAGTGAGCAATAAATTATTCCGAAAAAAAAGTGCCAGGACGTAGGCAAATGAGCAATTTTACCTTTCAAAGGCTTTTTGTGGCAATACAGCATTAGTTATTTAATTTGCGCAATAATCGAAGTACCCCATAATGCGCAGACCACTAATATTAATTTTACTCTTCGTTGTTTTCCTGTTCAGCACATGTAAAAAAGACATGCTCTATTTTCAGGGTGTGCAGAAACTGAACAGCGCTACCGACAGCGACCGGCTGAATAAAATATTGTTTCTCGATAACAACACCGGCTTCGTGGTTGGTGGCGAGCGGTTTACCAACTCAGTGATCCTCACCACCCACGATGGCGGCTATACCTGGCAAAAAACATCCTATCCCCTTGCCGATAAAGGACTTTATGATCTGGTATTATCGCCTTCGGGAGCTTTATATGCCTGTGGGTTTGATGGCAAGCTGCTCCGCTCTTATGATAACGGCAACACTTGGGCTTTCTCACAGATTTTCTACCAGGCGTTTACCGGCATAGCTTTCACCGATGCCTCGCACGCCATAGTGGTAGGTGGGGTGAGCTTTGACGAGGGTGCATTTCAGCGAATTGATAGCTCCGGGAGCGTTCTTTCATGGGATTCACTCGGCTACCAGCTCAACAAAATAATAATGGCGCCTAATGGCACCGGCTATATGTGCGGTTATGGCTCAATGCAAAAAACCACCGACAGTGGCAAAACATGGGCGTTCCAGAAAGTGGAGGGAGATAACTTTACCTACATGGACGTTCATGGCAATGAGATATGGATGTGTGGATATAACGGCGGCATTTATTACACATCAGACGGCGGCAGCAACTGGACCCGCTACCGCAATGGCAATGACGTTGTTTTACCACGCTACAGGCTGCTCTGCATATTATTTACCGATGATCACAATGGCTGGGCTACAGGAGAAGGCGGCAAAGTGATCCGCTCAACAGATGGGGGCCGGCACTGGGCCGAGTACAAACAATTTACTACAAACTCTTTGCGCAGTATTGCCCTGTGTCCTAATGGAGATCTGCTCATAGCCGGCGATGGAGGCTCATTGTATCGAGTTAGCCCTTAGTGCCATATTGTACTTTGACGGTTTAAACGCCAACCAAAATCCTGTATCTCTGCGTTACACACTTTTTGGTTTTAACTTTGGGCCTTTGACTTAACACTAATGCATCCTGTCTCCACGTGGCACAAGTAACTGTAGTACCTGCGCCTCAATATCCAGCCATTGCTGCCATGCTGCACGCACTTTTGCCACCGGGTAACATTGCTCAGCAAGCTCTATAAACAAACGATAATGCCCGGCTTCGGAGATCATGAATTTGTGATAAAAGCTCCGCAGCGCCTCCTCTTCCAGGTTCTCAGACAATAGCCGGAAGCGCTCACAGCTGCGGGCCTCTATCAGCGCACAGAGCATCAGTTTGTGCAGCAGCTTTTCATCGCCGGCAATGTTCTTGGGTGTGTGCTGTATCAGGAGGTTTACATAGTCGTCCTTACGCTGGGGGCCTAGGCTGTATCCTCTTTTTTTCATCTCCGCCCACACCATGCGGAAGTGACCCCACTCCTCGGTAACTATAGGAGCCAAGGCATTTACAAGCTCTGTTTTATCAGGGTACCGCTGTATGAGGGTAATGCACTGTGTTGCAGCTTTCTGCTCACAAAAAGCATGGTCGGTTAGTATCTCCTCCAGCGAGACAGATGCAAGATCAGCCCACCGCGGGTCGGTGGGCATTTTTAAACCAAGTATAGAATTTTCAGAAGTGCTCATTACAAATTCAAAATCAAAATCATAAAACAATATCTCATGACGACCTTATCAGATCTTAAACGACTTCAACCTCGCATTCTCCAGCATATTACCGGTGCGCTTCAGCACGCCCCAGCTTTGCAACTGCCCCTTTATTGCCCGCCTTATAGACTTGTACAATATATACAACATCAGCCACCGGTAAATGATACGCTGCGGCACAAGCCATACCAGCTTAAAGAAGTTCTCCTTTTCAAACGCAAAGGCCAGTATGCCTACAGACAGATCCACCAGCATGAACAGGCCATAGTATTCCAGTATCATCGGTGCGTTCCCGGTAATGAGGCCAATGATCATAAAAACGTCTGCGAGCGGCGCTATAAGCGGTATCAGTATCTGGAAGACAAGTATGTTGGGCATGGCCACCAGGCCCAGCGCACCGTAATCTTTATTGAACAGCGCATCCCTGTTTTTCCAGAACGATTGCATCACTCCAAAGCTCCACCTGAACCGCTGTTTGAGGAATTGCCCCAGCGTCTCCGGGGCCTCGGTCATTGCTATTGCTTTGTTTTCGTTTTTCACCAGGTAGCCAGCCCGAAGCATCCGCATAGTAAGATCACAATCCTCTGCATAGGTATCGCTTGTGAAGCCGCCTGCATCTTCAATGGCCTTCTTTCGGAACAGGCCTATAGCACCCGGCACCACAGTAATGGCGTTAACGCTGGCAAATGCGTTCCGGTCGAAGTTCTGGCTGGTGATGTACTCTATGCTCTGCCACCTGGTAAGCATATTTACCTCGTTGCCCACCTTTACATTACCTGCCACAGCGCCCACTTTGCTCTCAGAGAAATGACGCGCAAGCAGTTCCAGTGCATCAGGGGCCAGGTTAGTATCGGCATCTATGCACAGCACATATTCCGAGGTGGTTTGTGCTATACCGTAGTTAAGTGCTGAAGCCTTGCCACCATTAGGTTTCGTGAGTACACTCACACGGCTGTCATTCTTGAATGCCTCCGATACTTTTGCATAGGTACTGTCTTTGCTCCCATCATCCACAAATATGATGTTGAAATTTGGGTAGGTGCTTTTCAGCAGGTTATTCACAGACATTACTGCATTGACCTCCTCATTATATGCCGGCACTATAATGCTCACCGCAGGGCTGCCGGCAAGCGGTTGCAGCGTTTCCTTCTTTTCCCGGCGATATTCCTTCATCGCAAAGAAAGCCAATACCAGTATCCTCATTACGGAAAGGATGATGCAGCTAACGAAAAGAAAAACCAGTGCGTTGCCGCCCCAATAACCAAACTCTGCCACGTAGTAGCTGAACTGTATGTAATAGTAGCTGCGATCCTTAGGTACAGCCGGCATAAGTTGGTCCCGCGACTCATCCAGAAGGTCTGCTACGGTGGTGAAAGTATAACCCTTGTCTTTAAAATACTTTATAATGCGCGGCAACACTTTCACGGTCTCTTCGCGGTTGCCGCCGGCATCATGCAACAATATAATGCTGCCCAGCGACTCCTGCCGTACCACCCTGTTGAAAATAGAATCTGCCGTAATACCTTTTTCCCAATCGTTGGGATCAATTGACTCGCCGACTGTGAGGTACTTGTTTTCTTTGGCAAATGCTACTGGCTCGAGCTCCTGCATCGTCTCTGGCTCAGAATCGGCATTATAAGGCGCACGGAAAAGCACTGTTGAGTGGCCCGTAATGCTTTCCAGCAGCAGCCGCGTACCATTAAGCTCCCACAGCGCGCGCTTCCTGCTTATCTCCGCTATATTCGGATGCGTAAATGTATGGTTGCCGATCTCAAAACCTTCATTATATACCCGCTTTACGATCGGTATATTGTTCAGCGCATTGTTACCGATCATAAAGAATACTGCCGGCACATGTTCCTTACTCAGTATATCCAGTATATGCGGCGTGTATCTTTCGTCCGGGCCATCATCAAACGACAACACTATTTTCTTTGGCTTCTTCCCATACTTCTTAATAACAAAAATGGATGGCATCGTTTCATACTCTTCGTCGCTCACCAGGTCCTCTGCTGTGTCAACCGTAGTGCTGATCTGCCCCGGTCTCGGTGTACTGATCACGTCCAATACCTCGCCCTCGCCTATGTAGTCCACATCGTAACTCTTCTCTACATTGTGCAGCACACTATAGTCGAAAGTATCAACGGCATCATCGCTGAGATCTTTATTATAAAATGCCCATAGCCTGCTATCGGCAGACCCAAGCCGCCAAAGCGCGATACCGCCAACATTATATTCAGACGCAAAGCGCATAGTGTTATAGTTGGTAACTGCATCGGTGAAATAGACCGTATGATCCACGCCGTTTTCGTCTGCATAATCATAATGCAGGTTATAACTATCTGTGTCAAAGACCACTTTCGCATCCGATTCTGCGGCTACACTCAGTGCTTCTGCATAAGTCACGTCACTACCCTTATCTCCCTTTGGCCAGTCATACCCATAACCCGCTATCGCCAATACCAGCTTGTTTGAACCGACCTGTTTCAATGCTTCATCAAGGGCAGCTTCAATATACCGTTGCGAGCTTATTGGCCCTGGAGCGCTCCCCCCATTATGCTCATCGTAGGCCATAAGAAACAAATAGTCATTATAGCGGGCAAGCTCTCTGTAATTATAGTCGGAATTGAACGGCGATACATCCTGAGTCACAAGCAAATGCAAAGCGTGCATCCGCCTGTACAGGTCTTTCATGAATGAGACGAGTGGCTCATCAGAGGTTTCCTGCAACTCTTCAAAATCTATGTTCACACCAGCGAAATGATTCTGCTGGATAACCTTTACGATCTGGCTGATCAGCCTTTCTTTCTTACCGTTGTCATTGAGTATTCTGTGCAGTGGTGTACCGTTGAAATCTTCACCGGAGAAATTAGATATTACAGCCACTACAGGCACACCCGAAGCCTTGATTATTTCCCTGCCCCGGATATCTGTGTTTACGATCACCGTATCTGCCGCCGAGTCGATAGTCATCCACAAAGGCAGCAGCATATTAAGGCTGGCTATATTGTTCTTTAACGAGAAATAGGCCTGTTCATCGCTCGCATCATAAAATGCTGCTCTCACCGGGGCCGTTATCGCCCGCATGCTGTCGGCCTTACTCACATACCTGATGTGTTTGGTTTGGCCTTCCCTTCCCACAATATACTTTCCAAAACCATCGTACTTTTTATTGATCGAATTGACCGCAGCATTCTTGCCATTGTTTATTATCGCTGTATATCCCCTGCTGTCATTTCTGATTTGCGGCATTGCGGGTATAAACAACTGTTTCATCACAGCAACCCCAAGGATCACTGCAACAACGGCAACGATAAAAATAACAATACGGAACGACCACTTAAAGCGCTGCCAGCGCGTAGGTGATTGGGTTAAGAATATTTGTTTGTGCGGTTCGGACATCGTTGGCAAAGATAGTTTTCAACAGGCAGTTTTCACGGCAATAACTACCCTTATTGTATAAAAAAGCCCCGGAATTCCGGGGCCCAAAGTATGCTTATAAAATCCATTACGCTCTCCTCTTTATGCTGCACCCAACTGACTTCGTAGTTTTGGGATCCACTTCTTTTCCAGCTACCATAGCATTGATCGCATCTTCTATGTACATCTTTTTATAGCCACTGGGATCACCGGGGTTATCGTTCATAGCGCCTTTGTACACCAGTTTGTGCTTATTGTTAAACAGGAACACTTCCGGTGTGTGATTAGCGCCAAACATATCAGCCAGCTTAGAGTTTTCGTCCACCAGGTAAGGAACAGTATAGCCCTGCTCTTTTGCAAATTTCTTCATCGCTTCGTAAGAATCGTCATCACCACGTTTAGCCTCGTTTGAGTTAATGATAACCATACCCACATTATGAGCGGTAGCATATTCCATGGCCTTCTTAGTGATCGGCTCGTTCTTCAGCACAAACGGACAGGTATTGCAGGAGAACATAACCAACAGGCCATTTCCTTTCTCTGCGCCTTTTAATGTGGTGCCATTTCCATTTGCGTTTTTCAACGTTGTTGATACAGCAGGAAGATCATCGCCCGGATTCATTTTGTCTGCCCCTTGGGCAAAAGTCGATACCGGTGCCGCAGCAACAATAGCAAATAATGCCGCGAATAATGTTGTTCTCATGTCTATGTTTTTTTGTAAAAATAATGGTTTGCTGCAAATACAAAACCTTAAAATTATTTAACATCAAGGCTGATGTTTTCATCACCCTCACGGTAAGGCAGGTAGGACACTATGAACTGGAACATTTCATCGGTCGACTTCATGCTCCCGCTATTATCGCGCACCAGGCGTGGCGGACTGAATGGATTGTTGAGGTTCTGCTTTGTATTGTCATAGACACCTTCGGCCACTATGGTGCTGCCCATAGGTATTTTCACCATTTTCTTAAATGTGTAGAAATATTGCCAGTTAAAGTCCCACCGGGGTATAGAAATAAGCCTTATCGTGTCCCCGTTTGGCTTTAGTGCATAGGCCTTAAAGCTCTTGCCCAGCAAGTGCATGTGCGGGTTTATGGTGAGTACAGAAATATCTTCCGGCACGGTATATTGGCTATGCACGGGCTTCACGGTATTAGGCTGTATAATTAGATCTGGCAGAACAGGGGCATTGCCAAAAGAACTAAGTGTACCCAGCTGAAATTCCTGCAATGGCCTGTCTGGCTGGGTCTTAGAAAAGAAGATATTGATGTAGGAGCTGTCTGTAATATCGTCTTTGTTGGTAAAGCCGTAGTGCATATCGTTCAGCAGAAATATTCCTTTGCGCGGCAGCTTGTATCCGCCTATACCATCAGGGTACTTCTGCCCCACCGCACCCGGCAGATAGTTCACCACCGACTTTTGCAACACGGGATAAGTACCATCGTCATTAGGCAACCCGAGCCGCTGAAATGCCGCTAATAACTTTGCCGTGTCTGCCTGCATATCCAGTGCCCGCTCGCCTGCAAATACGTCTTTCTTTTTGTCAAATTCATATGATACAAGGTCACCATTCACATGATGCACCACATTGCTTTTGCCGGGCACAAATTCTACGAGGCTGGCAAATGTATCGCGTGGCAATTCAAAAGGAACCTTAACCAAAAGAAACCGATCACTGCTGTTTGCTTTGAGAAAATAAGGCGGCACTGATATCCGCATATCTGGCGTACCATTTTCTGAGCCGTCGGGATATTTGGGCAGCACAGGCATCTTATCGGCAGGTCCCTGTGGCGCACCTTCCTCGGCCCACTTTCCTAATATCTGTATATCGCGCTCGCTTAGTATGCGTTCCCCTTTAAATGTGGTATAATGCGGGTCGGCTGGCCACGGCGGCATGATCCGTTCTTTTGTTACATAGGCGCTTGCGCCTGCGCTTTTCCTGGCATCTTCATAGGTAACCAGGGAAAAATGCGCGGTACCGCCCGGCCGGTGACAGATGGAACAATTACCATAAAGTATTGGAGCAACATGCTCCGTAAATGTTACGGTCGCCGGTATGCTTTCATGATCTCCGCATGACACATATGACAATACAGAAACACCTGCAAGGCATAATGCAACGTAACGCGTCCGGGGCCATATTTTGGTGCTATGCTTAGTCATTTTCTTCGCGTGTCAATTGACCGAGCAATATACTTACGTTAAGCTCATACCCAAGCAAGATGATATTGGTATTGAGCCACACCCAAACCATAAAAGCTATGAGAGAGCCTATAGAACCATAAACCTTGTTATAATTAAGAAAGTTGTTAACCAGGAAAAAGAAAATAGAGGTCGCAATCACTGATGCTATAGCTGCAAACACTGAGCCAGCAGAAACAAACTTGATCCTTACCGTAAGTGAAGAGCCGTAAGTATATATAAGCGATATAGCAATAAACAATAACGCAGCCAGTATCACAAAACTGATCACTTTCAATGCCACAATGCTATGAAATGTATTCAGCACGATGGGGTTCAATTTAGAACTTTGAAATACTAATACCGTAAACGCGGCTATGCTTACCGCTATAAGCACGATGGTTAATTTTATAGCCGTCCACCTGCGCTGGAAACCTGTCCGCTTTTTGTAAAGCGCCTGGCTCTTATCAAAGCTGCGCATCAGGCCCATGACACCATTGGAAGAAAAGAACAGCACCAGTATGATACCAAATGACAACGCACTGTGATGCTGCTTTGACATAAAATCCTTCATCACATCACGCACGCTCACATAAATGTTATGATTAGGGGTAATGAGCTTTATGGTGTTCAATATTGCCTGCTCCACATTATTCACCGGCAGATAAGGCAGCAGTGAGAACAGGAACAGAAAGGTTGGTGGCAAAGCCATCAGAAAATTATAGGTAACAGCGGCAGCGCGCTCCTGTAGCTTCAGCGTTCTTATTTCCCACACAAAAAACCTGATCACATCGTAGAGGGACGCCCCTTTCATGCCCGGAAGAATGACTTTACGCGCCCTCCTGTAGAGATAGCGTACCGGTGCCGATCTGTGAACATTCGCCTCTAATCTGTTCATCCGCGTTTATAGGTTCTTCAAAATAAAATCAGTCATCCTTTTGTACAGTTGATGCCGCGTATTTCCGCCGGATATGCCGTGTGCTTTGTCGGGATAATATTCACTTTCGAAATCCTTATCCGCATTTATAAGCGCTGTAGTAAGCATCACCGAGTTTTGGAAATGCACATTATCATCACCAGTGCCATGTATCAGCAGGAAGTTCCCTTTCAGCTTATCGGCCATTTTCTCGGGCGCGTTATCGTCATAGCCACCGGGGTTTTCCTGCGGAGTGCGCATGTACCGCTCCGTGTAGATGTTATCATAATACCGCCAGTTGGTAACAGGCGCTACAGCTATCGCAGTCTTGAACACATCATTGCCTTTGAACAAACAGGTGCTACTCATAAAACCGCCATAACTCCAGCCCCATATGCCTATACGGTTTTTGTCCACATATTGCAACTTGCCCAGCTCCTTTGCCACTGCTATCTGGTCATCACTTTCCATCTTTCCCAATTGCAGATACGTCTTCTTCCTGAACTCCTCGCCCCGAAACCCCGTGCCAGTGCCATCTGCACATACCACTATGTAACCCTTCTGCGCCAGCATCTGGTGCCAGAAGTAGTTACCCAGCGGAAAACGATCTGCCACTTCCTGCGAGCCCGGACCGCTATACTGATACATAAGCACGGGATATTTTTTAGTGCTGTCAAAACCCGGAGGCGTTATCACCCAGGCATTCAGCAGTTCATCAGTGCCTTTTATTTTCATCAATCGCACATCGCCCATCGCATACTCTTTCATTTTGTCTTCAAGGGTTTTATTATCTTCCAGCGTACGTATGATCTTGCCTTTATCATCGCGCAAGTAATACACAGGCACTTTGTTCAGCTGCGAATATTTATCAACAAAGTAGCTGTAGCCCTCGCAAGGCGTTATTGAGTGTGTTCCTTTCTCAGGCGTGAGGCATTTGTCTTTTTTGCCGTTCCACTGCACTACATATAATTGCCTTTCGAGCGGTGAGTTTACTGCTGCGGTATAGTATACAAGCTGGCTCTCTATATCCACGCCCACCAGCGCATCCACATCAAACAGCCCTTCTGTAAAATCTTTCAGCTTCAGCGTCTGCCAGTCCCAGATAAACAAATGGCTGTACCCTGCCTTTTCATTTCTGATGATCATCGAGTGCCCGTCTGGCAGAAAAGTGATTTCGTCATTGATGTTGATGTAGTATTTGTTATTGTCGCTGTAGATGGTGCTGGTGCCGCCATCTGTAGCATTCGTGAGCAATAACTCCAGATTGTTCTGCAACCTGTTCAGCCGGTATATGCATAGCTTAGCTGGATCAGCAGTCCATTTTATGCGCGGTATGTATTGGTCTGCCTCCCCTGTATTGGTGATAATCGTGTTACCGGATTGCACATTAAATATTTTGATCTGCACTATCGAATTACGCTCACCAGCCTTTGGGTACTTGTAGGTATATTGCTCGGGATAAAGGCCGGTATATTTCGCCAGTGTATATTCGGGCACCAGGCTTTCATCAAAACGGTAGTACGCAATATAGCTCCCGTCTTTCGACCATTCAAACGCTTGCGTAAAAGAAAACTCCTCTTCATACACCCAGTCGCAATTACCATTGATGATCTTGTTCTTCTCCCCATCGGTAGCCACCGGCACCAGGTTATCATTGACAAGGTCTTTGTAGTAGAGATTGTTGTTTTTCACAAAAGCTACCTTCTTCCCATCAGGAGAAAAAGTAGCATGCAGGATCTTATCATTATCCACCAGTTTTAACGCGCCTGAAGCAATATCCAGAACATATACGTGATAAGAAGCTGAGTGCCTGTATATATGCTCGGCCTGCACGAACAGCAGCAGTTTTTGTTCATCCTTGCTAAATTTGTAATCATCGATATTAATATCCTTCCCATCAGTGCCGTGCAATGTATTGGTATAGATATTCTTCTCCATCTTGCCCGTCTCCAGGTCATACATGCGGATTGACTGGTGGCCGCCATCTATATCTGTTTGTGTATAGTGGTCTCCATCCTTCATGGCATTGAAGCCGGGTACACTCTTTACATTGAAGGTATTGTTCTTATAGAGATCGTCAATGGTTATTTGTTTTGTGCCTTGTGCATAAACAAATTGAGTGGAAAACAAGGCTATAAACAGCCATAAAATTGTGCGCATAAGTTTGTTTGATTGCGTAAAAATAGTGTGTTGAAACAAATTGCAAAGAAGAATATTAATAATGATAACGGCATTGCTGTATAATGATCTCGTTTTCTTTCATCTTATAAACTAAACGATGCTCATCTGTAATTCTTCTAGACCAATATCCACGCAAATTTTCCTTCAGTGGCTCGGGCTTTCCTAATCCTGAAAACGGCTGGCGTAAGCAATCTTTCACCAGTTCATTGATTCGCTTTAATATCTGCTTATCTGTTTGCTGCCAATAGATATAGTCCTCCCAGGCATGAACATCCCAACTTAATATCATATCGTTATTCCTCTATAAGATCATGAGATTCATACTTGCCTTTTTCAGTACGTTCTATTGATTCCATTAACCGGGTGCGGTTTCGCTCACTCCTAAGCAGATACATAGTCTCCATCCATGAGTTATAATCATGCAGGGACAATAATACAACATCTTTATCATGGCTTCTTGATATGACGGTCACCTCATGATTTTCCACAGTCTTATCCAGCACTGATTTCAGGTTTTTCCTGAATTCAGTATAATTCAGTACTTCCATAATTACTTATTTAAGTACAAAAATACGTACTTTATTGGATAAAATAGCCCAGATTACACTTTCAACGCTCCTAATTCCTTTATTTCGCTTTCAGTCAACACCAGATCAGCTGCTTTAACATTTTCTTCAACATGCTTTACCTTAGAGGTACCCGGTATCAGCAGGATATTCGGTGAGTGATGGTAGAGCCAGCTTAGCGCCACCTGCTGCTCACTGGCATTGTGTTTTGCACCAATCTCTTTTAGTTTTTCTACAAACAAGATGTTGCCCGCATTTATCGGGTTCCATGGAATAAAGGCAATGCCGTTCTGATTACAATACTCCAATTCCTTCTCCCAATTGCGATAGACGATGCTATATTTATTTTGCAGCGACACGATCTCCACAAACTCTTTCGCTTTCTCTATATCAGCAATGCTCACCTCAGAAAGGCCGATGTGCTTTATCATTCCTTCTTTCTGTGCCTGCTGCAAAAAGGCAAGTGTCTTTTCAAATGGCACTTTGGGGTCTATCCTATGTAGCTGGTAAAGGTCTATCTTATCCACCTTCAATCGTTTCAGGCTGCCTTCCAAAGCTTTCTTTAGATGATCGGGATGGCTGTTTATGTGCCACAAGTTGGGATCCGTGCGCTCGAACCCGCCCTTGGTAGCAATGACCATATCAGCCGGATATGGATAAAGCGCCTCGGCAATAAGTTCTTCAGACACGTAAGGCCCGTAGCTATCTGCTGTATCTATAAAGTTTACCCCAAGGCCCGGCAGGCTTTGCAACACTTTTATCGCTTCGTCCCTATACTCGGGCTGTCCCCATATGCCTTTGCCCGTAATGCGCATTGCGCCATACCCCATACGGTTAACAGTAAGGTCGCCGCCTAGTATAAATGTCTTATTTGTTGCGTTGTTCATAATAACTATTGATATTCACGTTATAGAATTATCCCTGGTTTTAGTAAATATTATTCCAATTCTTATTGGCAAAATTCTTTCTTCTCATAATCATAAAATGTGCAACCCAATTCTTTCGCTTTTAATAAATCAATACATCCGTTATCTTTTTGTCCCAGGTGAATAACTTTTTCAAGACCTCTGAGATGATAAGCTTCCATAAAACCAGGATCGATCTCGATGGCTTTAGTATAATCAGCTACCGCACCTTCGTAGTTGCCTTGTCGGGAATTCGATTTTCCCCTATTAAGGTAAGCCATTGAAAATCCAGGATTAATCTCAATAGCCTTATTAAAATCTGCCATTGCACCTGTATCGTCTTTAAGTTTATATTTTTGAAAGCCTCTATTATTATATGCTTCGTAACAATTAGGGTTAGCTTCGATAGCTTTATTGTAGTCTGCTATTGCGCCCAAATAATTATTAGCCCTAGACTTTTCGTTTCCGTTGTGCAAATATTCGTCTGCCGATTGGCAATAGCCCTTAGTAAATGAAAGGAGAGAAAAAAGAAAAAATAATATCGGTTTCATTTTAGTAAGTTATTTTAGTGTCATTGAATGCTATTCCTCCCTCTTTGGCTCGGCGAGGTATCAAGGTATACTCATTTAGACAAAATGCATTATTCTTTTCCTCACTTAAAAAAAATGCGGCACAAATCTACTCGTATTCCCGGTTATCAGCCCATCCGATTCCCTTATCCCCATGCCCGCAGGCACCCCACCTATCAGCCAACTTCCTATTACCGGGTGCTTGCCGTCAAATGTGGGCAGCTCGGCATAGTCCTGTATCACAAATCCTTCTTCGCCATACTCACCACCTGTCTGCTCGGCTACTACGCCATTCTTCACGATCTTCACATTTGCGCCTTCACGTGAGTAAACCGGTTTTTGCACATATTGCCCAGGCTGATAAACTACTTCGGTAGCGCGGTAAGTAGCCGGGAGTATGTATTTACAATCAGGGAATAATTCATGCAGATATACCAGCAGCATCTTATTACTCCACAAAGCTTTGTAAGCGGGCTCTATCCACATTGTGCTTTCACGCGTCGCCGGCAGGAACTTACCAAACTCATCGTGAAACAACCACTCATATGGATATAGCTTGAAGATATTACCGATAGGCGTGCCATCCGTTTTGTAAAACTCGTTACGGTCATCCATGCCTATATCATTCATGTACAGGAAGTCTGTTTTTATTCCGGCCTGGTCTGCTATGTCCTGCAGATACTTAGTGGTCATGAGGTCTTCCAGGTTGTCCTCTGCACAGGCAAAGGTGAGCACCTTAGGATCATAAAAATACGGCGCGCACACCTTCATATGCGCCAGCATCTTTTCATGTATCGAGTTGAACTGGTCGAGCGAGCTATCGTAGTCCTGCAGCCAGTACCATTGTATCACGCTGGCTTCCAGCAGCGAGGTTGGGGTATCTGCATTAAACTCCAGCAGCTTTATGTCGCCATTATTAAACGCAAGGTCCATACGGCCATAGAAGCTAGGCATATCCTCCTGCCAGCTCCATTTTATGAGATCAGCATATTCTTTTGGAATAAAGAACTTGTCCCACAGGTCATTCTTTATTACGTGCTCCACAACCGCGCAGCACTTCTCAAAGATGTCCGCTGTTGCCGCCTCTATCAGGTCCACCTCAGCTGCGGTAAATTCATAGGCTGCGGTCTCTGTATAATAGGACTCTATCTTATAAAACAGAAAGCCCTGCGCTTTTATCTTTTCTTCCCAGTCTGTTCTGGGGGTTATGGTATGTCTTTTCAAAATTCAATAGTTAAGTTTTAGCACTTTAATGACTGCCGGATACGTTACGCTCCTCCCGATTCGCCACCACGGGCGCCGCTACCAAAGCCGCCCGACCGGATGCGGGATGCAGTGGGCGCTGAAAACGTTGCGCTTGATATTTCGTCTGTTGACGATGGCAAATATCTCGACATATTGATCATGTTATTCCTGCTGAGCGGGTACCAGCCGCCACCGTAATGACGATAGTAATGGTAAGAGCCATCACGGAATATTGTAGTATCGCGTGTGCGGCCATTAGTGTCAGAGCCATAGGTCCAATAGTCATTGCGGCTGCTACAGGACGAAATAGCAGCAAGCAGTACCGCGGACAGGATAATATCTTGTGATTTTTTCATTTTTAGGTAAATAAAATAGCCCTATAAGGAAAAATAATACTAAATTTAGATAACACGTTTTTCGAACCGAGGGTAAAGTATAAAATTAATGTAAAGCGCCTATGAAAAAGGTACTGTTTTTGTTTTTCGCGCTGCTATTGCTTGCCAGTTCTCACGTTTTTGCTATCGACCGATCTGGTGCTTTGCTGTCATTGGTTAATCTTTCACGTGAAACCGCAACGCAGGAAAAGATCACTGCCCTGCTGGGGAAACCTATGAAAATAGAAGAACATAAGAAAAGGGTCTGGTGGCATTATAGCAAAGGCAACACCAATCTTTTCATTTGCTGGAATAAGAAATCAGACGTTTTTGAGAACTTTTCGTTTACCTGCAAGCCCAGCCAAAAATGTGCATTCGATAAGTGCATCCCCGGCAAACTAAAATCAGGTACTACAGATATTTTACAAGCAATTACTCTTTTAGGCACACCGGCGGATATGAAAATAAAAGGCGCCACCCAGGAAATGCACTATGCCTATGCAAACAGTGTGCTCCGACTGTTTTTCCGCAACCGGGTACTGGTTGATTATACTTTGCTGGGCACACCTAGCAAATAACAAACTAACCGGCGAAACTACTGACTCACCATACTGTAAACTGCCGACTGAGAAATATAAACTGATCTCAATAATCAATGGTAGCCTGTATACCTCTATCTATAAGGCCCTCTGCCTGCGGGCGCAGGTCATCGAAACTGCCTTTCTTTACCCCGCACTTTCCTTTATGATGCACAATGAGCGCGCATTGCTCGGCCTGCAGGGTTTCATGCCCGCATATATCTACCAGCGATTCTATCACCCAATCGAAGGTATTTACATCATCGTTCCAGACTATGAGATTGTGTAGTTCTTCCTCGATGACATCCGTCTCATGCAGCTCTTCGGTCTGCCATTTCACACCCGCCCCTACCAAATCGGTACGTTCGGGCAGTCCTGCGTTTATTTTCAAATCACTGTACATTTATGATGCAAAAATACGGAAGAAGATTGAATTGCAAAAAAAGGAATTATATCGATTACAGGTTCCCATCAAATGAAACTATGCTGCCGGCTGGCTGATCTCATCCACATGTTCCATTTCGTTTTTCTGCAGCAACAGGTAAATGAGAAATACAAATATCCCAAGCTGGCCCTCCAGGTGGGGCTCTATCATCAGCTCAAACAAACCCATGAGCCAGACCATGAAGAAAAAGAAACTTTGCCGGTTCCGCTTCAGCCGAGCCAGGGGCATAAAATACCAGAAAACAAAGATCAGCATAGCCGGTATGCCACAGCCAAGCGCATTGACAAGGAACTGGTTGTGCGGGTATAATCTATCCACCTGCTGCACATCTGGGTACACCTTTGCATACATGCTGTCCATCTGGTCTTTTATATCTCCCGCACCTACGCCAAGCCAGGGGTGTTTTTTTATCAGTCGCACGGACAAGTCATAAGAATCCAACCTTGAATTATCTCCGTACTTACCTGAATGGTCACCCGCTTTGAACATCAAATAACTAAACCAGGTGTAGGCCACCCGTTCATGAAGCGTAGGCACAAACCGACCCACAAGAAAGAAAACAACAGGCAAGGCAAGCAAAATTGTAAGCCCGATTATTTTCCTGCGCGCCATTAAAAAATATATGCTGCAGCCAACCACAAACAGGTAAAAGGATATAAGGCCGCACTTTACAGCAAGCACATGCAGGTGGATCACCAGGATACAGAGACAAATGCCAACCACCCATTTCACCCATCGCTCCTGCAAAAGAGGCCACGCATAAACGCCTGATATAATAAAGACAGCTACGCCCATGCTGGCGCTTATGTGATCTCCCTTAGGCAGTGTAGGCAGTATGTGCGACTGCTTGTACTCCCTGATGTAGTGAACAGGATCCAGCACAAGGAAAGACATGCTATAAAAAGCGCTGCCTGTAAGCATAACGGCCACGATCAGGATGAGCCATTGCATTTGTTTTGCCGAAAACCGGGGCAAAAAAGTAAATGCAAGCGGCAATATAAGAAAAGGCAGTTTTAGCTGGAAGCGGGTTTCCCAATCACCTTTGTTCTCACTCCAAAACCAGCTAATGGCAAACATCGCTACCCACGCCACGCCCATCAGCCACCACTTGTCCTTAAACCATAAGCGAGGGTTTACACCCCACAGCGCATTTATGCCAAAGGCTATCATAGAAATAGACAATATGGCCGGGGGAAACAAATAGCCAACGAACATTCCGCACATGCAGAATATCGCAATATTGGATTTGTCTAACATTTTATTATTTAGAAAACTACTTTTGTTCATCGGGAGGTTTTCCACCAGGAGTTTGAAACTCTATAACGGGCAAAAACAAAATTTAGTGCGGCACAATATAATACAACTTCATGAGCAGATAAAAGCAGGCGATTTTCGCGCCATTGCAAGGGGCGTGACTATAGTTGAAAATTCGCTGCCCGGCTATGAAGCATTGTTGCTTGGCCTGCACGAAACCCGCCATGCAAGGGTGATAGGCATTACCGGCCCTCCCGGCGCCGGCAAGAGCACCCTGGTGAGTGCGCTATTGCACCATTGGCTTAAAGAGAATAAGAAAATTGCAGTGCTTGCGGTTGACCCATCCTCTCCCTTTAATTACGGCGCCCTTCTCGGCGATCGCATCAGGATGAGCGAATATTATAACAACCCCAATATATTTATTCGCTCACTGGCCACGCGCGGTGCACTGGGCGGGCTTAACAGCAAGATCATAGAGATAACAGACATTATCAGGGAAGCCCCTTTCGATATTATACTGGTAGAAACAGTAGGTGTAGGTCAAAGCGAGGTAGAGATAGCCGGCCTTGCCGATTGCACTATTGTTACATTGGTACCCGAAGCAGGAGACGAGGTGCAAACCCTGAAAGCAGGCGTGATGGAGATAGCAGATATATTTGTAGTAAACAAAGCCGATCGTGCCGATGCCGAAGGGCTATACCGCAACCTGCGCATACTGGCGCATGAAAAAGCAAACGGAGCAGATGAAATACCTGTAATCAAAACGGTAGCAACCACCAACACCGGCATAGAAGAACTGGCAACAGAGGTCGCAAAGTTTCTGGAGATGCGCAAGCAACAACCCACCAGGCACCTGCACCTGATGACCGAAAAGTGCTGGCAGCTCATTACCACACAGCGAATGAAACATATTGACCACAACCGCCTGAAACAAGAGCTGGAAAAAGCTATGCAACAAAATGACTTTAATTTATACGCATTTACAAAAGATTTTTTAGCCGCTTTGTAAAATGACTTATTATTGACTCCAATAAAAGAAAGTGAAATCCGTTTAGGTACCAAATGTTAGCTTCCATACCTGTATATGCTTATTACATTGCCGCAGTCGCCCTATCGGCCATCATCAGCACGTATGCTGTAAAGAAGATCATTTTCATCACCAAAAACCATAAGATCTATGATGTACCTGATGATACACGCAAGATACATGGGGCAGAGATCCCCAGCCTGGGTGGCATAGGCATTTTTGTAGGGTATGTTATTGTTGCCGCGTTCTTCTGGCCACATGCACATGACTTCATGCCCTATATACTTGCCTCATCTGCCATACTTTTTTTCACCGGTATCTACGATGACATCATGAACATGAGGCCGTCCAAAAAACTCATTGCCCAGCTCGTTGCATCACTAGTCACTGTTGTATTTGCACATATCCGTATCGGCTCCTTATATGGCCTGTTCGGTATAGATCTGCTTGCCTGGTGGCCGGACGTGATACTCACCACGCTCTGTTGCACATTCTTTATCAATGTATTCAATTTCGTTGATGGCATAGACGGGCTGGCCGGAGTGCTGGCTACTTTGTACATGCTCATACTCGGCGTGTTGTTTGCATCTACAGGCCACCATGGTGTAGCCGGCATTTCCTTTGCACTGGCAGGGGCTACCATAGGGCTGCTATTCTTTAATATTGCCCCGGCCAAAATATACATGGGCGATACAGGCTCCATGTTCCTCGGTTTCAGCATTTTCATTTTCTCCCTGCTATTTCTCAGCTGGTTTGGCGAGCAGGGTAAATTTGACATTACCTGGATACATGGCACGCAAAAAGCCCTGTTGCTGATATTTGCTATGCTGTTTCTGCCCATCTTCGATGCAATCAGGGTGTTCATCCTGCGCGCGTCCCGTGGCATCTCCCCCCTCAAAGCCGACCGTACCCACCTGCATTATTACCTGCTTGATGCAGGGTTTACACATACCCAATCTGTGCTTGTTATTGTGGGTACCAACTTACTTATCATGGCCCTAGCGTACGTTATGCAGGATGTGAACACATACCTGATGCTGCTAAGCATTACATTGCTTGCGTCGTTGGTGCTGTTTGTTGTTTATCGATTGAGGCAAAGGAAAATATCAAAATAAATATTGCTCATAAAATCATAACAATTAAGATACTACCGGATTTTAAATTATTTTTAAACCACACTTTACAGGCATGTACAAAGCACTATTTACCCGTCTATTTTTTATTTCTTTTTTCATATCTGTCGGCGTGATTGATTCAAGCGCCCAGCAATGTATTTGGGCAAAAAGCGCTGGTGGTGATTATACAGCCTATGCAAATGCTGTTGCAACCGATGCCTCTGGCAACGTATATGTTGGCGGCTGGTATAACAGTGACAGCATGGTCTTTGGCACCACTTCCATCATTAATCCGTTTAACAGTACACAAAACATATTTATTGCCAAGTACGACTCTTTAGGAAATGTATTATGGGCGAAGACCTTTGGCAATGGTGGGCCAGACGGTATCAACGCCCTTACGGTCGATGCTTTCGGCAATATTTATGCAACTGCTTCAATAGGCAGCACCACGATAACGATAGGCACTACCACGATCAACAACCCCACCGGCAATGCACTTGCGTTAATAAAACTAACCAGCACGGGAGCGGTAACATGGGTAAGGAGCGCCGAAGGAGACGGCGGCACAACGCCCGATGGAATAGGCAGCCTTGCCACAGATCTTTCCGGGAATATTTTTATTACCGGCTCTTTCATCGGTAGCCTCGTTTTTGGCAGTGTTGGCATAGAAAATTTCAATACGGTTGGAACAGAGATGTACCTTGTCAAATACGACCCGCTTGGGAATGTTCTCTGGGCCCGGCAATCGCACACCGGCGGTTATGTGGGTTTTGACGAACCCGGCGGCGTTGTTACAGACAGGTCAGGCAACGCGTATATTACCGGCGGTTTTGGAAGCGATACCATGTATTTTGGTAGTTTGTCAATTACCAATCCCGTTCCGGTTACTAATTCTATGATATTTCTGGCAAAGTATGATTCTGCCGGAAATCCTGTGTGGGCAAAAAGTGCAGGCGATTCAGGCATTTCGCAAGGAAACAGCCTCGCAATGGATGATTCGGGGAATATCTACATTGCGGGTTCTTTTGAAAGCCCCCAGCTAACTATTGGCAGTACAACGTTAATCAATGCCGATCCTGTGTTTGCGACTGACGATATTTTCCTGGCTAAATATAACTCTGGCGGCATTCCTGTATGGGCGGTTCGGGCGGGAGGAACGGATGGCGATTATCCGGGCCAAATTGTATTGGATGGAACAGGCAATTTATACATAGCCGGGCAATTTCTTAGCCTGTCGCTGCCGTTTGGCACTACTACACTTACTAATCCCGGCATTTTTTTAGCAAAATATAGCACTGCGGAAGGCTACCCCGTGATGGCAAAAGAAAGCTTGGTTACAGATGCCAACTCCTGGGCCGCATCATTGGCTAAGGACAATTTCGGGCATATTTATATTGCCGGCTCATTTGATAGCCCGCTTAAACTTGATTCAATTAAGCTTTCCGATTCCACAGTGCCGAACTATGATATTTTCCTTGCAAAATATGGCTACCTGCCATCAGGCATTGCAACTGTTACTGCGGTCAGCCATGACTTCAATATATATCCTAATCCCACAAGTAATCAAATTATCATTTCCGGTACTGATAATATAACCAGTGTTGTGATCTTTAACGTTTCAGGACAGAAAGTTTATGATCAAGGCCACAATGCAACCACGGTACAGATAAACATAGCCAACTTACCCGTAGGTATGTATTTTGTGAAAGTTAACGGTATAACTGCAATGAGATTTGTGAAAGAATAGGCACAATTAATCTCCTATTTATTCATCACCCCTTTCTCAAAAGTCTCCATGAAAACATGCCTGTTCTCATAGTAACGGACGTTACCTGACTTATCCGTTTGGGCATGAATATCGAACGAGGACGATGGCGCAGCAATATGTTCATAGCTCTCGTTGAAATGAGTGCCGTATTTCCTGAGCAAGCTTGCAAAAAGAAAAAGGGCTTCGTAACCATCGTAAACGGGTGTTGACATTTTGCCTGTATAAAATGCGGTAAAGGTGCGCCGCACATACTGTCCCGCCGCGCTGGCAGGATCAAGCGTGAAGGCGGTGGTGACATGAACCGATACGTTGGGAAATGCTCCTTTCTTCTTCAGGCCGGCGATCTTGGACCACGACGGCATACCATACACATCGAACCGGGTATCAGGAAAATCGACTGACAGACCGTGCAACAGGCTGCTTGCAAAATCTGTATCGGTAACCGGCACCAATAGGGTAACCGGCTCTTTAACGTCAATGAAAAGCCCAAGGTTCGCCTTTGTGGGTGGTTTGCTGCACGCCATGTATTGCAAACGCAACTTACTGCCAGCAGCATCTGTTACATAATCATAACAGGCATTATCAGCAGCGCCTTTCGACCGATATAGGACGGTTACCTTATCACCCGCAACGTTTTTCACCACCTCGGCAACTATACGCTTACATTGTGTTTCCAGCGATGGCTGGAGCAAAGTAAAATAGGGGTTGTTCTTTACTTCAGCGTAATAGGCAGAAGCAGTGGAAATAAAATTGATTCCCTTAGTCTTTGCAAAAGAGGAAAGCGCCTCAATGTCATCTTGTTGCACATCACCAATGATCAGGTCGGCAGAATCGAGCTTTCCTTTTGCGATCAGGGCATCAGCCGAGCCATTTACGGAGGCTGCATCGTACACATAAATATCAATATTGAAACCTTCTTTCTTCAGGCTGTCGGCGGCAATGTTTATGCCAGCATAAAATGCCATGCCGGGCTGCGCTTTATCGGATACCTTATCCTTCGCTATGGCTTTTCCACCCTTACCCAGTTCATCAAGATACAATGGCATCAACACATCAATCCTGTAGCGGCTTTTCTTGTGCGTGGCTGGCTGATCGTTCTTTCTGAAAGCAGCCACTGCATTGCCGGTGACTGCTGTTACCAGCATCACAACAGCCAATATGATAGTGAGTTTATGCTTTATCATCTGGAATAACTATTCCCATTCTATAGTTGCCGGTGGCTTGGAGCTTATGTCATACACCACACGGTTAATACCACGCACCCGGTTAATGATATCGTTTGATATTTTACCCAGCAATTCATAAGGCAGGTGTGCCCAGTCTGCCGTCATACCATCTACCGATGTTACGGCGCGCAATGCGCATGTATATTCATATGTACGCTCATCGCCCATTACGCCCACGCTCTGCACCGGCAGCAGTATTGCACCTGCCTGCCACACCTCTTTATACATGCCGCTATCGCGCAGGTGCTGTATATATATAGCGTCGGCTTCCTGTAGCATGATCACCTTCTCTTCTGATACAGCACCCAGAATACGTATGCCAAGGCCAGGGCCAGGGAATGGATGGCGGCCAATGAATATCTCATCAATACCCAGTTCGCGCCCTACCCTGCGCACCTCGTCTTTAAACAACGCACGCAATGGTTCTATAAGCGAGAGGTGCATAATATCGGGCAAGCCACCTACATTGTGGTGCGACTTGATCGTTTGTGATGGGCCGTGGACTGACATAGACTCTATGACATCAGGATATATAGTACCCTGGCCCAAAAAGCTAACGTCAGTAAGTTGTAACGACTCTTCATGAAAAACATCTATGAACAGGCGGCCTATTATTTTTCTCTTTGTCTCGGGGTCAGAAACGCCATCCAGGTCTTTATAAAACCTTTGGCGGGCATCCACACCCTTGGTGTTGAGGCCAAGATGCTTATACCCTTCCAGTACCTGCTCAAACTCACCTTTGCGCAGCAGGCCGTTGTCTACAAATATGCAATACAGATTATCACCAATGGCTTTGTGAATAAGCGTTGCAGCCACGGTAGAATCCACACCACCGCTTAGCGCCATTACTACTTTCTTATCGCCTGCCTGCTCCTTTATGCGGGCCACAGTCTCCGTAATAAATGCAGCCGGAGTCCAGTCTTGCTTGCAGCCACAAACATCTGTGATAAAGTTTTTCAGCAGTTGCCTGCCGTCTGTACTGTGTGTCACCTCGGGATGGAACTGAATGGCATATACAGGATGCTTTGCATAGTTTGCTCCCGCCTTAAAAGCGGCAACAGGTATGCTATCCGTGCGCGCGATGAGCTGAAAGCCTTCTGGCAGACGTTTGATAGTATCACTGTGGCTCATCCATACTTGTGAACCTGGTTTTATGGTTGCAAAAAAAGGATCGTCAGAGATATCCTGCAGGTGCGCGCGGCCATATTCACGGTGGGTGGATTTGCCTACTTCGCCACCAGCCTGCTTGGCTAGTAGTTGTGCACCATAGCACACTGCCAGCACCGGCAAATGATTTGCCATAGCCGCAATATCAGGATTGGGCGCATTAGGGTCATTCACCGAAAATGGGCTTCCTGAAAGTATGATACCCTTCAACGAGCTGTCATAATTCACGGCCTTTGTGCATGGCTGTATCTCGCAATAGACATTCAGCTCGCGAATGTTGCGCGCAATAAGCTGCGTGTATTGCGACCCGAAATCGAGAATAAGTATTTTGTCGTTCATTACCACCCCCAAATCCCGCAAGTGCGGGACTTACTCTTATTTTGTTAACAATATTGTTTGTTCTACCGTGCAAACTGCCTACTGGCTGCTACGCCTGTGCCGTTGGGGTACCAAAATTAAACGGCATCGCCGTGGTCTCCTGGTCCTTAATATTGCCGTACTGCGCCTCAAAACGCTTCACATTATCTATCAGCGCCTTCATTAGCCTTTTGGCGTGCTGCGGCGTCATTACTATACGCGATTTCACTTTGGCCTTCGGCACATTGGGCATTACATTTACAAAGTCTATTACAAACTCTGCAAAAGAATGGGTAATGATAGCGAGGTTTGCATATTCACCATCGGCCATCTCCTCAGATAGCTCGATATTCAGTTGTTGTTGCGGTTGTTCCGGAATCAGTTGATCTGCCATAAGATGTGTTTTTATCAGGCTGCGAATTTAGGCTAATTTGCGTAAAGAGGTAATAGGTTAATAAGGTAAAAGGTTAAATAGTCGTGGCTACAGGCCATATATGTATAAATATATTACCCACTTGATATCCGGTCGTTTTAACTAATTTGCCTTTTTAACTTTTTAACCTTCCAACTTACCACCATATCTTTGGCGCCTATGTTCCGTTACGCAATCATCATCTTTTTGTTATGGGTTATGGCCTCTTGCAGGCCAGCTGTATATCCACCCAAGCCATCCGGTTACTTCAGGATTGACACGCCTGCTATGCACATATACCAGGTTTTCGATAAGCCTGGCTTTCCTTACACTTTTGAGTATCCGGTATATGGCATTGTTTCCAGCGATACTGTTTTCAGCGATGCAAAAAGCGGCAACGCTTACTGGATAAACATCAATTTCCCGGGGCTGGGAGGCGTTATCAATATTACCTACAAAGAGTTCCGCTCGGCCGGGAAGTTCGATTCGCTGGTCAATGATTCTTACGGCCTTTCTTTCGCACACCATGAGAAAGCTGACTATATAAAGGAAGATATCATCCATACGCCTTATGCCAGCGGAGTGCTCTACACAGTAGGCGGCAATGCCGCATCAAACTACCAGTTCACACTTACCGATTCCGTAAAGCATTTCATACGTGGCGCTCTGTATTTTGACGTAACTCCCAATGCCGACTCGCTAAGGCCCGCCACCGACTTCCTCGAGCGCGATATAGAACATATGTTCTGGACGCTGAGGTGGCGGTAAAGACCTTAAGGCAAAAGTTAAAAGTGAAAACCTAAAAATTCCAGATTTTTGAACTGGAATAATTACCTTTGCACCTCAATTTGTGATTTTTTATCACAAATTTGGTCTCGTAGTTCAACGGATAGAATAGAAGTATCTTAATACAGTAGCGACAGTAGATTGATAGTCAGCGTTTTATAACGCTTAAAAAACACAAGTGGAACACAAGTGGAACACTTTTGCTATTGATAATCAACGATTTGTGTTACTTAAAGTTAAGAATAAATAAGCAGTTTTTGAAGAAAAGTTTGAACTAAGTTTGGTTATTTTTGCAGTTCTTGTAAGAGGTCTTGTAGGTCAACGGATAGACCCAGCGTTTCCTAAACGTTAAATCCCAGTTCGATTCTGGGCGAGACCACATAAGGTTTACGAAGAAAAGACAATCAGAAATGGTTGTCTTTTTTTATGTCTTTTTGGCTCAGAATATTACATTTGTATAAACCAATAACTATCAAATGGAGAAATACTATCTACATAATGGCACAGAACAAATAGGGCCCTTCACATTAGAAGAACTTAAAACCAAAAATGTAGGTAGTAATACACCCGTTTGGTATGCGGGGATTGATAAATGGACAACAGTTGGAAATGTTGAAGAGCTTAAAGGTATTGTTGATACTGTAAAACCACCAACTTATATACCACCTACACAAACACCACCACCCTATTTACCACCTACACCCCCTAAAGTAACACCGCCTCAACAACAACCTGTAAGCACTACAGTACAACAAAAAAGTAAAAGCAGCTTACCTACCGTTGTTATTGTAATCCTTATAATTTTTGCAATTATTGGTTATATAGCATTAAAAAATAACCCTAATTCAATACCGGGTCTCAAAGTTGAAATAAACACACCAAAACCACGGGTTTTAACTCAAAGTGCTAATGCTGATAATTCAAACATTCTTAAAATGAAGGAAAAGGTTTCTGCTACTATTATAAACGATGGTGGTAATGGTAATATTCTTGTATCATTTCATTTAGTACAGGATGGTAAAACTTATGATAGAACACAAACAATTTCTTTTATTGCAGGCGAAAGTAAAGATGTTGAAGCGTCATTTGATGAAGTTAGGCGATTAGGTGGTGATATGCAATATAGTGTGGACGCACGACCAGAATAAAATTATTACTATTGGCTTTATAAAATCTCTGCCAAATGAATAAATTAATCTCTGAATTGAATGAGAAATAAAAACCGATATTATGAAAATAATTTTAGCAGCAATTATTATTATTTGCTTTACAGCTTGTGGACAAACAACAGAACAATATAAAGTAGCAGGTATTGATAAATCAGCTACTATATCAAAAGTATATTCAACTATACCGGATGATGTTTTAACTTTTATAAAAAACTATTATCAGCGTAAATATGGTAATGGGGCAAAAGTGGAAGTAACAAATTCTGATACTATTTATGAAATGGCTTATTCAAACATTCCTAAAGGTAAAGACGACTATGATGGTTTTTTAATTGATATATATATACCCAAAAAACAGAAGATAGATTTAGGAGGTATAAACACTATTCTATATG
>CAIRTW010000048.1 GCA_903881585.1 uncultured Bacteroidota bacterium | reverse complement strand
TTGATGACCTATCAGATAAGGTAACGGGCCTGGTGAAAAATATTAAACAGGAAACAATAAAATCCATCACAGGGTTCAAGCACTACATGGCAACTTTTAATGCCGTATTTTGACGCTCAATTGGTATAAGTATCAAGACCAGACGTAAAAAATCAAGTTGGAGCAAAGATTACCTAATGGCCGTCCTAACTGGGGTTGACAAATTTTAATGCGTTTGCCCTGGCATACACCACCACCCATGCTGCCAAACCAAAGATTCCCTGCATTATCTTTTTTTATACAGCTGACAGAAGAGTACAAACCCTGCTGCGGGGTATAGCTGGTCATGGGGGCGTAGAAGCCTGCGTTCTTGTGTTGAAGCGGCAACAGCGGGATGATCTCTTTGCCTTTTTCTGTTTGTTTAACAACTGTACCCGGCCTGGCAGGAATAGGAACTACGAACGGAGGCGGACAGGTATCCAAAAGAGTAACGCGTGGCGGTTTCAAAGTGTCCGGCCTCATTGAAGCCGCATCGGTGGACAACGTACCCTTTTTCTCCTGTACCTTGTGATTGGTGCAGGAAAGGAACAGCGTAGTTAAGAATAGTAAGGCGATGTTTTTTTTCATGGTGAGGATGAAAAATTATCAATGCCGGAAGAACTATTCTTCCTCCTTAGTTTCATTAATAGTGAGCTTCACCCGCTGGATGCGCATCTTTTCCACAGCAAGCACCGTAAACGAGTATTGCTGGTAACGGATCGTTTCATTGACTGCGGCAAACTTACCGGATATCTCAATGATAAGCCCTGCGAGCGAATCACTCTCGCCGCGTGCAGTATCAAAGGAGTCCGAAGGTATGCCTAGCACTCGGCATACATCATTGATGAGTGTTTTACCCTCGAAAATGAAATTATGGTCGTCGATCTTTTTGTAGTTGAGGTCTTCTTCATCAAACTCATCTTTAATATCGCCGATGATCTCTTCCATAATGTCTTCCAGCGTAATAATGCCCGAAGTGCCTCCAAACTCATCCACCACTATAGCGAAGTGCATGCGTTTTTGCTGGAATTCTTTTAACAAGTCCTCTATCAGCTTACCCTCGTGCACAAAGTAAGCAGGGCGTATCAGCGAGTGCCATTCAAAAGTATCAGATTCTATATGCGGCAGGAAATCCTTGGTGTACATAATGCCTGCAACCTTGTCCAGGCTTTCCTTATATACAGGTAGTCGTGAGTACCCTGCATCCAGGCAGTAGTTGCGTACTTCGACAAAGTCCATGTCGTAATCAATGGCGCTTACATCGAGGCGGGTGCGCATTACCTGGCGGGCAGTTATATTCCCGAATTTGAGTATGCCCTTAAATATGTTCACTTCCTCGCGGGTAGCCGTATGTCCTACGGTAAGTTCTATAGCATGTTCAAAATCCTCGCTGCTGATGTTCGCCGTCTTGGAACTTATCTTGCCCTCTATGAAACTGGTGGAATTAACCAGCATGCGGCTTATGGGGTTGAATACACTCAATAGGATCCTTACGAATGGGGCCGAGAAAAGCGCCATGCGCAGGTTGTTCTGACTGGCGTAAACTTTGGGCAGTACTTCGCCAAAGAGCACCAGCAAAAATGTAACACTCACCACCTGTATCAGGAAAGAGAAAATAGCGTTTATGTTTTGAGAGAAGTTGGCACTGATGATTATGTGATTATGTACATCATGTGGCAAAATAGAGCTGACAAAAAAATTAATAGTGATTACTATAGCTATGTTGATGAAATTATTGGCAACAAGAATAGTTGCCAGCAACATTTTCGGCTGTTCCAAAAGTTGGGCTGCAATACGTGCGCTCTGCTTCTCCTTTGTCTTCAGGAAATAGATGTCTTTGGCCGACAAAGAGAAAAAAGCGGTTTCCGCACCTGCTATGACCGCAGACATCAGCAGCAGCAAAAGAATAGCAATAATAAGTATAGTGGCATTCGACGCATCGATCGAAGATGCTTGAAGAAGTAAAGATGTAAGATGCGTATCGCCTTCGGTACTTTCCAAAATGCTTTATTGTTTGGTGGGTATCAAAATTAACAAAAAGAGAGAGATAACCATGCGTCTCTTTGTTTTGTTAATAGATAAAAAATATGCCATTAAAATGGAAGGTCATCTTTGCTGATATTGCTAGCGACAGGGCCGCTCTCAAAGTTCATGTCGGGAAAAGCGCTGGCTTCCGGGTTGGCGGCCTCAACAGCTGGCTGGTCGGTATGCTCTTTGCGTTTGTCCAGCATTACGAGGTTATCGCCAATTATCTCTGTGCTGAAGCGGCGGTTCTTGTCCTTGTCTTCCCAGTTACGGGTACGTATGCGGCCTTCAATAAACACCAGGCTGCCCTTGTGCAGGTACTTCTGCGCAAGTTCTGCAAGCCCACGCCAAAGTACCACTGTGTGCCATTCGGTTTGTGATATTAATGCTCCATTCTTGTCTTTGTATGTTTCTGTAGTGGCCAGCGGAAATTTTGCGACTGCTATATTTCCTTCCAGGTATTGCAGATCCGGCTCTTTGCCCAGGTTCCCTATCAGTACAACTCGATTTACGCCTCGCATAGTAGTTCAAATTTTTAAATTATAAAAATTATAACCTAATGACTATTAAAAGTATAAATTATTTTCTAAAAAAGAAACAAGTGTCCTGGGAAAAGCTATATTTTTTAAGTCGCTAGTATTCAGCCATATACCGGTCTGGCTATGAATACTCGGTTTTTTAGCCAGGTTTGCGGTGAAAAAACTGGCAGTTATGAATTGGTGGGTGAGGCGCTGTGTTGTTTTGCCTTCGTATATTATTTCATTAAATGGTATGTTCAGATCCTCAAACTGGGTGTTTTTTGATAAAGTTGCTGTAGTGAGTGGCTCTGCCGTCTCTATAAGGTATGGCTCGTGGAGGTTCTCCCATATATCGTTACCGGTGCGCTTATGGATCCATAACGTGTCATTATATTTCAATAACAGGTAGTTAAAATAGCGATTGCGCACCGATTGTTTTTTACTGCGCACCGGCAAAACATCAATTAATTCCTGGTGAAAGGCAATGCATTTTTTTTGCAATGGGCAGTTATCACAAAGCGGGTTGCGAGGCATGCAAACAGTCGCCCCTAGGTCCATAATGGCCTGGTTATAGGCAGCGCTGGCTTTTGTGTCAAGGAGTTCCTGCGCAAGTGCCGAGAAGGTTCTTTTTCCTTCGGTTGTATCAAATGGTGTATCTATCCCGAAGAAACGAGCTAACACACGATATACATTGCCATCCACCACCGCATCAGGCAGCCCATATGCAAACGATGATATTGCCGCAGCTGTGTACGGCCCAATACCTTTCAATTGCAACAGTTCCTCGTAAGTCTTTGGAAACTGGCCGTTTAACTCTTTACTGATGTACCGGGCGGTTGCCAGCATGTTTTTACAGCGATTGTAATATCCCAGGCCCTGCCAAAGGCGGAATGGCTGCTCATCGGCGGCGGCTGCCATATCTTGTACAGTAGGGTAGGCCTCGGTGAAGGCCAGATAATATGGCAAGCCCTGCTGCGCTCTTGTTTGCTGCAGGATCACCTCTGAGAGCCAGATTTTATAAGGGTCTTTTTCACTCTTCCACGGTAGGCTGCGCTGGTTTTCAGTAGCATGCCATGAGGTGAGTTTCGCGGTGAAAAAATTCTTATTAGGGCCCATTTATTGTAACTGGTTGAAAGGGTGTTGCTTATTACGGTCAGTTTAAAATAGAGACATTTGTAGCGGCTCGGCCATCCTGTAGTCAGCTTCGGCCTCCGCACTGCCGGTGGGCATCCGGTACACGGGCGTTTCCTTGTAGCGGGAGGCAACTACTATGTCCGTATCCTCTGCATATGGCGCAAATATTTCCAGTGCAACATGTGGGGAATTATTGTCTTTAGAGAGATGGGACAGGTAAAGCAGGCTCAGTTCAGGATGTTTATGTTTTATGAACAGCTCCAGCGCCTGGTTGTTCGATAAATGCCCTTTATCGCCACTGATGCGCCTTTTCAGGTGAATGGGGTAGCGGCCATTTTCCAGCATATGCTCATCATAGTTTGCCTCCAGGAAGGCCACATGGCACTGGCTGAAATGATTGATGACGTTGCTGCATGGGCTGCCAATGTCTGTAAATACACCAATATTTACGCCATTATAACTTATTACAAAACTGTGAGGGTCAATGGCATCGTGCTGCTTCGGAAATGCAAGGACGGTTAGATCGCCAACACTTACCGGCTGGTTGGCTCTAAAGCCCTTCACAAGGTCCGGATCAATGCGAAGCCGGCTATGGCCAAGCGTTGCAGCGGTAATAAATATAGGCAACCGGTGCTTCTTTAACAATGCTTCTGCTCCGCTTATATGGTCGCCATGCTCATGCGATATAAAGATTGCTTTTACGTTCTTTATGTCCAACGCCAGGCGCTTCATCCTTTTTTCTGTCTCGCGGCAGGATATGCCGGCATCTATCAGCACGGCATCTGTATCATTACCTATGTAGTAACAGTTGCCATTGCTGCCGGAATTGAGTGATGCGATGAAAAGAGACATGGATAGCAAATTTAAGACAATTGGAAACTGGTATAAGTATGATTTTTGTTTGAATGTGCGCGTTACGGGATATGTAGCTCATGCTGCGTTCATTTGCGGCTCAAAAAATGCCTTTATCGGTCTAGTTTCTTTGTTGTTTGAGCTTCAATGCCCATTTTATGGAAATATTTGTTCGTATAACCTGTAAAGAGGAGCTTTTTAGCTGAAAAATGGGAGCTTTTCAGACGTTTTTATTAAAAAATATTTGCCTTATTTAGCGTATGCAAAATTACTACTATAGAAGTGCTGCAATTACAGAACCTCAAATGACAAAAGCTGAGCTGGAAGACCAAAAACTGATCTTTAAGCATTTATTGTTTAAAGACAGGCATTCCAGTCGCGAACTGATCGATTTTGTGTCCAATTTTATCGGGTTGATTGAGGCGCATGGTCAGG
>CAIRTW010000047.1 GCA_903881585.1 uncultured Bacteroidota bacterium | reverse complement strand
GTCTGAAATGATTACCGAAATTATTTTTTTACTGAATTTAAATAAACGGGGTGGGCTGACTTAAACAGCAGGCCCTAAATATATTATATTAAACTGTGCACGCGGTTCATTTCATCATATCGGGAGCGCATACTCCTTTTAATATCTTATAAAAAGGTAGGTTTTATCAACCAGCCATTGGGATCCGTTTCAATGTCTCCAGCAAGAAAGGCCAGAACTTCTGTACCGAAGATATCTGCACACACTCATCCGGTGAATGCGGCCCATAGATGTTTGGCCCAAAGGAGATCATTTGCATATCGGGATAGTTAATGCCGATTATCCCGCACTCCAGCCCCGCATGTACCGCATTTACTTTTGCCGGTTCGTGAAACATTTCTTTATACAGGTTGGCCATTAATTGCACTATCGGCGCATCGGGCTTAGGCTCCCAGCCGGGGTAGCCGCCAGCCAGGTCCATGTTGGCCCCCATGAGCTCAAAAGTGCTGGATATGGCGGCAGCAAGGTCCATCTTCTCAGAGTCAACGGAGCTTCTTGTGAGGCACTGTATGCTACAGGAGCCATCGCCCACCATCACCCGCGCCAGATTATTGGAGCTTTGCACCAACCCACTTATTTCGGGGCTCATTCGGTATATACCATTGGGGCAGGCATAAATGGCGCGTAAAAATTTCTGCTGAAAAGCGGCATCCATTACCTGTTTGGGCAATTCAGCATTATCTATTGTAATAGTAAGTTTCGGGTCGGTCGTCTTATACTCTTCTTTTAGTATGGCTGCCAGCGCTGCTACGGCAGTCTTCACGTTGGCTTCATCGTTTTCACCGGTCACTATTACCCCTACAGATTCGCGGGGTATTGCATTACGCAGACTACCGCCATTTATGCTGGCAACGCCTACGCTATACTTCTTGTCTAAAGTTAGCAGTATACGGTTCATCAGTTTATTGGCATTGCCCCTCCCCAGGTGTATCTCTCCGCCCGAGTGGCCACCGGTAAGGCCTTTCACGGATATTGTGAAAGCGCTATTCCCACTGGGAGCAATCTGGCTGTAGCTGCCTGTAGCCGTAACGTCTATACCGCCGGCACATCCTATAGTGAGGTCATCATCTTCTTCAGTGTCGAGGTTCAGCAATATTTTACCGTTCAGCAAGCCGCCTTTCAGTTCAAAGGCGCCGGTCATACCGGTTTCTTCATCAATAGTGAAAAGCGCTTCAATAGCAGGGTGGGGGATATCGGTCGATGATAAGAGCGACATGATAGATGCTACGCCTATGCCATTGTCTGCACCCAGGGTAGTGCCTTTAGCCCTTACCCAGTCGCCGTCCACATACATTTCTATGCCTTGTGTGTCAAAGTCGAAAGTGGTATCGCTGTTCTTTTGGTGTACCATGTCCAGGTGGCTCTGTATCACTACAGTTTCCCGGTTTTCCATGCCAGGCGTTGCCGGCTTCTTTATAATTACGTTACCTGCATCATCAACGAGGGTTTCCAGTTTCAACCCCTCGCCAAAAGCCTTAATGAAGGCGATCACCCGTTGCTCTTTCTTTGATGGGCGCGGTACTGCATTCAGGTCTGC
This sequence comes from uncultured Bacteroidota bacterium, assembly GCA_903881585.1. Lineage (GTDB taxonomy): Bacteria > Bacteroidota > Bacteroidia > Chitinophagales > Chitinophagaceae > Nemorincola. The sequence goes on along the minus strand of CAIRTW010000047.1, from coordinate 2,110 downwards.
AAAATGGTTCCATAATGCAGTGGGCGCGAGTGTTCTTATTTGTTCGTTCATATTGGTATGATATTATTTGCTGGCTTTCATTTCTTCCAGCAGTGTTATGATCTTGTCCAGTTTCTCTATTTCTATGGTATTCAGTTTCATTTGCAGCGCTTCTATTTCCTGCTTGGCTGCAACATTGGTCTGGTAGTCTGCCATGGCCTGTTCCCTGTCGCGGTCGCTCTGCCTGTTTTGCGCCATCATAATGATGGGGGCAGCATACGCGGCCTGTGTGGAAAAAACGAGGTTGAGCAAGATGAATGGATAGACATCCCAATGGTAACAGAAGCCCACCACATTCAGTATCATCCATATCGCCACAATTATGGTCTGGATAATAATGAACTTCCATGAGCCCATGCCTTGTGCCACCGAGTCGGCCAGCTTTTGCCCTACCTGCAACGATTCCTTGTGGCTTTCGTGCCATGTGTTGCTCTTTTTGATCCCGGTGTCTTTTTGGGGTTGGCTCATGATTCTCTGATATTTTTATATTCCGGACAAATATAGCATTGTAAAAGAATGGTTGCTATAAAAATTACATTTTCAATATTCCATGAAGGAATGGCTAGGACTCGGTATATGCCAGCGATCTGCCAAATGTGTCTGGGAGGATGATAGCAGATGTTATTGCCAATCCCCAGACAATGCAGCCGGTAACAATAAGCCCGCCCGTGAGACCAATATTGAAGGTGCGCTCAAAAAACTGGTGCAATGGTATGAGCAGTACCAGCGCACCTCTCATGAAATTAGTAACGGTGGCCGTTACGGTAACGCGCAGGTTAGTGCCGAAATGCTCAGCGGTAGAAGTGACAAATACAGAAAGATAGCCGCAGCCCAGCCCCATAAAAAAGGAGGTGATACTGAGCTGCTCACTGTTTTGAATCCGTATAAAATGATACATGGTAGAAAGCACACCAAGTGCCATAAACGACAGCAATATCTTTTTCCTGCTTTTAAATACCTGGCTCAATATGCCACTGGAAAGATCACCCGCCGATATGCCCACCTGGAACAGGATAAAACAGGTGGACAGCTTTAACCCAACAATGCCATGCGCCTTGGCGATCTCCGGCGAGAGGGTGATGAGCAAACCCACACTGTACCAAATGGGTATGCCCATGAGTATGCAGGCAAAGTATTTCATTGTTCTTTTGCCAGATGAGAACAGAAGCAACAGCGAACCTCTCTTTTCTTTACGCTCACTGGCTTCCATAAACATAGACGACTCAAACGACCGCAACCTGAGAATAAGTAATATGCCACCTGCTATGCCCGCCGCAAGGAATGCATGACGCCACGGCAAGTAGTCGCCTATAAGCCCGGCAGTAACAGCACCAAGCGCACCCAGCGTAGCCACAAGTATAGTGCCATACCCGCGCTGCTCCACGCTCATGCTTTCAGACACAAGCGTGATACCGGAGCCAAGTTCCCCGGCCAGCCCAACACCTGCAAGAAAGCGAATGACCGCATATGTATTTACGTCATGCACAAAAGCATTGGCGAAGTTGGCCAGCGAGTAGAGCAGGATAGAGCCATACAGCACAGTCACCCGGCCCTTCTTATCACCAATAATACCCGTAATGATCCCGCCGATCATCATCCCTGCCATTTGAATGGATAGCAGATGTTCGCCGGTACTGGTAAGCTCACTGCCACTCAGCCCCAGGTCCTTCAGAGAAGGGATGCGGTAAACATTGAACAAGAAGAGATCGAAGGCATCGATAAAGAAACCGATGCCGGCTACGAGCACGGCAATGTTGAAAGGGGAGTGGTATGTTTTAGTGGTGGTCAAGTTTTGATTTAATGATGTTTTTGCAAAATACTTATTCAATCGAGCTTTTTTAAAAAGATATTGCTTGCCCGCGTTGGCAAACGTAAGAGCTACAATATCTTACCTTATATAATACATCTTCATCATTCCCTTGCCCTTTGCTTCTATTTCTCCCCTGTAGTCACAGGCAATTTTGTCTTTCACCAGATCATAAGTTGCTTGTGAGATATTGATCTTGCCGGCTTCGCTGTTCTGTTCCATTCGTGCTGCTGTATTTACGGTGTCGCCCCAAATATCGTAGGC
>CAIRTW010000046.1 GCA_903881585.1 uncultured Bacteroidota bacterium | reverse complement strand
TGGTAGCTTCCGGAAAGGCAAAAAAAACCGGCAAGTTACTCACATCGCACCGCTACAACCAAACGCCCTTGCTGCATTCCTGCCCTGGGGGATTCATCGGGAGCTGGCCGTATAAGACTTGCCGGGGCGCAAAAGTACACAAAAAAAATAAAAAATAAAAAATAAAGACCAGCGACCGGCTGAATTTATTTTATCATCGTTCCCAAGCAGTGGTGGTGATGTTGTATAAATATATCGCTATATAATATCCTTATCTAAATGTAACTACCCTTCAGGAGACAGGGGTGAGTATATCTCCGGCCTCGTCAGCTCCATGATCCGTTCCGGAAATTTACATTCTGTAAACTCATATTTTCTATATAATCCCTGTGCGCCCTTAGTTGCCAGCATTATACGCCGCAAGCCCTTAACCCATTCCAGTCCGAAAATAAGCTCCATCATCTTTTTGCTTATGCCGAGGCCCCGGTGTTCTTCTCTTACATATACATCGGCGAGGTAGGCGAATGTGGCATAGTCGGTTACCAGCCTCGCATAGGCGATCTGCGGTCCATTGTACAATGCAGCTATGCAATAGGAATGCTCAAAAGCCCTGCTTACAACATCCAATGGAATATTGGGCGACCAATAGGACTGCTCAGATAGCCACTTATGAATGTCGCGTACATTCATAAGCGACTTATCGGTAGTTATTGTATAGCCATTATAGTTTACTGAGATCGGCTCCATATCAGATGACGTAGTTCCAATTGTTAGTGTCTTTAGTCAGTCCACGGCGCATGTTGAACAGCTCCTTTTGCAGCTGGTACATTATGGCGTCAGGCTCTATATAACACCTGTATTCTTTATGGCCTATCGCTATGATCTCAATAGGCGCTACCACCGCTGCGGTACCCGCTCCGAATGCCTCAACTCGCTTGCCGTCTTCAAAAGCCTGTATCAGTTCCGCGTAGCTTATTTGCCTTACTTCGATTGTTATACCTTTTGCCTCCGCTATGGTCAGCAGTGAATCACGCGTTACCCCATCCAGGATAGTTCCCGAAAGCTGTGGTGTTATCAGCACATTTTCGATCACGAACATGGCATTCATAGTGCCTGATTCCTCAATGAATTCATTGTGTACACTGTCTGTCCACAGCACCTGGTCATAGCCAGCCTCACGGGCCAGCTGGGTAGGGTAGAACGCCCCACCATAGTTGCCGCCGCACTTAGCGCTCCCGGTACCACCCTCTGCCGCCCGTACAAAATTGGTCTCTACTTTTACTTTCAGCGGTTTTGCATAATACTGGAACGCCGGTGAGCAAACGATCATAAACAAATATTCGTCTGACACCTTTACGCCTATACGGTCTTCTGTCGCTATCATAAACGGGCGTATGTACAGCGATCCATCTGCTTCTTTTGGTACCCAATCTGCATCCAGCAGCACCAGCTGCCGTATGGCATCTACAAACAAATTTTTAGGCACCTGCGGCATACACATCCTTTGCAATGACTTCGTGAAGCGCTCATAATGTTTTTCAGCCCTGAAAATATTAATGTGGCCGTCTTCCATCATAAACGCCTTCATGCCTTCAAACACCGTTTGCCCATAATGCAGGCATAGCGCCAGCGGGCTCAGAGTAAGGTCATGAAACGGCACCACCTGCGCATTCTGCCATTCCCCGTTCTTATACTCGGCAATGAACATATGCTCTGTCGGTATCTTACCGAAAGGCAGTGACTTGGTGTCGGTTACTTTTCTTTCGGCCTGCGAGGTAACTGAAATTGTGTGTTCCATACAGTTTGTGTTTTAGATTGTTTATGAATCAGCCTGCAGGTTCTCCGGAAAGGCTGCGGCCATTTTTGATGTTAATTCCGTTTCTGTTTTATGCTGTTTTCTGTACCCGCGGTTTACCAGATAGACACTGATAGCGATGGTAACAAAAGCCATGCCTGTATAAATATTTACGCCTTCTTTCAGCACCATGTAGCCCACGATCACCGCTATCAGCGGGTTGATGTACGCATATATTGTGGCAATGCCCACAGGCAGCGCACTTAGTGCATACATATATGCGGCATAGGCCAGCACAGAGCCGAATGTAATGAGATACAGCAACGCTTCTATACCTTCCTTGTTCCACAATTGAAAACCAGTGTAGTTGTCTATACCGGGACTGAGCCCCAACATGAATACCCCGCCAAACAATAATTGCAGCCCGGAATTAAAAAACGGGTTCACCGGGTTAACGTGTTTTTTGTTCACAATGCTTCCCAGCGCCCAGCAACAAGTAGCCAGCAGCACCGCCAGCATACCGCCTATATACGCGGGCTTGGTCATGTCCGCAAGATCGTGACGGAATATGAGCCCCACGCCGCAAACACCGAGCAACATACCAAAACCAATTGCTGCATTGAAGTGATCTTTTTTGGAAGACATAAGGTTAAACATCACTGCAAACAGCGGCATCATAGAGCAAAGCAATGCTGCGATACCACTTGGTATATATTTCTCGCCCCAGGTCACGCCACCGTTGCCCATTGTCAGCATCAGGAAGCCCACCAGCATCTGTCGAAGAATGTTTTTTGCAGACAGGTCTTTTTGGCGGCTTGCCAATAATGCTATGAGCATTAGTATGATGCCTGCTACCGTTTGGCGCACACCTGCAAACAGGAATGGAGGGTAGTGCTCCACACCCACCCATATAGCCATGTAGGTAGTACCCCATACTATGCAGACGAAGATAAGCGCGATATATGCTTTGGTGTTTCCTTTCATTGACAATACAAAATTGTGAAAAAAAATTAAAACAAAACAGATACAATTTCCATAATTTTGACCATAACAGTTTTTTATGGGAACGATAAACAAAACCAAAACGGAGCACTTATACCTGCGCATTGCCGAAACTATAGAGCAGCAGATAATGGACCAGGTATTGAAAATAGGAGACAAGCTGGCCTCTGTGCGGCTGCTGAGTAAAGAGCATGGCATCAGCGTGAGCACGATACTGCAGGCCTACTACCACCTTGAAGGCAAAGGGCTTATAGAGTCCCGTCCTCAGTCGGGCTACTATGTCCGGTTCAATCCGTCACGGTTTCCCCAGAAGATAGAGAAGAGTAATCCGCAGCAGATAGTAAAGACGAAGAATGTAGAGGCAATAATAGGCGAAGTGTACGACACATTTTCCATGAGCGGTGTTACCCGTTTTTCTTTGAGTGTACCCGCACCTGAGATATTGCCGCTTGCAAAACTAAATAAGGCCATGATGCAGGCCCTGCGCGACCTGCCGGCAAATGGCACATCCTACGAGCAGGTGCAAGGTAACGACTTGCTGCGCAGGCAGGTAGCCCGCTGGTCTATGCACTGGGGCGGGCATTTGCAGGCAGATGATCTTGTCACCACATCCGGCTGCATGAATGCTATTTCTTATTGCCTGATGGCACTCACAAAGCCTGGTGATACCATTGCGGTTGAAAGTCCTGTGTATTTTGGGGTGCTGCGTTTCGCGCAAAGCATAGGCCTTAAGGTATTAGAGCTACCTACTGACCCTGATACCGGAGTGGACCCCGATGATGTAAAAAAAGCATTACAAAAGCACCCAATTAAAGCGTGTTTCTTCGTTACCAATTTCAGCAACCCGCTCGGGTATTGTATGCCGGACGAGCAAAAGGAGGCAATGGTGAAATTGCTCTCAAAGCATGGTGTGCCACTTATAGAAGATGACCTGTATGGAGATGTGTATTTTGGAAAGAGCAGGCCGAGATCGTGTAAGAGTTTTGATGAAGAAGGTAATGTGCTCTGGTGCAGTTCTATCTCCAAGACCTTAGCGCCGGGCTACAGGGTGGGGTGGGTGGCTCCCGGTAAGTATTTGGAAAAAGTGAAACGGTTAAAATTATATCACAGTATAACGAGCGCTACCGCACAGCAGGCAGCAATAGCGAGTTTCCTTGCAACGGGGCGGTATGAATACCATCTGCGTAAATTACGGCAGACATTGCACTCCAACAGCCTGCAATTCACAAGGGCTATCGGCGAGTATTTTCCCGCAGAAATCAAAATGTCCACTCCTAAGGGCGGGTTTATCTTGTGGATGGAGCTGGATAAGAAGATAGACACCTACCACTTGTACCAGGAAGCGATGCTGCAAAAGATCAGCATTGCGCCCGGCACAATGTTCACCCTGCAGGACCGGTATCAAAATTGTATGCGCCTAAGCTACGGCATGCCCTGGACGAATGAGATAGACCGTGCGCTGAAGAAACTGGGGAATATGGTGCATGGGATGGTGTGATTTTTTGGGAATTGGGAATTAGTAGTTGGGATTTGGATTTGTTGATGAATCCGGGCTGGCTGTGTCAGTAAGATGCAGAGATCTCACTGATCTTGACTCAATAAATAAATTCATTTCTATAACTATTGATTAATCCAATCGGATTACCCGCAACTATTTATTAACAATATTTGCTTTGTTTATGTTTATTTTATATTTTGGGGTAATTCTACAAACTATTATTATATACTAACAGCTTTTTCACTCGTTATGAGAAATCTATCTATTCTGTTTTTTTTATTCGCGCTGATATTAAATAAGGCTTCGGCACAGTATAATACCCCGCAGAACTATAACTGGGTGTTTGGTACGCGTGCTGGTGTGAGTTTTTCGTCAGGTTCGCCGGTGAATATTTCCCCCACTATAGCAAGTCCGGCAACACCAATAGACCAATACGAAGGTTCTGCATCTGTGAGCAATCCTGTTACAGGGGCGTTGCAGTTTTATACCGATGGTACCAGCATCTGGAACAGTGCAGGAAATATTATGCCGGGTTCGGCAGCTGGGCTCACACCATATAGCACCTGGAGTACGACACAGGCAGCGCTTATAGTACCGGTTCTTTCAAACCCCAACCGTTATTACGTATTCGCAATAGAAGAAGCGGAAGATTACATTTCAGGCGATATGGGTGCAATGCGTATGTACTACTGTATTGTTGACATGACGCTGGGTGGTGGTCTTGGCGATGTAGTTCCAGGTACACTGGGTACTTTTTTTGCCAGCCCGGTCGCTGAGAAAATGATCATTGTCCCCGGTAATAACTGCGACTTATGGCTTATCACACATGGGCGAGGTAACCAAAATTTCAATGTTTACGACATTACCACAACAGGTATTAATCCTACACCGGTTGTTTCCACACTAGGTAACATGACAGGTGGTTTTGCTTATGGCATCGGAGTAGTTAAGGCGTCTCCAAACCGTTTGCACTTAGTAACGCAAAGCTGGAATGATGCGACAATTACGGGCATTGGGGGCACGCATTTGAATGGAACAGAGTTATATGATTTCGACCCCAATACCGGGATGGTATCCAACTGCCGGTTGCTGGATTCTCTTGATGAAGAGTACGGTGCCGAGTTCTCTCCCGATAACACCAAGCTATACGCTATGGAAGATTTTCCTGCCGCAGGAGTTACAAAAATAGCCCAGTATGATATTACAGGCGCCACTGCTGCAGCGATCAGGGCCACAAAATACACGGTGGTTACCAGCTCTGCTGCCGCAAACGAACCATATACCGACCCAAAACTTGCGGTGAACAATAAGATCTACTTCGGCTCTTTTACCTCTTTGCCACAATCTTACCTCAGCGTTATCAATAGCCCGAATTCATCAGGCGCGGCCTGCGGGTATGCAAATAACGTTGTCACATTATCGGGAGTAGGCTACAGTTATGCCCAGGAGGGGATGCCCAATGTAGTACAGAATGTAGTGCATGATACTACCTTCGAGGAACATGATACTACCCGGTGCGTGATCGCATCCACAGGTATTATACTCACTGCACCTGTTGGTACTACCTACTATTGGTATGATGGGACTACGGCGGCAACGCACATCGAGGTCACATCTGGTACTTATTGGGTCAATGTGTCCAATGGCTGCAGCGTTATCAGCGACACATTTAAGGTGCACATTGGCTCCACGCCTATTTTGGGAACGCTTACAATATGCCCCGGCGGCACTACAACCTTGACCGATATAACGGCTGGGGGAACGTGGAGCAGTTCGCTCACATCTGTTGCAACAATAGGCGCGGCTTCCGGTGTTGTAAACGGAATTGCAGCCGGGACTACTACTATCTCTTATACTACACCGGGTTCAGGTGGAATAGCAGGCTGTACTTCTACTGCTATTCTGACTGTTAATCCCTTATCCCCCATAACGGGAACCCCGACATTATGCATGGGTGGCACCACCACCCTGACCAATGCTACCGCCGGTGGTACCTGGAGTAGCGGGAGTACCGCAATTGCAACTGTGGGCAGCCTTACTGGTCTGGTTAACGGAGTATCGGCTGGCACAGCCACTATTTCTTATGTAACTGCTTCGGGCTGTTCCGCTACAATAGTCGTTACAGTCAGCACTACTTCTCCTATTAGCGGGGCACTTTCGGTTTGCCAGGGCAATACTACTGGGCTCACAGATGCCACTGCTGGCGGCACATGGCTTAGTGGTAACCCCTTAGTTGCCACCATAGGGGCAGGGACCGGCATTGTAGCCGGGGTAGCTGGCGGAACAGCTAATATCACTTATACCACTCCGACAGGTTGTACTGCGTATGCCGTGGTAACTGTTGATCCGGTAGGCCCGGTCAATGGCTCGCTTTCGGTCTGCCTTGGCTACACTACCACACTCACTGATATAGCAGCAGGTGGCACATGGAGCAGCTCCAACCCAGGTGTGGCGACCATTGCTGCCGGCACAGGCCTGGTAACCGGCATGAGTGTAGGTACTACAACTATAAGTTATATGCTGCCATCAGGCTGCTTTGCCGCAGCCGTTCTTTCTGTGATCACCGTTGCTCCCATCAATGGAAACCCAATTGTTTGTATCGGTAGTTCCACTTCCCTAAGCAGTTCTTCAACCGGTGGTGCATGGAGCAGCAGTAATCCCGGTATTGCATCCGTGGGCGCAGCAACCGGCATCGTTAATGGAGTATCTGTGGGTACGGCAACAATTACTTATACCATAGGCGGCGGTTGCACTAACACGGCTGTTGTAACTGTTGAGCCGCTACCTGCACCGGTTTCCGGCATTACTTCGGTATGCCAGGGATTCACAGCTGCTTTGACAGATGCCACGCCGGGTGGTACCTGGACCAGCAGCAACCCTTTAGTAGCCACAGTGGGGCTGGCTTCAGGAATTGTAAACGGTGTTTCGGGTGGAGGTGTAACTATTACTTACAAACTGCCAACTGGCTGTTTCGCTACCGTGCCATTCACGGTGAATCCAACTCCGCCGAATATTTCCGGTCCGGCTAACGTTTGCATCGGATCTTCGGTGACATTGACAGATGTGACGGGTGGCGGCACCTGGATTAGCAGCCTCCCCGGTGTTGCCAGTATTGGTTTTTCGACCGGTGTTGTAACAGGTATGTCGTCCGGGTTTACGGTCATCACCTATACCTTGCCCACCGGCTGCATCATCACCACTACCGTAAATGTGGGAACGCTGCCTGCTGCGCCGCTCACCACAAACCTCAATTATTGTCAGGGCGATCCTGCTGCACCGCTTACTGCTATTGGTTCAGGCTTGCAGTGGTACACGGTTGCTGCCGGCGGCGCACCGCTGGGGGCGTCTCCGGTTCCATCAACAGCGGTTCCTGGAATTACGACCTGGTATGTAAGCCAGTATGTTGGCTGCGAAGGCCCACGTGCACCGTTGACGGTTACCGTCCATATAAAAGTGCCACGGCCTTTCATTCTTCCTGAAAGTCCCGCTACTTGTGCATTCGCACCCATCGGTTACAGCTATAACGGTATTACCTTCACTGGTGAAACGTTTGCCTGGTCAATACCATCAAATGCTGCGATCACCAGCGGCTCTGCATCTGGGTCCGGCATAGGGGTAACCTTCGATACCACACTGGGACAGAACTTTGTGCTCCTTACCGTTGGCGACGGCTACACACCATGCAATGTCACCGACTCCGTGCCGATGATCGTTAACATGGGTTCGCCGGATGCCGAGTTCTACATCAAACCCAATGTCTGCGTAGGTGATACAGTAACTGTTGCGCTGACCCATATAAGCCCGGGAATTTCAGATTATATATGGAACTTCGGCGCTCCCGGATCGTATGACATGGTGGTCGCTTCGTCTAACCATGGCGGCCCGTTCGGTATCGTGTGGCCAACACCGGGTATTAAGATCGTCACCATGACAGCAATATCTGTTGGGAATTGCCCGTCCAAACCTGTATCAGATACGTTTGATGTGCATGACCTGCCTGATGCTACTTTTAGCATGGCACCCAAATCAAGCGGCCCGCTTTGTCTTGAGGATAGTATACTATTCAGTGCGCATTTAAAGGATGCCACCTGTTCTTATCTATGGCAGCCGGATCATTGCTTCAACAACAACAACCAGCCAAATATCTGGGGCAAAGTGGAACAGGGGAGAACGGAGATCACCCTCACTGTTACCGATGCTTTTGGCTGCACAGCATCCACAAGCCAGCAGATCAGCCCTGATGCCTGTTGCACTGTCCTTTTCCCTACGGCATTCACTCCCAATGGAGACGGACTCAATGATGTTTATCGCCCGATTTTAAGTGGCTATCATAACTTCCACGAGTTCCGCATTGTGAACCGGTGGGGACAGACCGTTTTTGAAAGCGCCAATACCTATCCATCATGGAATGGCAGCTTTAACGGTGTGCCGCAGGATATGGGCGTTTACTTCTACTACATCAAATACGACTGTGGTGCAAACACCATAGAAGAGAAGGGGGATGTGACATTGGTAAGGTAATTCACGTACTATCATTCAAATAATATATCCGTGGATTGCAAGGCAAACCCACCAAATATGACTGTGTTTTTCGTGGTTCAACCCTCTGAGGTTTTTCATATTATATTTTATTTATTTTATTGCAGAGACGTGGGCATTAATAATTTTTTTCAGGACTATGTGCTGTCCTGTAGAAAGAACAGATTAGAAGTCAATTTGTGGCGGGTCATGTAAGCCCGGATGATATTGATTAGTTTTAGCTAAATTTCTGCGTTGGGCCTTTCTTTGATATCAGGTGTGAATAAGAATGGTAGATTTTTTTTCTATCTCGCGTTAGCGCTTAGCTCCCTATGCCTCCTCATTCCGGCATTCTGGAATCATTATCCATTATTAAACCCCGACACAGCCACCTACATAGAGTCCGGCTTTATCCCTGAGATGCCCTCCGACAGGCCCATTACCTATGGCTTGCTGATCAGACTGTTTACGCTGAACGGCTTGTCCCTATGGTTATTGGTATTTGCGCAGGCATACATGGTATCATGGCTCATATTCCGGGTAGTAAAAAACCTGTCCTGCGGCAACGCCTACATTCTCCCAGGTTTGCTTATCGTATTCCTTTTATCCATTGGCTCCAGCCTTTCCTGGATAGTCAGCCAGGTGCAGCCCGATGTGTTTACATCTGTCGCCCTGCTTTCTGTGACCATCTTGCTCATGAGAAACGAGAGCAAACGAACAAACACCATCCTGTACACCTTGTTTTTTCTCTCGGTGGCAGTGCATCTTTCTCATCCATTGCTAATGGTCGCAGTGCTTATTCCATTGTTTATATTCAGCAGAGCATATACTGCTAAACCAATTGGAAAGCCAACCCGGAAGCTAGTCACGTTGGGTGTTTTATCGCTTGTCGCCTTGCTTACTATGGTTACCCCTATTGCGAAGTCAAAACACATATTCTTCATGGGTTCATTGCTGGAAAAAGGTGTTTTGAAAAAATACCTCGATGATAATTGCACCACAAAAACCTACAAATTATGCGCATACAAAGACGCCTTGCCTAAAAAAGCCGACGACTTTTGGTGGGACCCATCCAGCCCGCTCAATAAAATGGGCGACTGGAAAATTGTAAAGCCAGAGTTTAACGACATCATTCACGATATTTTTACAAAGCCAGCCTATATCAGGCTGTACGCCGTCTCCACTGTTACCCAGGCTGAGCACCAGTTAATTACCTTCAACATTGGCGATGGCAACCAATCATTCCCGCCGGGCTCTTATGTCTCACGAACTATTACAAAATACTTTCCAAATGACATTAACCAGTGTGACAAAGCAACACAGAATAACAGCACAGTCCTGGAGAGGGTAGCAGTTTCAAACAAAATATTTGCCGGCATTATTATCTGTTCTTTGTTAGTGCTTATATGTATGCTTTCGGGGTGGAAAAATCTGTCTAAGGAAATGAAATTACTCTTGCTGGTTTGTATCGCCGGCATCCTTCTAAATAGCCTGGACTGCGCAGCATTTGGTACCATCAACGGCCGCTATGGTTGCAAAATGGCTTGGTTAATTCCTTTTTGTATAATGGTATTTGCCTTAAATAATAGGGTGCAAGGAAGAACAGAAAGCGAATAAGAAACACTCTTCTGCTTTGCACAACCAGATGTGCATTTTATCCTGGAAATTGCACATCCATATGCGCAATAATATAAAATTACCATCCGCTTGCCAGCACATCAGCTATGTGCATTGTCTGTATCGGGAAGTTATTTTCATTGATATAGCCCTGTATATGCATCATACAGCTTACATCGGTGGTGATCATATACTTCGCTCCCGTATCCAGTGCGCTCTTCACTTTTACTTGCGCCATGCCTATTGATATCGGTTCGTATTTCACAGCAAAGGTACCTCCAAAACCGCAGCAGGTCTCACATTCTCCCATTTCTACCAGTTCCAGTCCGGCTACATTGCTGAGTAGCTTCCTGGGCCCTTCTTTGATTCCGCACTCCCGCAGCGCGCCACACGCATCATGATAAGTGGCCTTGCCACTGAGCGTTGCCCCAATATTGTCTGCTTTAAGCACCTTTGTAAGGAATTCGGTAAACTCATACATATTCCCCTGCACCTGGTTGCAAAGATTATGATCTGAACTGTTGTCGAATATTTTGTCGTAATAATTGCGCACATACCCTGTACAAGATCCGCTGGGGGCCACTATATAGGTATCTTCTTCAAAATCGTGTAAAAACTTTGTAGCCACTGTTTTCGCCTCTTCCCTGTAACCGGCGTTGAAAGCAGGCTGTCCGCAACAGGTTTGCTTAGTATTGTAAGTAACCTCGCAGCCGAGCTTTTCCAGCACCTTCACCATGTTCATGCCCGTATCCGGGTATAACTGATCTACAAAACAGGGGATAAACAACTGTACTTTAGGCATCCGGCTGAAAATTAGCTGCGAAGGTACTAAAATGAACCGGGAGCGGATATATCAGCATCACAGTTGCACAATTTTATTTATTCTTATGTATATTGTCGCTGCACACTATCAAACTTTCATTTTATATGCTGTCAACCTTACAGATACTACCGGTACGTATCATGGACCATTACCAGGCCATTTCCGTGCTCATGCACGAACTTCATATGCACGAGCACAGCCTGTTCGACAAAACCGCCAACTGGTCAGACATCGAGACGAGCTATATGCGCCATGTCATGGCTATGCAGGAAGAAAATGACGGGCTATGCCTCGTAGCTTATATAAATAGTACACCTGTGGGATTTATTTTCGCCTATGTAGAGGAGCAGGACGACAGCCGTATAGAAATTCACGAAGGCAAAGAACTATATGTATCAGACGGGTACGTGGCCGAAGAGTACCGCCGCCTGGGCATATACAGCATGATGAATGAAATACTCGAAAAACACTTTGTGGAAAAAGGCATAAAGCGCATGATCAGGTTTACACTAGTCAACAACACCCGTATGCGCCAGTTCCTCGAAAACGAAGGCTATGGTGTAACACGGCTGCAATATGAGAAATGGCTCTATTAAAGAAGTGGCCTATTGCCCACCCGACAACGGAAAATCCGTATCTAGGAAATGATGCAAACTGGCCTTCCAGTGCGCTCTTTTCATTTGCTCTTCAGCAATCTCCTCAGGAGTGCGTGCGTGTGCGTGGTGTGTGTGCACGTGATGGTGGTGATGTACCGTAACCGGAGCGCCGCCCGACAGCGGAAAATCAACGTTCATGTCCTCGATAGCATCTTCTATCCTTTCTATCACATGCGATATCCACGTTGAGTGGTGGCTATGCTCCGCATGGTGTGTGGTTGCAGTTTCCATAAAAATTAATGTTTAACAAGGTAATACAAAGTTAGGATATGTTTCTATAACGCAAAAAATCATTTGTTATTATTATCAGTTTCTTTACAATCCGCATTTACCGCCGCCGGTGCAGCTGCCACTTGCTCACACTTGGGTTCACCGCGTGGGCAGTCACGTCCTGCTTCTTTTCCTTTTCCCATACCACGGCTGCCAGCAAGGCTGCTACCTCCTCTGCGCCGTCATCTTCCTGTAGCAGGTATTCCGGCTTGAAGTGCTTTTCAATAAATTTCGTATCAAACTTACCACTTCTGAATGACTCCGTTTGCACCGCCCATTTCCCAAATTCCAGGGTGGTCTTTATTCCTTTTATGTAATACTCATCAATGGCCCTGCACAGGCGGTCTATCGCCTCATCCCGTGTCGCTGCATAGGCCACCAACTTGGCTATCATTGAGTCATAAAATATCGGTACATCCATCCCTTCTTCATATCCGTCATCCACGCGCACGCCAGGCCCTTTTGGCGGCTGGTATATTTCCAGTCTGCCCGTATCCGGCAGAAAGTTATTCAGCGGGTCTTCTGTGCATACGCGCAGCTCTATTGCATGCCCCGTTATTTTCAGTTCTTCCTGTGTAAAAGAAAGTTTATTGCCCCTTGCCACATTTATCTGCTCCTTCACCAGATCTATGCCGGTTATCATCTCGGTCACACAATGCTCCACCTGCAGCCTCGTATTCATCTCCAGGAAATAGAAATTCAGGTCTTCATCAACAAGAAACTCCACCGTTCCGGCACCATAATAATTGCACGACCGCGCTGCTGCCACCGCACACTCACCCATAGCCTTGCGTATATCCGGCGTCAGGCAACTCGATGGAGCCTCTTCTATCAGCTTCTGATGTCTGCGCTGTATGCTGCATTCCCGTTCAAAAAGATACACATAGTTGCCATGCTGGTCGCCCATCAGTTGTATCTCTATGTGGCGTGGCGAGGCTACATACTTTTCTATGAACACATCGTCATTGCTGAACGCGCCCAGCGCTTCCCGCTTGGCAGTAAGTACCTGCTCTTCAAATTCCTCGTCATTATTCACCACGCGCATACCCTTGCCGCCGCCGCCAGCCGATGCCTTTACAAGGATAGGGTAGCCTATCTTGTTAGCTATCTTTCGGGCTTCGTTCATATCGCTTACCGGCTCCTCTGTGCCAGGCACCATGGGCACATTAAATTTCTTCGCGGCCTGCTTTGCGCCTATTTTGCTGCCCATGATCTCTATGGAGTGTGCCGATGGCCCAATGAAGATCAGCCCGGCATCACTTACTGCCTGCGAGAACGAAGCATTCTCACTTAGAAAGCCATAACCCGGATGTATAGCATCAGCTCCGGTTTTCTTAGCCGCCGCTATTATCTTTTCAGCACGCAGATAAGATTGTGAAGAGAGGGGTGGGCCTATACAAACCGCCTCATCAGCGTACCGCACAAACGGCATATGCCTGTCCGCCTCTGAGAATACTGCTACGGTCTTTATACCCATTTCCCTTGCTGTGCGCATCACCCGCATAGCTATTTCGCCACGATTGGCGACAAGAATTTTATTCATCTTTCTAAATTTCTCAACTTGCCTCCTTTAATCGGAGAAGTTGCACAGGGGCGCTAAGTTAATGTGGAATTGGGAATTTGCGGTTTTTGAATTTATATGCCATCTATTCTGGCCGGAATAAATTTTCAGAAATATTTGAAAGTTCGGAAACAACGTTATATCTTTGTGTTATGAAATTGGAAGAAGCAAAACAGCAATTCATTCAAAACTGGGGCGTACTGGGCAGTCAATGGGGCATAAACAGGACAATGGCACAGATCCATGCTTTGCTGTTAGTATCACCAGATCCGTTGAGCGCAGATGATATCATGAGTCAATTACAGATCAGCAGAGGCAACACCAATATGAACGTCAGGGATTTGATGGATTGGGGCATTGTAGATAAGATTCTGAAACCAGGTGAACGCAAAGAGTTTTTTGTAGCTGAAAAAGATATCTGGACAGTGGCTATGCGCATCATAAAGGAACGTAAACGCAGGGAAGTAGAGCCGATCCTCAACGCACTCAATCAGTTAAAAGACATAGAAGGTGGCAAAAATGATAAAGAGGTGAAAATGTTTGTAGATACCATGACAGATATTCAGAAGTTCGCAAACCAGGCCAGCAAAGCAGTAGATGGTTTAGTGAAAATGGACGAACACTGGTTTACAGGTACGCTGCTCAAGGTGTTTAAATAAGTTTATTACAAAATTTCACAAAAACCGGCTCACCGGTTTTTAAAATCAAAAATTGTTTCAATAAATTCTGAAAATTCAATAATAATTAGCTCATGAACCACGACATACATGCACCGCCAACGATGATCGGATAAGGGGGGCTTTTCAATCTATTCTTAATCAAATAAAAAACTTTTTTATGAATAACATCATTTTGCTTTACGCGCTTTATCTCGTCATCACTTTCTCAATTACAATATGGGTAGCGCGTTCTTTATTTAAGAACGGCAAGATATTTCTGGTCGACATTTTTCATGGAAATAAAGATCTGGCGGATGCAGTAAATAATCTGTTGGTTGTGGGTTTTTACCTCGTGAATATCGGGTACACGGTTTACACCTTACGGGTTGTGGCCGAGGTTGACAATGCACGAGTGCTTTTGGAAATACTAAGCCGTAAGATCGGAGCAATCATTCTTATATTAGGCTGTATGCACTTTCTCAATATGTTCATCTTCTTCCGCTTGCGTAAAAGGGCTTTGATCGATAAAAGAATGAATGACCAATATGATTATAAACCCAATCCATAAATATTGCTTCACCTGGTGGGGGTGGTTCCCGCGCCATTTTAAATAATACAATGTATGCAAAACAAAAAAATAGTAATAGCAGGAGGAAGCGGTTTTGTCGGCCTTCAGTTGGCCGGGCGCTGGATAAAAGAAAACGAGCTAATTATTCTTACCCGCAATCTAAAGAACGCTGCGAACAACTCCTATGGTGCACAGGGAAATATTAAGGGCGTGAAAATGGTACAGTGGGATGGAAGAACGATTGGCAACTGGGTGCATTCCCTCGAAGGTTGTGATCTCCTGCTCAATCTCGCCGGCCGGTCCGTTAATTGCCGGTATAATGAAAAGAACAAAGCAGAGGTAATGAGCAGCAGGATAGATAGCACACGCATTTTAGGAGACGCGGTAAAGCAGCTGTCGCGGCCTCCTGCATTATGGATCAATAGTGCGTCCACCACTATATACCGCCATGCGGAAGACCGTCCGCAGGATGAAACTACAGGGGAGATAGAAAATGATTTTTCGGTGCAGGTATGCAAGGCCTGGGAGGCTGCCTTCAACGAAATTCAATTACAGGCAACGCGAAAAGCAGTTCTGAGAATGGCCATCGTTCTGGGAAAGGGTGGGGTACTAGTTCCTTATTCATGGCTGGCAAGGCTGGGGTTAGGTGGCAAGCAAGGGTCGGGCAGGCAGATGTTTAGCTGGATACACATAGACGACCTCGCGCGAATGATTGAGTGGTTGTGTGACCAAGAAGGGCAGGCTGGTACATTCAACGCTTCTGCGCCCGTTCCTGTACCCAATCATGAATTCATGCGCCTGCTCCGGCAAGCATACAAAATGCCCGTGAGTATACCTGCTCCCAAATGGCTGCTGGAGATAGGTGCATTTGTCGTCGGAACAGAAACCGAATTGTTGTTAAAAAGCAGGTGGGTACTACCGTCACGATTACTAAGCCAAGGATTTGAATTTAAATACAAAGAGGTAAATAATGCTTTGTTGAGCTTGCTGTCAGGGCTGTAACGCTCTCCCGGTTTATCGGTTGAAAGTGTGGAATTGGAAAGCCCTTTTTGAATTTGGTCCGAAGTGCGCTATTGATCCCCATCCTCCATTTCGCCACTTGGCTTCAACAGGTATATCTTATTTTCGTTGCGGTCGAAATCTGTTTTGCCAAATACACGCCAATAGTAATCTTTTGTCATATCACACCAATGTATCAGCCCCATCGAGTATTGATAAGTTTGAAAAATGTTCAATGAGACCACAAGCAAAATTATACCAAAGTATAGTGTTCTCCTTAGTTTACCCACAGCAGTCAGAAAGTGCTCTGTCATTGCAGCTATCGGCAATGCGAGGAATGCAAGAGATTCAATAAGCGCACGGCAGCCAAAACTGCCGCCATACCACCATTCCCGCCAGCTGAATATGAGATAGGTCGCAACAAGGAAATAGACCATCAGCGCAGGCACAGATCTTTTGTCTTTTTTCCACAAATAAAATAGACCCACCAGTGCAACGACCGACATGGGAGTATATATAAACCATCCTTTGCGATAGCTGAAAAGTCCATTTAGTATTTTCGGATGCAGGAAGTCAAAGCCTTCATCCTTATAGCTATAAACTAACCAGTGACCGGTTACATACCTCCAGTAGGCGAATTGGACGAATGCCACAGTGAAAAAGACAAGAAGTGCCAGTAACGCCTGTTTAAATGTGCTGTGCATACCCCCCCCAGCTTTTCACACGGGAGCCATTGTTGGTCCTGTATAGCGCCGGAATAATGAGTGCAACAATGTTTATGGGCCTAACTATAAATATAAGCCCGAGAACTATGCCAAGTGCCACGCTTACCGATTTAGAAGGCGGGTTTTTATACACAGTATCCGATAGCAATAAGAGACAGCTAAACAAAAAGAACGAGTATGGATGGCTCATGCCGGTGGTGAACGAACTATATACATACAGGTTTGTTCCGAAGGCAATACAGACGATGGTAATTGCTGTTACGTTATCATCAAAGTATCTTTTCAAAAACCGGCGCAAAACAAAAAGACCTGCCATTACCCATAAAATGTTGCTGAATATGCCGCCAAGCTGGTACGGTACGGAAAAGCCATCTGCTTTGTATTGGTGCGAAATTTTACAGTAATAATGTGCCGTAATAAAAAAGGGAAATTCGAACAGCGATACACCCAGCGGATATTTATCCAGCGTTTTGCCGTTGAAATTATGCAACGAACCATTGAGGCCTAAAGAGTAATGATACTCACTATCCAGTGCAGGGTAGAAAGCCAGCTTCTGAAGGTCGTGGTATATCAATGTCGCCGGAAGATAGATATAATAGCCACACGCATCCCCTGTGAACTGATTATGGTCCTCCATGTCTTCGTTGAACACGATGATGACCGATACCAACGCAAACAATAAAATGATAAGCTTCGATTTCATTTTTTTTGAAAATAGAGATAGAGCGTTGAAATTACAATGTAGTCTTTTTAGCTTATACATTATGCAGCCCACTCATCGGCAAAAATCAACATGATATTTAGTGTGAATACAAAACATTGATAAGGTCATAACATAAACCCATTTGCACAGAACTTCTCTGGCACTATCTTTGTTCCTCATAACAAAAAAAACAAAACATACATGAAACGTAACGCAACCGCCGTTTGGAACGGCTCAGGCAAAGAAGGTAATGGCAACCTCACTACCCAAAGCACCACACTCAACAAAACACAGTATTCATACAAAAGCCGTTTTGAAGATGGTGTAGGTACTAACCCGGAAGAGCTCATAGCCGCAGCACACGCCGGCTGCTACACCATGAAGCTGTCATTTGTGCTCGGCAGCAAGAACTTCACTCCTGAGCAGATCGAAACCAAATGCGATATTACGCTCGACAACGGTGTGATCACTAAAAGCGAACTGACTGTAACCGGCAAGGTACCCGGCATTTCTGCCGAAGACTTTAAGAAAGCCGCTGAAGAAGCGCATGAGGGCTGCCTGGTAGGCAAAGCCCTGAATTGCGAAAAGACACTGGTGTCGGCAACGCTGGCATAACTGATGTTGATGCTACTGAAAGAGCTGCCTGCGGGTGGCTTTTTTGTTTTAGGAACGTTGAAGAAATAAGTTATTTTTAACTTTTCAAAATGAGAACTATGAAAAACACGTTGGCCGCTATTGTCCTTCTATTTCTTGCAGCTGGTTGCGCCGTGCATAAGAATGCAATAGATATTGTTGACGTAAGAAAAACCCAGGAACCAAAGCAGGACTTGCCAAACCACAAAGACCACGATCTGCTGGTTTACAGGGAGACCTACAAAGGTGATAACCATATCCCCGTTCATGATAATTATACAATCTATTACTACCGGAAGGAAAACGACACTCTTAGGTGCTACCAGTCAGGTTGGTCTTCAACCGAAGATTTCAATAAGGCGTCTTATAGATGGCTGGCAGATACCCTGGCATCGGTTCGCTTGTACAGTTCCCACTCCAGGAAAAAAGTAAAATTCCAGGTTTTTGGCAAACACAATCCCGACGGCACAAAGACCTCTGGTATCAGCACATACGAATGAAGAATACCACTCTATACCTTATGGCAACCGGCTACGTTATAGCAGGTATTATGCATTTCGTGCGCCCACGAACATATAAAAGGATAATGCCCCCTTGGGTGCCGCAGCCCTTGGCTATGGTGTATTTGAGTGGCGTCATGGAAATTACATTTGCATTGCTGTTGCTTCCTGTTATCACAAGGCACATCGCCGCATGGCTCATCGTCCTGTTGCTTGTTGCCGTCTTTCCGGCCAATGTACAAATGGCGCTTAACTTCCGGCGAAAGCATCATCCTTATCTCTGGCTGGCTATTGTGCGATTGCCCCTGCAGCCCCTGCTCATCTGGTGGGCATGGCTATACACATGAGCCCGAAAAGAATAGGGCTGCACCGCTATGGTACAGCCCTATTGCAGTACGATCTGAAACAGGATTATTTCCTGACTTGTCCGGTCTTGAACTTAGGAAAAAAATAGGCTTTGATTTTCAGGGAGTTGCGGTAGAGAAATTGTAATTTGACCGCACTAACAGTGCAAAAATGCTACGCATTCGGGAAGTCAGAACCAAGGTAGGCAGTCG
>CAIRTW010000045.1 GCA_903881585.1 uncultured Bacteroidota bacterium | reverse complement strand
TAAGAAAGATAAGGTCATCATGATCACATCGAGCATGAGCGGTGAGGGAAAATCGTTCATTGCTGTAAACCTATCCGTTACCCTTGCCATGTCTGGCAAAAGAGTGGTACTGGTGGAATTAGACCTTCGCAAACCTAAGATTTCCCGTATCCTGGGCGTTGATAACAACGTAGGATTTTCCAACTATGCCATCGGTAAAGCGGAAATCAGCGAGATAATTATCCCGTCAGGGGTTGAAGATACTTTGTTTGTATTGCCATCGGGCCCGGTACCACCAAACCCTTCGGAGCTTATTCTGTTGAAGAGGGTTGAAGAACTGTTCCAGTACCTCAGGGATACATATGACTATGTGATCGTGGATACCTCGCCGGTAGGCCTTGTGACCGATGCCCAGTTGCTCAACAAGTATGCAGACACAACACTGTACATCCTGCGCCAGGGCTATACCTACAAACAGCAATTGAATATCCCGAACGAACTGTTTTATGGTGGCAGGATACCCAGGCTCAATTTCATACTCAACGACGTTGTTGCCAACAGGGGCTTCGCTTATGGCTATGGCTACGAAGAAGGTTACGGATATGGATATGGATATGGTTACGGGTATGGGTACGGATATGGGTATGGATATGGTTACGGATATGGATATGGGTATGGATATGGATATGGATACGGTGCTTATGGAAACGGGTATTACCTCGAAGATGACAAGAAAAACAAAGGGATAAGAGGCTGGTTCCGGTCAAGCAAGAAAAAGAAGAACAAAGACAAATAGATACTATAAAATATTTTAGTAGCCCCGGCCTTTAGGCCGGGGAATGAGCAGCAAAGGGAAAGGCTTTAGCCAAAATAAACACGAAGAGTGCCTGCACCGTGTAAATACAAGAAATGCATAATGATCTTATGGCTGATACAACCAACAGCGGTGATATAGATAAATGGGACATCAATATTACTTCAGGCAGTGGGTACCTCAATTTTCATTTTAATGAATTGTGGCACTACCGCGACCTGCTGATGATGTTTGTCAAAAAAGACATTATTACCGTCTATAAGCAAACTATTCTCGGCCCTATCTGGTTTATTGTACAGCCGCTGCTCACCTCGCTGATGTTCTTTTTCGTATTTAACAGTATTGCCAAAATATCTACAGGCGCTACACCCGCAATATTGTTTTACCTGGTAGGTACTACCCTGTGGAACTACTTTGCCGATACGCTGAACGTTACCTCGAAAACATTTACAGAAAATGCCACAGTTTTCGGTAAGGTTTATTTCCCGCGCATAGTGCTGCCTTTGTCCAAAGTAGTTTCAGGGCTGGTGAAATTCATGATACAGTTCTGCCTGTTTGTTTGTGTATGGCTGTACTATGTTTTCATTAGTAAGCAGGTAACACCTAATTGGTACATGTTGCTGGCTCCGGTTTGGCTGGGCATGATAGTCCTGCTCAGTTTTTCATTTGGCATCATTATCACTTCGCTTACCACCAAGTATCGCGACCTTACCTTTCTCATCGGGTTTGGTGTGCAGCTGGCCATGTATGCAACACCGGTCATAATTCCGCTGTCTGAAGTTCACGGCAAAAAGGAGATCTTTTTTCTTATTAACCCGCTCACATCGCTTTTCGAAGCATTCAAATACGGATTCTTCGGCCAGGGCACATTCTCTGTAAAGTGGCTGGCATATAGCGCAGTATTTACGTTTTCAATGCTTGCTATGGGCATCATGGTTTTTAATAAGGTAGAAAAGAAATTTATCGACACAGTATAATTATTAATGAGCAGAGAGGTAGTCATAAAAGCCGAAAATGTTTCAAAGCAGTACCGCCTGGGCCAGGTGGGTACAGGCACGCTCAGCCACGATCTTAAACGCTGGTGGGCGCTGGCGCGCGGCAAAGAAGACCCTTACCTGAAAGTAGGCATAGAAAACGACCGCACAAAAACCGCGCAAAGCGACTATGCATGGGCCCTGAGGGATATAAGCTTTGAAGTGAATAAAGGGGATGTACTGGGGATAATTGGAAGAAATGGTGCCGGCAAGTCAACCCTGCTGAAATTGCTATCCCGGATCACCAATCCTACAACTGGCGAAATAAAAGTCAAGGGCCGCATTGCCTCATTGCTGGAAGTAGGTACAGGGTTTCATCCAGAGCTCACCGGGCGGGAAAACGTTTTTCTTAACGGCGCCATCCTGGGGATGAAGAAAAAGGAAATTGAGAAAAAATTTGACGAGATCGTCGATTTTGCCGGCGTGAGCATGTATATCGATACACCGGTAAAACGATATTCTTCGGGCATGTATGTGCGCCTGGCCTTTGGCGTAGCCGCTCACCTGGAGCCGGAGATACTGATAGTGGACGAAGTGCTGGCTGTAGGCGATGCCGAGTTTCAAAAAAAATGCCTCGGCAAGCTTAAAGAAGTATCCGGCGAAGGCAGGACCGTACTGTTCGTAAGCCACAACATGGGCGCCATTAAGAACCTTTGCACAAAGGGATTACTGCTCACAAACGGCCGCACAGAATACATAGGCGACATAGATACTATTGTCTCTAAGTACATGAAGAGCCAGTTATCGAAATCTAAGATCGAATTTGAGCCTACCGATAAAGATGCAGTAAACCCATTCGTGCATATTGAAGCAATAGAGTTGCTGAATAGCTCCGGTGATGGTATGTTTATGATCAACGAACAACTGCCCATAAAAATTTCGGGCACAAACCGGTCCATGACCGACGCTGTGAACGTGAATGTCTTCTTTAACGCCGACGAAGGATTTAATATTTTTGCAAGCTGCTCAGTACCGGCAAAGATCCCGATAGGAAGGTTTGAGATAACTTGCTTTATCCCAGCCGACTATTTGAATGACAACAACTATTTTATTGATGTAATGGTAGTTGAAAACGGAACGCCGAGGATGTTACTTAAAGACACATTGATGATAGAAGGCCAGGAACCACAACGCGAAGCGGGATGGCAAGGCAAGTTCCCGGGGCTGGTAAAGCCGAAGTTCGACTGGCAATTAAAATTTTAGCGCATGGCATCAAACTTTTATAAAAATCTTACCTACAAGATCATCTCCTCATTGAGAAATGATTACGTGGACAATGTAGGCGGAATGCGGTCGAAAAAGGAGCATTTGGGCACATCCTTTGCAGCAAAACTTTATAGTGCTGATTTTATTACACGCCGTTTTATCAATAAAAGCACTTTTTCCGCCGAACTGCATTATGCTCATGAATTGCTTAATGATCCGTCATTTAGCGAATGTGAAAACCTCTATGAGCTGCTGGAAAATGAAGAATCAAAGGAACTTTGCATCGACCTGCTGGCCTATAGGTTACTGGGGCATAAACGGGTTAAATTACCAGTAAATAGTACCGCATATTGGGAACTTTCACGAAAATGTGAAACGCTTGAAAAAAAAGACAACACACTGCAATTAAACTACCAGTCGCCGCTCACGCTCACTTATTTTGACTTAAACCCGATAGGCTTTAACATAAAACTCTACTTCATAGGAATAGGTGTGCTTACCGATTTTATGATGGAGCAATATTGCTACCGTTCTCCGGGCAAAGAGATCCGCGTACTGCCCGGCAATACCGTAATTGATGCCGGAGGCTGCTGGGGTGACACAGCTTTGTATTTTGCCGAAAAAGCAGGGCCGCAGGGAAAAGTGTATTCCTTTGAATTTATTCCGGGCAACCTTAAAGTCTTCAGGCAAAACATTGCTTTGAACCCCACCCTCGCGCCAAACATCGAGATCGTTGAGAACCCGGTATGGGAAACCAGCAACAAGGATTTTTATTATACCGATCGTGGCCCTGCAAGCAGCGTATCTTTTGAAAAAACAGGGCCTGAAAGTACACTGGTAAAATCTAAGACGATAGATACGCTGGTAAGCGAAAAGAAAATACCACGGGTTGATTTTATTAAAATGGATGTTGAAGGCGCTGAACCGTACGCCCTGAAAGGAGCCATAGAAACCATAAAAAGGGACAAGCCCGTACTCGCTATAGCCATTTACCACAGCCTCAGCGATTTTGTAAATATTCCATTGTATATTCATTCGCTGAACCTTGGTTATAAGTTTTACCTCGGCCACTATACGATTCACGAAGAAGAAACAGTCATTTTTGCCACTACTGAATAGATTATGATAAACGTTACAAAACCGTTTTTGCCACCTATCGAAGAATACGAAAAATACCTCGCCGGTATCTGGGGGCGTGTATGGCTTACCAACAACGGCCCGCTTGTAAATGAGCTGGAAACCGGCTTGAAAGAATTTCTGAAGGTTGACAATTTTTTATTTTTAACTAACGGTACCATTGCTATCCAGATCGCCATAAAGGCGCTCAGGCTGCAGGGCGAGATCATCACTACCCCGTTCAGTTACGTTGCCACCACCAGCAGTCTCGTTTGGGAGGGCTGCACCCCGGTTTTTGCAGACATAGATCCGCAGACCTTAAACATAGACCCGGCCAAAATAGAAGCTGCGATCACAGACAAAACTTCTGCTATCCTGGCTACGCATGTATATGGCAACCCCTGCGACATAGATGCCATAGCAGCCATAGCACAAAAGCACAACCTGAAAGTAATTTACGACGGCGCGCACTGCTTCGGCTCAAAGTATAAGGGGAAATCGGTTTTCTCCTACGGAGACGTAACGACTGCCAGCTTCCACTCCACCAAATTATTCCATACAGTAGAGGGCGGCGGTGTATTCGCCAGCGACCCGGAGCTGCTACAGACCATGGACTTTATGAGAAACTTTGGGCATAATGGCCCCGAGACTTTCGAAGAAGCAGGGATAAATGGCAAGAACTCTGAGTTTCACGCAGCAATGGGAGTGGTAAACCTGAAGTGGGCAGACAGGATACTGGCATCACGAAAAATGCAGTCTGAGCGATATGACATGAAATTATCCGGGCTCAATGTTTCCCGCATAAAGTACAATCCCGATGAATTCAACTATTCCTATTACCCTATAATTTTCGAAACTGAAAGCCAGTTGCTGAGATCCATCGAGCTGCTCAATATCAATCGTGTATATCCGCGCAGGTACTTTTACCCCGGCCTGAATTCACTGAAATATGTAAACAATGTGGAAATGCCTGTTAGCGACAGCATCAGCAAGCGGGTTATCTGCCTGCCCTTATACTATGGGCTCACCAATGAAGAAATAGATTTTGTATCCGGGATCTTATTAAAGGCACGGAATAGCTGATACTCAGCAGGAATAAATTGAAGGATTCGTAAAATAGATGCTTTCTGTGGATGAGCTTTGATCCGGCACGAATATGAGCATATTTGAAATAGACAATGAGGGCGCGCTACACCTCCACTCCTGTTTTTAGGAGGGGACGCTGAAAAGCATAGTGAAGCATGCTTTTCAGCTGGGGTGGTTGACTCGCGTAAGGCAGGGAGCTCATTCGCGTTGCAGCAGCCTATCTTTATAAACGTCCCCGAAAAAGAATAACCAGCAATGACAAAGATCGCCATCATGCAGCCCTACCTCTTCCCGTATATCGGCTATATGCAGCTGATCTGCGCGGTAGATAAGTTTGTGGTTTACGACGACGTAAGTTTCATCAAGCAGGGCTGGATAAACCGCAATCGTATCTTACTGAATTGCAACGAACAGACATTTACAGTGCCGCTCAAAAATGCCAGTTCATTTGTGCCTATCAACAAAACAGAAATAAACACCAGTTTGTACGCTGGCTGGCAAGTGAAATTCCTGAAGACCATCACCCAGGCATATGCAAAAGCGCCTTTTTTTAAGGAGGTATATGGTCTGGTGCACAATGTTCTGAACAGCCCTTGCCAAACAATCAGCGAGTTGTGCGTTGCCGCCTTGCAGCGCATTTGTGCTTATCTCGGCATACACACAGAATTTGTTTTGTCACCATCCATTTATAACAACAATGAGCTGAAAGCACAGGCACGTGTAATTGATATTTGCCAAAAGGAAGGGGCAAAGACCTACATCAACGCCATCGGTGGTATGGAGCTTTACTCCAAAGATGATTTTAGAAATGCTGGCCTGGAGCTCCGGTTTATTAAGCCGCAAAGTATTACCTACCAGCAATTTAGTTGTAATTTTATTCCCTGGCTTTCGGTAATTGATGTGCTCATGTTCAATTCGCCCGACGAAACAATGAGGCTGCTTCAGCAATATGAAATGAAATAATTATGAAAAGTATTGGCGGCTATTTTGCAATGGAATTTGGCAACAGATCTGAGTACCACGATCAGTTGTTGAAATTGAATACCGGCAGAAATGCTTTTGAATATATTTTACAGGCTAAGAAATACCAGCTGGTTTATCTGCCCTGGTTCACCTGCGATGTATTGATGGAGCCAATAAAACGGGCCGGAGTGAAATATGCCTTTTACCACATAGACGAAGCACTTGATCCCATCATTGATTTTACAATAAACGCTGATGAGTGTTTTTTGTACATCAACTATTTCGGCGTAAAAAATGATACTGTAGAAAGATTGGCAACACAGATCGACAACCTCGTTATCGACAACTCGCAGGCATTTTTCTCAAAACCCATCGGAAAGACAAACACCTTTTATTCCTGTAGAAAATTTTTCGGCGTTCCTGATGGCGCATATCTGAACATCGGTACTGAAAACGTACCACAGTTCCCGCAGGATGTTTCTTACGAAAGATGCACTCACCTGCTCAAATGTATTGATCACAGCATAGAGGACGGCTATTCAGATTTTCTGGCCAATGAAGCGCTGCTTGCCGGTGAAGGAATAAAACAGATGTCGGTGCTTACACAAAAAATAATGTCTTCGGTAGATTATGTATTTTGCAGGGAGCAGAGGAATAAAAATTTCTTTTACCTGCATGAAAGACTGAGGAATATTAATGAAATAAAACTTAATTTTAAATCAGCAGATGGCCCGCTTTGTTATCCGTTATTGGTATCAGGCCGGCCGCTCAGGCAGCAGCTCAATACGGAACGGATCTACATTGCAGATTTTTGGCCAAATGTAAGACGGGCGATGGCGGAGGAAGAATATGAACACTTCCTTGCTCTGAACCTCGCAGCCTTGCCGGTAGACCACCGCTATGATGAAAAAGACATGGACCATATAATTGAAACAGTAAACAAGCTAACCAGACAATGAGCATAAAAGGCAAACTGGTAACACTAAGGGCCATAGAAAGGGAAGACCTTCCTTTCCTGCACAAATGGACAAATGACCAGGAGATGAATGAGATGCTGGGTGGGTGGCATTTTCCTTCCAGCATGAATGACCAGCAGAAATGGTTTGAAACGCTCCATCTCAATTCGCTGCACCAGCGATATTCAATAGATGTGCCCGGCATAGGGCTTATAGGCACAGCCAACCTCGTGGACATAAACTGGAAAGACAAAAATGCGTCTCACGGAGTATCGATCGGGGACAAAACAGCGCGGGGTAAAGGGTACGCTGCAGACACCATAATGGCCATAATGAGGTTCGCATTTGAAGAACTGGGACTAAACAGGCTGGAAACCACCATAATAGCATACAATGCCCCCTCACTGGCACTATATACAAATAAGTGCGGCTGGACAATAGAAGGCACACAAAAAAAATGGTACTACCGCAAAAACCAATACTGGGACAGGCATGTAATGGGCATCACCCGCGAAGAGTACTTTGACTTGGTAAACAAAAATAACTACTGGAATGGATAGTGCGGCCCCTATTGTAAGTGTTTGCACCATTACCTACAATCACGAAAAATTTATACGGCAGGCAATAGAAGGTGTCCTGAGCCAGGAGTGCAATTTTAAGTTTGAAATGGTGATCGGCGAGGATTGCTCAAAAGACGGTACCAGGAAGATAGTGGAGGAATATGCAGCCAAATACCCAGGCATTATCGTGCCTCTTTACGAAGAAAAAAACATAGGCGCCAAGCTGAACGCAACCAAAACATTAACCAACTGCCGCGGCAAATACATTGCATTCCTCGAGGGTGATGACTACTGGACAGACCCCTTAAAGCTGCAAAAACAGTTTGACTTCATGGAGGCAAACCCCGGTTATACTATTTGCTTTACCAGGGTGGTTGAGATAGACGAACACGGAGTGGAAACAACCGGCCGCTTTCCCCAGCTTACCAAGAATGATTTTACGTTTGAAGATGTGGTGATGTCTGAAAATTGCTTTATCCCCACGCCTACATTATTTTTTACAAATACGCTGCCAAAGCCTATGCCTGCGTTTTATGCAGAGGCCATGAGTGGCGATATTGCCTTGCATTTACTAATAAGCGACAGCGGGAATATCAAGTGTTTGCCCGGCACTACAGCCGTTTACAGAGAGCATCCCGGTGGCATTACCAAAACCGAGACACAGAAAAGGGAGAGCTATCGCGAACTATTCAAACTATATGAAAATGTCAATAAATATCTCAACTTCAGGTATGATAAGTTGTTCAGAACCCGCTTATTGCAGATGTCAAAAATCCGGCTTATATTTGGTTCCAGGGACTTAAAAGGGTTGGAGAAACTAAAATACGTATTAAAAAACTCCGGCGACTACTTTAAATATTCAGACAAACGAAATGTGAGGGAGATACTTTACTATACTGTTTTACTGTTTTTCCCCTCTTTACTTAAATTGAAAAAATAAGCCGGTTAACTGAGGACTACTAACCAAAAAATAAATTACAAATAACAAATATTCTTTGCATAAGGTGTATATATGAGCATATGGGCTTTCCCTTCTTTTTACCCTTTCAATAAGGACGGATTCCGGTGGAAAGGCATCTTTGCCCACAGGCAATATAAAGGAATGATTGAAAACGGCGCCGACCTCAAGGTTGTCCTGCCAGTGCCATGGCATCCCGCTTTCCCATTTTCCCAATTTCACAGTGAGTGGAAATTTTATTCCGAACTGAACTATCCGGCGGTAAGGGTATATGATGGCGTCACTATTTACCACCCCCGTATAGCCAATATGCGGCCAAACAGGTACGTAAAAAAATCTTATGAAGAACGTGAGATAGATACAATTGTCAATTTCTTCGCCGAAAATAAGATAGAGCTGGACCCTGCCAAAGATGTTTTCTACTCTCAATGGACCCCCAACTCGGTTGTTATTCAGAAGGCAGCGCGTATCCTCGGTGTCAAGTCAGCGATATTATGTATTGGTGATGATGTGGTGCTTTATCCACACGAGAAACCAGGGTCTTTTGAGCAATTTAAAAATACATGGGCCGGCGCAGATATGCGTTTTGTGGTAGCAGACTACCTGGGCAAAGAGGCAAACAAGATCACCGGCTTGAATATGGCTTATGACGTTGTGTATATGGGTGTAGATCATAACCAATTTAAGCCCGTCTCGCGGGAAGAGCGTCTACGTATAAAGCAGCAATATAATATACCAGCAGACGCACTCACCATACTTACAGTGGGCACAGCAAGTAAAAGAAAAGGCTGGCTCGATCTTTTTGACTCACTCCAACAGCTGAAAAAGAAGGACGTTGGGTTCTTTATGGTCGGCGTTTATACAGGAGATGCAGAATTCGACTTTACCAGGGAAATAGAAGAAAGAGGGCTATCCCCATTTTTCCTTGGAATCAAAGGAGTGCCTCCGGATTCACTGCATACCATGTATAACATCGCTGATATTTTTTGCCTGCCATCTCATTCCGAGGGCATGGCAAACGTAGTGATCGAGGCTTTATCGTCAGGGCTACCGGTCATTACTACCAACGTGGGAGGGCATAATGAAATAATCAGAAACGGCGGGAATGGAATACTCATTCCGCCGCAGCAGAGTAAGGTGCTGACTGAAAAACTGCTACAACTGATCAACAGCAAAAGCATGAGAGAAGAACTGGGCGCAAATGCCAGGAACTTTATTGTAAACGAGTGGGGTGATTTTAAAAAAACATCCGAGCTGCTCTATGCAAAATTATGCTGCTTTAACCCGCCCAGGATATGGGCTTTCCCATCTTTCTATCCATTTAATAAACCGGGCCTGCTATGGAGCGGGATATTTTCGCACAGGCAATACAAAGGATTGATCGAAAATGGCGCTGAGCTCACCGTGGTTATTCCTATCCCCTGGTATCCGCCTTTCCCTTTTTCTCTGTTGCACAGCGAGTGGAAGAAATTCGCTGAAATAGATTATCCTTATGAAAGGATGCAGGAAGGCGTACACGTGTACCACCCGCGAATATATAATATCCGGCCAAACAGACTTACAAAAAAATCGTATGAAGAACGGTTCCAGAATGCGATAATCAAATTTTTTAAGCAAAAAAATATTGTACTTGACCCTGCAAGAGATATTTTTTATTCACAGTGGATACCAAACTCAGCTTTAGTGCAGCAGCTGGCACACAAACTGGGTATTAAGTCGGCGCTACTGGGCATAGGCGATGATGTGATCGTGTACCCGCATGAAAAGCCGGAATATCTTAACGTGTTCAAAAAGACATGGAACGAAGCAGACCACCGGTTTGTTGTAGCAGACTACCTGGGCAGGGAAGCTAATAAAATTGCGAACGCACAGATGCCCTATGATGTGATCTTCATGGGCGTGGATTACAATTACTTCAGGCCAGCATCTCCGGCCGAGGCTCTTAAATCGAGGCAGGAATATAATATCCCGGAGGGTAAGACAGCGATACTCACGGTTGGCACCGCCATCAAAAGAAAAGGCTGGCTGGACCTTTTGGACGCACTACAGGAGGTAAAAAAAGTAAATCCGGACTTTGTACTCCTGGCCGTTCATGCCGGCTCCTCTGAGCTGGACCTTGACGAAGAAGCGCGGAAAAGAGGGCTGGAATCGAATTTCCTCAATCTCGGAGAGATATATCCTAATCTGTTGAACAAAGTCTTTAACGCTGCCGACATCTTCTGCCTGCCATCGCACTGGGAAGGTATGGCCAATGTGGTGATCGAGGCAATGTCATCGGGCCTCCCCGTGGTAACCACCGATGTTTCCGGCCATCCTGAAATAGTGAACAATGGCGTGAATGGCATATTAGTGCCGCCAAAGCAACCCGGCATATTGGCAAAGGAGCTTTTGGAGCTGATCAATGATAAGGATAAAAGAAATTTTTTGAGCAAAAACGCGCGGGATTTTATCGTAAATAAATGGGGCGATTTTAATGACAACACCAGGCCGCTTTACGCAAAACTGTCTGCAATGGTACAAGACGGAACCTCACGAACATGAAAGCGCCCGGTATAAATAGAAAGCTCACCACGCTCAAAAAAGTCATAGCCAATAACTTGATTGATAATGGCTTCTTTTCAAAAAAAAGCCCGGGTAAGTTGGTAATACTTATGTACCATGGTATTGACCGGGTTCAGAATACGGCATTCAATAACCGCTTTTACAGCGTACAGAATTTTGAGGCCCAGATAGCTGCTTTTAAAAAGCACTTCCACATGCTTTCTTATGCCGATCTTGCCAGTGAAAACTATAGCCACGGTAAAACAAATATCCTGCTCACTTTTGACGACGGCTATGCAAATAATTACAATTATGCGCTGCCAATACTCCAGAAATACAATGTGCCGGCAGTTTTTTTCATCACCGGGGCCGACACCTTGGGCAAGCAGATACTATGGGCCGATGCCCTGGATATAGTATCTCGGTACGGTAAAGAAAAAGAAAAAGTAACCCTCGGCAACCTTGACTTTCGTCTTGAAGATCACAAATTCATAAACAAGGACGCCGGTCTGACCCTCGAAAAATATATAAAGTCGAGCAGCAAAGCCGGCTATTCGGAAAAAGAAGACCTGGTTGATCAGTTGTTAGGTATTTATGACTTTACAAAAGATAAAGACATAGACGATTACTGGCAACTGATGACCCGGGAACAAATTCTTAAAACGGCCCAAAGCAAGCTGGTTACTATCGGCTCCCACGGTTTCTACCATAATAATCTCGGTTGCCTTGCTCTTGATGATGCCATAGCTGAAGTGAAGCTCTCTAAACAATATCTTGAAGACACTACCCAGCAGGGCATATCGGCGATAGGATTCCCTGATGGCTCCTATACAGAACCGCTGAATGAGGCGCTATACAACGCCGGAGTTAAACAACAGTTCCTGGTTGACTACCGGTACGGAGATGAAAATAAAAGAAGCTACGTGCACCACCGGCTTGGCCTTTATCCAGGAATGGGTAATGCGAACAGGTTGGTGTACAAGATACTGCACTGATACAAGCGCTAGCGCTTGTATATGCTGTCCATTATCCTGTTAGAGATACTCATTCTGTAGTGTGAGCCCTCATAATAATTATGCTTGTCGTTCGTAATATCATTTATCCCGGACAAGTCGTAAATACTATCTTTCCCGAAGATTGAGGTCAGCTTCTTTAGGTCAGTTGTGTCTGTCTTTAACTGGTCATACATAGGGCTGATGACGATCTTGTAGCTGGTATTGCATTTATCGAAGTACGCCTTTATTTTACCCAGCAATACTATTTGCTCCTTACCTATTGTTGCGGTCTCATATTTTTGTATGGCATCCCGGTCATAAAAGATGCGCTTTCGGGCGTTATAATAACCAGCCGTGTCTCGGTCAATATTGCTATCCACAGCAACCGGTATCGCATCGTTAGACCGGGCATCATAACGATACCTGATATCATTCAGCGCCCCAGGAAAAAATGAATTCTCCACCTTATGATTAAACAGGTAACAAACGTAAGGGATCAGGAAATTCTTATCGAAATAACCTTCAAAAGTATTTAGGGCCTGCTGTTTAAGTCAGCCCACCCCGTTTATTTAAATTCAGTAAAAAAATAATTTCGGTAATCATTTCAGACAAGAGATAATAAGGTATTTGCCCGGCCAGTTTGACCAGGTTTAATACCATTACTATGGAG
>CAIRTW010000044.1 GCA_903881585.1 uncultured Bacteroidota bacterium | reverse complement strand
TCAAACAGGCTAAATGCGCCCTCTATAGTGTTTGTGTGGTAAACGGTCTCTTTTACGTATTCGTGCTTAGAATGGTCCACAACGCCATGATGCGCGTATTCCTTGCCTACTGTTGTGTATGTGGTTGCACTGTCGGTCATAATTACACTGCCTTTATCAACATGCTCCACTACCATTTCCTTTTCGCTATCCACCGCTTTTATTACTTCAAACTTTATTTTACCGGAACGCTCAATAACACCCAGCACCGGAGTTTTGTTATCATTGATGCCGCGCTTTCTATCCTTGATCTCCTTGCGCTTCCTGTTGCTCATATTCTTAACCTTGCCGCCAACAATAGTGCTATCCACCTCTACAACAACACCCTCGCCACCTAATACATGTGGCGCATGTTCGGCCATTGTTTCGCGTATACGATGTAAAAGGAACCAGGCACTTTTCTGATGGATGCCCAGGTCGCGGGCAACCTGCAAAGAACTGATACCTTTTTTATGGTTAGCACAAAGGTACATAGCGCCGAACCATGTACGTAAGGGCAGTTTAGTGTTTTCAAAGATAGAGCCCGTAAGAACGGTAAATTTCTTTTGACAATCTATGCTGCGACATTTGTAACCTCTGTTTGTTATATATGGGTTAGGAGCATCGCAGTGAGTGCATGTGATACCATTGTTACCCCACCTAACCTGCTCCCAGTAAGTCATACAGGCTTGTTCATCCTTAAAGAAATCAAATAATTGTGGGAGAGTTTTAAATTCTGCAAACATAGATTATCGCTTTATTGGGACAAAGGTAAGTAATTATTTTCAAATAAACAAATTATTTACTCCCAACTTAGCGATAGTTACCGAAATCTTATCATTTACTGATGCTGAAAATTTTTCACCTAAACCTGTTTGCTCATTTTCATACCAAATATAAGCGTCTGCAAGGTCAATATGGGCTTGTTGAAGTAGCCTGTAGGCATAGCTCATTTTGTGCTCTTTGATGTTTTATATGCCTCACGGGCATGTGCGATTGATTCTTCCCATGTATATGTTTTTACTGAGCCACTTTCATATTCGGCAATTCTTCGGTTCATTTCTTTGTCGAAATTATCATCTCCTGTATCTTCCATTGTGAATGCTTTTATTATATTCAGAACAGCTTTTTTCTGCACAAGATTTAACTGCCCCAAATAATCGATAATTTGTTTATCCACCAGGTTTGCCGTTCTCATTATTTTAGTTGTTTTTACAAATTTAAGCAGATTTACCAATTTTATTAAGGTCAGGAACAATAACAAAATAAAGTTCACCAATTTACTCGTTCTTTACGCTTTTTCTTCGTTGTAAAATCTTTAAATATTCTTGATATTCGCAGTTTTTACGCCTTGAAAAAGTGTAAATAACTTCGCAACTTAGTAAACTTTATTTAGTTAATGTTCCTTAAATTACCATTTCCAGATTAAGATAAACCGTATTTTTGCACACCAAAAATCTTCATAAAAATGCCAGGAACAGAGTTATTCGGCGCGGAAGAGCGCAAAGAAATAAATGATGTATTGGAAACCGGGATGTTATTCCGTTATAATCACGACCAGCAGCGAAATGGTGTGTGGAAGGCGCGTGAGTTTGAAGCGGAGGTAAGAAAAGTGACTGGCGCTAAATATGCCCATGCAGTATCAAATGGTTCTGCGGCAATAGCTATAGCCATGGCTGCATCTGGCATAGGCGCGGGCGATGAGGTTATTGTGCCTCCGTTTACGTTTATAGCGAGCGTAGAGGCCGTGTTGTTTATTGGCGCTATTCCGGTATTTGCGGAGATAGATGAAACCTTGTGCCTGAGTGCAGAAGGGATCAGGAAGGCGGTAACACCAAAAACGAAGGGAATTTGCCTGGTGCATATGTGTGGCGGCATGGCTGATATGGATGGTATCATGCAGGTGGCAAAAGAGCATAATCTTATATTGGTTGAAGATGCAGGACAGGCGTTTGGTGCGTCTTATAAGGGCAAGTCGGTTGGCTTGTTTGGCAAGGCGGGCAGTTTTTCTTTTGACTTTTTTAAGATAGCTACAGCCGGCGAAGGCGGTGCTTTTATCACTGACGATGAGGAAATATATAAACTGGCGGATGCATATTCTGATCACGGGCATAACCACGTAGGCAATAACCGAGGTATGGAGCAGCACCCGGTATTAGGGTTCAATTACCGTATCAGTGAACTGCATGCGGCGGTGGGCCTGGCGCAAACACGCAAAGTGCCACATATACGGGAGATCAACCGGAAGCATAAGAAAATGCTGATCGATATTCTATCCCAAACTGAAGGCATTTCTTTTTCGAAGCTTACCGATC
Source organism: uncultured Bacteroidota bacterium (assembly GCA_903881585.1). Classification (GTDB taxonomy): domain Bacteria; phylum Bacteroidota; class Bacteroidia; order Chitinophagales; family Chitinophagaceae; genus Nemorincola. The sequence continues at coordinate 7,367 of CAIRTW010000044.1, read as the reverse complement.
CGGCAGGTGACTCGGCAACGTTCTTAAACATGATGCTTCCCGATACTGAGACTGCAAAACGTACGGTGGATGAAATGAATAAAGCCGGTGTTGGTGGGTTTAACTACTGGAATACGAATATGTATCATTTCATAAACCAGTGGGACCACCTGAAAAAGATGCAGACGGCATCGAAATTGCCGGCACAGGTGCTGGGTATGCCGCAGGACTACAATACATTGGAGTTGCCAAAATCGCAGGAAGTAGTTGGGCGCCTTATTTCGTTTGGTATCCGCTGCACGTGGACAGAGGAGGAAATAAAAACACTGGCAAACAATATTGCAAAAGCGGTAAAGGCGGCAATGCCGGTGGCAGTATAGTAGTGACCTCTCCACGCGAGCTTCGCTCCTTCCCTGGCGGGAACTCCTAAGGAGAGGGTGAGGTGGAATGAGTGGTCTGCTATGCGTGAGCCAACCACCCCAGACCTGTCGCAAGCTACAGGTCATCCCCTCCTAAAAACAGGAGGGGAGGTGTTACGGGCCCACGTTTACTCTTGCAAAGAGTGTTACGGTGCTATAATTTTTTGAATTTTGAATTTTGATTTTGCAAATGCACAAGAATTTTAAGAACATAGATAAAGTGGTTTTTGGCAGGGGCAGCTTTGCCAATATGGAGGGCATACTCGCCGAAAGGCGTAATGAGAACGCCCGTTTTTTCCTTTTCGTAGTGGATAACTATTTTAAAGGGAAAGAGCTCGAAAAACGCATTCCTGCTGCGGCTGAGGATGTGATCCGGTTTATTGATGTGGACCCGCATGAGCCGACGACGGACCAGATAGATAGTTTGCGTGACGAGATAATGGCCTTGAAAGGAGTACCTGCAGGTGTTGTAGGTATTGGAGGTGGCAGCATTATGGACATAGCCAAAGCTATCTCGCTGATGTTTACCAATGAGGGATCTTCGGTTTTATACCAGGGCTTAAATCTTATCAAGAAGCCGGGCATTTACCATCTGGGCATTCCAACTATTTCCGGGACGGGCGCTGAAGTTTCTATGACCGCAGTGCTTACCGGGCCGGTGAAAAAGCTGGGGCTGAAGTGTGACTGGACCGTATTTAACCAGGTGATACTTGATCCTGAACTTATTGCATCGGTACCAGTTGATAAATGGCTGTTCACGGGTATGGACACCTACATTCATTGCATTGAGTCGGAAAACGGGACGCTGAATAATGCTTATAGTCATGCATATGCAGAGCAGTCGCTGAAGCTGTGCCGGGAAATATACCTGGGCGAAAATGCCGGCCAGACACCGGATAACGATGACAAACTTATGGTGGCATCGATGATGGGTGGGCTAAGCCTTACTTATTCGGAGGTGGGTGTGTGCCATGCATTGTCTTATGGCCTTTCTAAGATACTTGGCGAGAAACATTGCTATGCTAATTGCCTCGCGTTTCAGCACCTGGAAGATTATTATGGAGAGGGCGTTGCGGAGCTGAAACAAATGCTGAAAACGCATAAGGTTACTTTACCGCAGGGGTTGAGCAAAGAATGGAGCGACGAAACCATAACTGCGATGGCCGAGGTGGCTTACAATCTGCCGCATATGTGGAACCATGCTATTGGTGCGGACTGGAAGGAGAAAGTAACGATAGATACTATAAAAGACTTGTATAAAAGAATGTAACCGGCATAAGTGTGCCACACCGAAGAGGTGTGGCACACTTGCCTAAATTTGAATCATGAGCAATAAAAAAATAAAAGTAGGGAATATAGGCTGCGGTGCTGATGAGTTGTTTCTCATATCGGGACCGTGTGTGATAGAGGAAGAAAGCATAATGATGAAAACGGCTGAGAAGCTGCGCGAGGTAAGCGAGAAGCTGAACATTCCCATCATCTATAAATCTTCGTTCTTAAAAGACAATCGCAGCAGCCTGAAGTACTATGATGGTCCTGGTCTGGATAAGGGATTGAAAGTGCTGGCTAAAATAAAGGAGCAGTTTGGCTTTTCACTACTGACAGATATTCATTATCCCGATCATGCGGCGCCGGTTGCCGAGGTTTGCGATATACTCCAGATACCTGCTTATCTATGTATGCAGTCTGGCCTGATGGTGGCAGCGGCGAAGACCGGAGCGGTAATTAATATTAAACACGGACAGTTCCTGGCTCCGGAGAATATGAAGCACCCGGTGGCTAAATGTGAAGAGGCAGGCAATAGCAAGATCATTCTTACTGAGCGTGGTTATACCATGGGGTACAATGACCTTGTTGTTGATCCGCGTAGTTTTTATCATATGGCGCAACTGGGTTATCCTGTTGTCTTTGATATTACTCACTCTATCCGTAAATATGGCATTCCGAGCGCGGATGCGAAGGGTGGGGCGAAGGAGTTTCTGCCGGTACTGAGTTATGCAGGTGTTGCTGCGGGGGTAGATGGTATCTTTATAGAGACGCATCCGGAGCCGGAAAAGGCCCTTTGTGATGCAGCCAGCCAGCTTAGTGTATATAAACTGGAGGAATTTTTAAAACCACTTATTGAGCTTCATGCGATAGAAGTGAAATACAGGAAATAATCAGGAGAATTTTTGATTGTACGTATAAAATTTATAACTTTGTCGTATAAAAATAGGAAGTGTTATGGACGCGAAAATAACCATGAGCTTTGATGCCAATATCATAGATAAAGCAAAGCACTACGCTGAAAATAAAGGAATAAGCCTGAGCAGGCTTACGGAAATTCTTTTGCGCAAGGCAACAATGGGCGGTTATCAGGATATAGAAGATATTCCTGTTTCTAACTGGGTTACCACGGTTTCAGAAGGGGAAGCAGAGTATATCACCAATCCCCGTACACGTAAGCAAACTAAAGACGAATATTATAACAGGAAAAAATGAAGTATTTTCTTGACGCTAACATCCTGATATCTGTGCTTAATAAGGAATACCCCCTATTTACCTACACCTCCAGAATATTGAGCATGGCAGGGAAAGGCAATACAACATTGGTAACTACCAATATTTGTTTGGCAATTGCTTATTATTTTGCTGAAAAAAAACATGGGCAAGACCTTGCTAATAAAAAGATAAGGTTACTGGCAGAACATCTTGAAATTGCAGATTGCGGTGAGCGTGAAACATTATCAACGGTGCAAAACAAGAAAATACATGATTTTGAAGATGGGCTTCAGTATTATGCAGCACTACATGCCAACTGTGCATGCATAGTAAGCAGCAACCTGGAAGATTTTTATTTTTCGGAAATGCAGGTACTTGACCCTGAAAGATTTTATAGAACACACGTTTACTAAATTTCAAAACGAAAACATGGAATTATATCTCGATTCGGCCAACCTCAAAGAGATTGAAGAAGGCTTTAAGTTAGGATTTCTGGATGGGTTGACGACCACTCCTACTTTTATGCAGCGCGAAGGCATAGCAGACATAGACGGCACAATCGTAAAGCTGTCTAAAATGGTGCCTGTGCTGCAGATAGAGGCTCTTGGGAATACTGCAGAAGATGTGGTAAAAGAAGCCCGTCGCCAGCTGGACCTTGGCCTGGACCCAAAGCGTACTGTGTTCAAAATACCTGTTTCCCTGGAAGGGGTGCGCGCATGTAAATTGCTGCGTAATGAAGGATTGCTGGTGAATGTTCACCTGGTATATACACTTCAGCAGGCCTATATGGCGATGCATGCCGGAGCGAGCTATGTATGCCCGTTGGTGGGCCGCCTGCAGGATCAGGGGCATGATGCCCTGGCGCTTGTAGAGCAGTGTGTAGACGCTGTTAATCACTATGGGTATGATACTAAGATCATGTTCAGCTCGGTGCGCAATTCGGAGCATGTGCGCAATGCAATTAACATAGGTGTACATACGATAACTGTACCGCTAAAAGTGCTGAAAGGGCTGACCGATAATAATTTCACTACAGTAGGAACGGAGCAGTTCCTTAGTGATACCAGGCTGATGACCGTGCGTGTAAAAGAGGCTATCAATGGCACTAATCCGCTGGTGAAGGCTGATACCAATATGAAGGATGCTATAGTGAAGATGACCGAATATGGCTTTGGCTGTATTACCGTTGTTAATAAAGATGGCAGCCTGAAAGGAATATTCACCGATGGAGACCTGCGCAGGTTGTTGCAGAAAGATGGCGAAAATATCCTGGGCAAAAAGATAGGTGATCTTGAATATAAAGCGCCAATAAGCGTGGAAGCTAATGCACTGCTGAATGAGGCAGAAGGGATATTTAAGAACATGAATGTAGATACGATACTGGTGCTTGAGAATGGAAAACCTTTTGGGATGCTGGATATACAGGACTTGAAGAGGTACTAACTGTAAGGCCAAAAGTTGGGTTACTGAAAGCAACGATCAACAAAACGAGAGATTTATTTTTCATGCCCCGGCCTTTAGGCCGGGCCAATTATATAAAGCTATAATGATAGCAGGTATAATTCCCGCACGGTATGCATCTTCCCGGTTCCCGGGGAAGCCGCTTATTGATATACAGGGTAAGAGCATGATACAAAGGGTATATGAGCAGGCTGCGCAAAGCAAGTTGCTGCATAAACTCGTTGTGGCAACTGATGACGAACGTATTTTACAGCATGTGCGCTCATTTGGTGGTGAAGCGCTGATGACCTCGCCGAATCATGCCAATGGTACGGACCGGTGCTGGGAAGCGCTCCAACAATTGGGGTCGGAATACACTTATGTGATCAACGTGCAAGGCGATGAGCCATTTATAGAACCTCAGCAACTGGACGAGCTGGCGGCGGTGCTACAAGATGGAACTACTGAACTTGCCACGCAGATGATCCCTGTAAGCAACCACGAGGAGCTGTTTGACCGTGGAGAAGTGAAAATAGTCCTTAACGAGAATATGGAGGCACTGTATTTCAGCCGTATGGTGATCCCCTTTATTAAAGGGGTGGATGAAAAGGAATGGCACCTGCATTTTCCGTACCACCGGCATGTGGGGATGTATGCCTACAGACGGGATGTGCTGGAGAAAATATCGCAAATACCTGTATCAACGCTAGAGCAGGCTGAGTCCCTGGAGCAGTTACGCTGGTTGCAGAGCGGCTTTAAGATAAAATGTGTACCAACCGGTTTCGAAAGCCACTGTATAGATACTCCTGAGGATATAGAGAAGGTGTTGAGAAGAATGGGGCGATAGAAACGCGGCAGGTTCCGACAACGAAGTAAAAAAATCCTGCAAAGTCGCAGAAAAAGGTCTCTCGCAAAGGCGCCAAGCGCGCAATTCCCTCATTTCGTTTTTAAGCCCGCCAAGCGCGAATTCGAGTTATTGCAAACAAAGGAGATGCAGAGGTACCCCCGATCAATCCGGTAGCGGGCGATTTCCTTGCTTTGGTTTTAAGAACGCCCGCCCGAACGTACCTTTTTGGTGCAGGCAGGCCAAGCACAGAATATACATTTCGGAAGAGGTCATTAAACAAAATAAATAAAGGCTACTTTTTGAGTAGCCTTTATTTATTAAAGTAATGTTGTGTTATTAATAACCTGCACCACGGTAGTAGTAGCGTTCGTGACGCCAAGGACGATCCCAGCCCCAATCGCGGCCATGACCCCAGTAACCGTGACCCCAGTAGCCGTGGTTGCTGTTGCGCAAAATGGCATCACCTTCTTCGTACTTCGCATGTGCAGCTTTCCAGTCTTCGTGGTATTTAGCGCAATTTGTGCTGTCTTCAATTGCACGCTGGCGCATTTCCGCACTGCAATAGCCTCCCCAGCAACCGTGCCATGGACGGCAACCCCAATGATCTGAGCAACAGGCCTTGTCCGTTGCGTGTTCCGGAGCCCAGTAGCCGTACCTGTGAGCTCTCCAGCACTGAGCGTCAGATTTAGTGCTAAAGCCAGTTGATAACAGCACTGTAAATAGTAGAATTGTAACGATGTTCAGTTTCATAAGCGGTCTTTTTTTTGTTTTTGTCAGGTTATGATGTTGTAATTTGCGTGTAAAATATTGAATTAAAAATAAAAATTCAAACGTTTGGCCAGTATTTTTTTATTTTTTAATAATTAATTCATGGATACACTTACCCATATAGTGCTGGGAGCGTGTATAGGAGAGGCTATAGCGGGTAAACAACTCGGTAAAAAAGCACTCTTGTTAGGCGCTTTGGCCCAGAATATCCCGGATATTGACTTTGTCGCCTCATTTTGCCTGCCCGTGAGTAGTGATGTACTGGCGCACCGGGGTTTTACTCACTCTATCCTCTTTGCAGCACTGTTGACACCATTGCTGGCGTGGTGCTCAGCGAAATTGCTGCGAGAGAATGGTTTAAGTTTCAAAAAGTGGGTTATGTTCTGGGGCTTAGAGATATTGGTTCATATTTTTATTGATGCCTTCAATGCCTATGGCACAGGATGGTTTGAGCCGTTCTGCCATTACCGTGTTGCATTTAATACACTGTTTGTTGCAGATCCATTGTTCACCCTTTGGCCGGCTGTGGCAATGGCAGTGTTGCTGATAATAAAAACTACAAGCAAAAAACGGATGTTATGGGCGAAAGCCGGGCTGGTGCTAAGCGCGTTATATCTTGTTGCCGGCGTAGGGTTTAAGCTGTTCATAGATCATGCTGTTGAAAGAGACATTCATGATAAAGGCATCGCTGCCAATGACTACTTTACCACACCCACACCGCTCAATAATTTGCTCTGGTATGTGGTTGTAAAGAACAACAGTGGATATAATACTGGATATAGGTCTGTTTTTGATAATGGAGCAACAGACCTCCGTTTTGTAAGTTGCAATGATTCGTTATTAAAGTCGGATGCAGGCAAAAAAGACATAGGCCAATTGCTGCGTTTTTCGCGGGGGTATTATACGGCAGATATGTGGCATGATACATTGGTGCTGAATGATCTTTATTTTGGCGAGATGATGGGCTGGCAGGGGCCACAGCCGCGATATGTGTTTCATTACTTCCTAAGTCAGCCGGATGCTAATAAACTCATCGTGCAGCGCGGGCGGTTTGCCGGATGGGACAGGGCGACAGTGGTGGCGTTTTTGAGACGAATAAAGGGGAATTAGCGAGACTGGTTCATGCAAAAAAAAAATCTCGTAAAGGAAGCACAGAAAGCGCGGGAAAGGTTTCTCGCAAAGCCGCAAAGCTCGCAATTCCCTCATTTCGTTTTTAAGGCCGCCAAGCGCGAGTAAGGTGTTTTTTTAAACTGAAGCGTTCCGATCAGTATAGAAAGCGGTGGAGCGTATAGCTAATACCAATTGGACAGCTAAATCATGCGAAGGTATTTCGCAAAAAAATCTCTCGCAAAGACGCAAAGGCGCAGCCCACTTATTTTGTTTTTAAGACCGCAAAGCGCGAGTGTAGGTTTTTGATGCAAATGTTAGTTGTC
>CAIRTW010000043.1 GCA_903881585.1 uncultured Bacteroidota bacterium | reverse complement strand
GTATTTCGCAAAAAAATCTCTCGCAAAGACGCAAAGGCGCAGCCCACTTATTTTGTTTTTAAGACCGCAAAGCGCGAGTGTAGGTTTTTGATGCAAATGTTAGTTGTCTAAAGGGTATAAGGGTTCCGCCAGATAGCAATTTGGCACAGAAAGTCAGTATTTTATTTTTAGAATAGAAAAATGTAACATGAAAAATAAAAATTAAGTACCGGGCAATTTCCTTGCATATTTTTCGTTATAGATACTTTCACAAAATAATATTTCTGTGAAGACCAAAGATGATGGTCGTTTCAGACGTCTATATAGTCACCGATCTAAGCAGAAATTACAAATCTAAAATCATCTTAAAAAAAATGAAACAAATCATCAAAGCATCTTCGATCGCTGCTTGCCTGACATTCGCCGTAATTACCACGCACGCGCAGTCGTGGGTACATGCGGGTAACCCTGGTTTCTCAGATAGTACTGCCACCTGCGTTTCTATAGCTGTGGATAAAAATAGCATACCCTATGTAGTTTATTCAGACGCTGCTAATGGCGGCAAGGCAACCGTAATGAAACTCATTGGATCGAGCTGGAGCGTAGTGGGGTCTAAGGGCTTTTCGGCAGCTGGGGCTGGTAACACTTCCATTGCTATCGATACTAATGGCGTACCGTATGTAGGTTTTTCCGATTGGGGGAGCAGTGGCAAAGCAACGGTGATGAAGTACAATGGCACAGCCTGGGTGAATGTAGGCAGCGCAGGCTTTTCGGCCAATTCTGCCGGTGATATGCAAATGGCTCTGGACCTTGCGGGCACCCCCTATGTTGTTTTCATAGAAGGAGGCTGGGGCGGGGCGGCCACAGTTATGAAGTATAGTGGTACTGCCTGGGCGAATGTTGGCACACCAGCATTTACAACCACACCGATTGCTTATGTTTCTATTGCGGTAGACCCCGCCGGTGCGCCGTACATAGCTTACCAGGATGGACTGGACGGCGCGGGCACAGTACAGAAATTTTATGGCCCTAATTGGGGCATTGTAGGCGGCGCCGGGTTTACCGACGACAGGACATTGTATACACAGATCGCAATAGACGGTTCGGGTGTGCCTTACCTGGTATACTGCGCTTTTGATGCAACACAATCAGCGATGGTAAGGAAATTTGATGGTGCCAACTGGCCAATTGTTGGGTCGGCTGCCTCGCCGGGTTACGCCAGTCAAACGGCTATTGCCCTCGATGGCACGGGCAAGCCATTTGTATTCTTCCTGAGTGACGATGACAGCGAAAAGAATAATGTAATGGACTACAACGGCAGCTGGGCATCAGTGGGCAGTCCTGATTTTTCTTTCGGGCGGATATCACCCGATTATATGGGCAATGTGCGTATGCTGGCTGTTGATAAGAACAGCACACCTTATATTTGTTTTGAAGATACCGCCAGGGGTAACAAGGCGACAGTAATGAAGTACGGCTTACCAGAAGAGGTGAAGAGCAACGTTAAAACAGCTGCTTCTATGTCGCTGTTCCCCAACCCAAGTGGCGGAACGTTTACCGTTAATGTTTCTTCGCCAACCAATGAAGATGTAACCATCATCATCACAAATGCCATAGGCGAAAAAGTAAAGGAAGTAACTACTGAGACAAACCAGCAAACGCAGATAGGGCTGGATAGTCCGCACGGCCTGTATTTTGTAAATGCCGTCACAAAGACCGAACAGCTGAATGCAAAGGTGCTGCTATGGTAACGGTTCAGATCCCTGCCATTTATGTAAGACATTGTAAGTTGGCATTAATATTGTGTGATGTTTTTGTAAACCTGTGAAAGTATAGGCGCTTTTTTTTGCTTCGGTTGAGATAACAGCCTATTTTGTACCCTGAAAACACTAAACACAAAGAATGGATAGCAAGGAAACAATAGTAATAGCCCGTAACAGTGCCAGCCCGTTAATAGCCAACCGCCTGGGATATGGCACTATGCGGCTGACCGGCGAGGGGATATACGGAGAGCCTAAGAACCGCGATGAAGCGCTGGAAATACTAAAACGCTGCATAACCAGCGGTGTGAACTTTATTGATACGGCGGATTATTATGGAGAAGATGTTACCAACCGCCTGATAGCAGAGGCTTTGTATCCATACGCTGACGGCCTTATTATATGTACTAAGGTGGGGGGAGCCCGCCGGCCCGACAAAAGCTGGTATGCCTATAACAGCCCTGAACAACTGCGCAGCAGCATTGAGAACAACCTGCGCACCCTGAAATTGGAGCAGATGCAACTCGTGCACTTTAGGGCGATACATGGTGGTGATGTGCCTTTTAAGGAATCAATGGGCGCGATGTTTGACATGCAGCGGGAAGGTAAGATACTGCATGTGGGTGTGAGCAATGTGGGTCCGGAAGACCTGAAAACAGCCATGCAAATGGGTGAGATAGCAACCGTAGAGAACATGTATGGCCACGGGCAGCGCACTACAATGCACTCGGCACATGGCGAAAGCATGGGCGGGGCAGAAGTGCTGGATATATGCGAGGAGCACGAGATACCGCTGATACCTTATTTCTCACTGCTGCATTCACTGCACCGTAAGGATGACCGGGTGGCACAGATAGCTGCAAAATATGGAGCTACAGAAGCCCAGATAAACATAGCCTGGCTGCTACACAAGTCGCCGTGGATATTGCCTATACCAGGTACATCTTCACTGGCCCACTTTGAAGAGAACATGAAGGCGGATGATATTACGCTTACAAGGGCGGATATGGCGTTTCTGGAGTAGGGGAGACCTCTCCCCGTCCCTCTCCAAAGGAGAGGGTGAAGCAGAATGAGTTACGTGCCGATTACGAGTAGCTACTTGTGACGCTACTACCCATAAACAAGCCTGCGGTTGTGGGTTATTGCTGCCTTGAAATCAGCTTAGTTATAATGCCCTTTCAGAGAAAAAATATGCAGCTGTCCATCTACAATTGCATAAATAAAACGGTTTGCTTTATCTATTCTCCGCGACCATTTTCCGGCCAGTTGATGTTTGAGGGGTTCCGGTTTGCCAATACCTTTGTAAGGGTCTTGCAATATGGCATTTTTAAGCTCAATTATTCTTTGCTGTATCGCAGCATTATTAGTTCTTTTCCAGTGCTCAATATGCGAAAGAGCTGTTTTTGAAAGAACTATTTCCATAAATTATCAAATCCTTTTGAACTTACTTTTACTTCTTTTCCTTTCCTGATCTCCTGCTCGCTCTCCAGCACCATATTCACAAAATCAGTTTTGTATGGATTTTCTTTGGTTATTTCAAACTCAATTTTAAAGGCCTTTACAACAGCTTTTAAAGCATTGATCTGGTCTTTGGTAGTAGGATGGGCAATAAAAATTTCCTGTGTTTGCATAGATAGCCGATTTTAATAACGCTACGTTGTTATGATGCTATGCAAATATACTGAACATTTGATTTGCCTGAAAAAATCGCCACGGGAACAAAACTACAGCTCGCCTGGCCTCAGTTCCCTAGTCTCCAAATACTGTCGATTCCATGTCTTTTACAATTTCATTTGCCTTATCGGTAAAGTACCAGTAGAACAATTGCGTATAATTCAAATTGCCTCCTGAGATCGTCAATGAATCGTAGTTTTTAAACACAATATCTCGTGCTCTTGTGAGCGCCTCAAACGATTTGTTATATTTTTCCTCAACCTCATGCTTTTCAGTATTGGATCCATTGAATTGTTTGGTTACTTTATTGTGAAAACGCTCTCGACTTTGTGTTAGCAATGAATCAGCTTCCCTGCATTTTTTGTAAACGAAAATATTTACTTGAGATTGGTTACAATCAACGCAGTTTTCAGAGATAAACTTTTCATAGTCTTGATAATTGCATTGTGCAAGAGCTTTTCCGTAGCTCATGAGAAACAAAATGGCATACAAACATAATTTCATTGTCGCTACTGGTTTAAATTCTATACCTACTTATTCCTGCTGTTCCGAAGGGGATCACACTAAGACTTCACCAGCGGCAATACCAACTGCTCATACAGTTCCGTGAGTTTGACTTCCGGGTCGCTGCACATGCCGGAATGCACCTTCGACATTTGCAGCGTAGTGCTCCTGGTGGCAGACAACCAGCGAAAACGTTCGGGGGCGGGCAGTTCAGCGATTGGTCCGGCGCGTTTATCTCCGAGGCATATCCGTTCAAATGTTTCCAGATATTTCTGGGTGAGGCGCAGGTCGGTATCCGGATAGAAGCTGCGGATCCTTTTTTTGTCGAGATGGAACTTCATTTGCAAAAACTTGCGGCTGGCAGCATAGAGCATCACACCCACGTTGAGAAACTCTTCGCGTTCTACCCTTGGCACCAGGCGGATCACTACGTACTCATATGATTTCTTCTCTTGCATGCTGTGCTTCTTTTACAAAAATATGTGATTTTGCGACCCGGGCTAACAAAAACTCTTCATAAGCCGCACGGCACTCATCAGCCGACCTGAAGTGCGGTTCGGCTATGACCCAGTCATCCGGTATCTGGGCAACGATGTCATGTATCACCTGCGGTGTAAGCAGCTTCCTGCATTTACGGTCTGCATTAGGCAGTTGGGCCGCTTTGGGCAGCAGCACATGGTCTTTTATACGGGCGAATGGCTGTATGGCTTGTTCGGCGGCTGGCCTTGCCCAGTTGTAATGAAAATAAAGGCATGCGCCATGGTCTATGAGCCAGAGGTCTTTATTCCATATCAGCATGTTCGGGTTGCGCACCGTGCGGTCCACATTCATGATGAGGCTATCCAGCCACACGATAGTGGAAGCCAGGTAGGCATTGACCTTTGTAATGCCAGGATCGAAAGTGTTGCTGCGGGTAAGATAAGCGAGGCCAATATTGAGGCCCGTGCTTGCCTTGAACTGGTTTTGTAACTGCTCGTCGCTTTCTGTGCGGCCAAATATTTCGTCGAACTGTACGAAAACTAATTCCGGTATTCTCAAGCCAAGCGCCCGTGCTATTTCGCCTCCTATCAATTCTGCGATCAGCACTTTAGGCCCCTGTGCTGCCCCACGGAATTTGATCACGTATTTATGGCAGTCGTCGGCCTCTGCAAGGCCAGGCATAGAGCCTCCCTCGCGCAACGGAAGTATATAACGGTCAATATTTACCGTTCTGAGATGAGGCACAGCATAGGGCATTCGACGGATGATTTAAACAAAATAGTATTATAATGCACAAGGGATAAATTTGTGAATCTGATTAAGGCCAGTTTCCATCCCAGCTACTATGCGCGTACTGTATAGCGCGAATGAGCTCTCTGCTGTGCGCGAGCCAACCACCCCAGACCGGTGCAAGCACCCGTCATCCCCTCCTAAAAACGGGATGGGAGGTGTTGCGCGCTCACATTTTCTGCTTCAAAGAGAGCTGTGCTATATAATTCCGGGCATCCTTAATTAACCACTAACTTGGTAGTATAAACACCATCGCCGTTGCGTATGGTAACGGTATATATACCGTTTGGTATTCCTTGTAACGGCAACTGGTATGTGTTTTCACCGGTCACTGCACTTGCGTTCTTTGAGCGCACCACCTGCCCATAAACATTCACCAGTTTCACATTGTACTCGCCGCCGCTTTTGGAATTAAATTCCAGGTTCACGAGGCCGTTGGCCGGGTTTGGGAAAACGTTGATACTATGGGTAACAGCGGCATTTTTAATACCTTCTGTAGGGCAAACATTTATTGATATTGGGTCTGATGCATTGCCATTTGCAACCACCTGCAGTGAGTAAGTGCCTCCGGGCACGGTCGCAGGAATAACAAATTGGGTGGTATCAGCGGCAGTGCCGCGCATTACCCCGGTGCTGTTCCAGTTGTACGTAGCACAGTAATACACCGTATCATTGCTGCTGATTCTCACTATGGGGTAGTTGGAAGACATTTGCCAGTCATCGCCATACGCAGCACCTTCCGTGATGCCGTTAAACAAAGCACCAACAGCGAGGAATGTATCGCAATCGGTCTTTATGAGAGCGGTAACGGTGGGTTTGCCTGCGGCTAGCGGCGCACCGGTTGGTGTATACACATAATACTGGTCATTGCCCTGGCTGGCATAAAGTATATTACCATCGGGCAGGCACAGCATATTTGTCTGGAAAGCGCAGATATTGAGACTGTCGCCGATAATGTATGGTACATGTGGGAGGCGTGTAAAGGTATCGGTAGTATAGTCAAACACATAAAACTCTGTGGGCCTTGGGAAAACCGTGTCTGCGGTAGGTGTGTGGGAAAAGGCGCAGAGTATTTTGCCATCAACCATCATTGCAGCAGACGCATCAGGAGCACCCAGCGTATCAGGGATGACCGGTCCAACGGTCCATGATCCGTTAGAAGTATCACCGGATGGTGTATAATAAGCTGAGGTAGGTGTGGAGCCTATAAAAAATGCCTTGCCGTTAGGGAGTAGAAAACTGGCGCCCGCTTCGGAGCCATAAGGGTCATATAACGCTACGGGAAGATTTGCATCGCGTTTCCAGATATTCAGTGAAGGAATGTAACGCTCAGAATGCAATGTATTAATGTCAACAAAAAGGAGGCTGTTGTCGGGCAGCTTCACCCAGGCAGATTCATTGGCAATGCCTAAGGTATGGGGAGCCGTAGTATAGGTATTCGCGATCGGGTCGTAGATATCCACAAGGTCGGTTGCGAAACCGCCCTGGCTCACAATAGCTTGTATCACCCGGCCATCAGGCAGAGTCTCTGAGTTGGCATCTGAAATAGTGTCTGTAATATTTGCAAGTCCCGGCAGAGAGACCCAGTTATCAATAAGCGGGTAGTATCGCTCTCCCAAACTGCGGCCCTGACCGTACTCGCCGCCTGCAACATACAGGGTGCCATCTTTAAGCACCTGGCTAGAGAAATACAGACGGGAATTGGCCATAGGGCTCATTCTATACCAGGAGCCATTTATATAACTGCCATGTATGTCGGGATACAACCGGTCCCAATAAACTCCATAAGGATCGGAGCTGCCACCTGATGTTTTACACATTACTGAACCATCGGTCATTAATATCATTACGCCATCGTTGTAATCATCCGGGTGGCTGGTGAGTGGCGTCCATGTGCCCTGTGCAAAGCACGCGGCGTTGAAAAAAAATATGGTTAACAAAAGCAATAAAAGGCTGTTTCGAGATACTTTAATATGTTTACCGGTCTGAAAAAGAGTCATTTTCTGAGATTTTTATAAGTTAAAAGTAGGGAAACGATTTTAAATGGCGACTATTTTCAGCTCTTTGCAGTGATTTTTTTAATTGCGGATAATAAAAAACCTTTACTTTTATTCAAATAAAACGTCGGTTATGAATTTTGGTATAGCTATGTTGTTTCAAATGCTGTTTCTTTTTGCGCCGGTGGCAAAAGATGTTCCGGCAAGTATATATGAATGTAAGGCTGCTGCCCTGAACGGGGGCAATGACATAGACCTTGCAGCTTACAAAGGCAAAAAGATACTTATAGTAAATGTACCATCGCAATTGATAAGCGACCGCCAGTATGCCGACCTGGATGCCCTGGCTAAGAAGTATGAGGGTAAGCTGGTGGTCATTGGATTCCTGTATGACGATTTCGGGATACCTCCTGGTGAGAAACAGGCACATGCCGACTATCGTAAAGACTACAGCGTGTCTTTTCCGATGACCGCAAAAACAAAAGTGCGTGGGCCAGAGATGGAGCCGCTGTATAAATGGCTGACCCAGAAGAAATACAATAACCTTAAAGACAGCGAGGTGAAATGGAATTTTCAGAAGTACCTTATTAATGAGCGCGGCGAGCTGGTGGCTGTTTTTGATCCTAAAGTACGGACCACCAACCCGGCATTGATAGCTGAGATAGAAAAATAAAAAAACAACATAATGGCAATACAGATCGGACAACAGGCCCCGGATTTCACACTGCGGGATACGGAAAAAAATAAAGTAACGCTCAGCGAGAACAAAGGAAAGAACGTAGTGCTTTTGTTCTTCCCGCTGGCATTCACAAGTACCTGCACTAAGGAACTGTGCATGACCCGCGACAACATAGCTACCTACAACGGGCTTGATGCTGTAGTGTATGGCATATCTGTTGACTCTTTGTTTTCGCTGGGCAAGTATAAGGCCGAACAAAGCCTGAATTTTACATTGCTTAGCGACTTTAATAAAGTGGCTTCCACTGCGTATGATACCATTTATGATCATTGGTTCAATGATATGGACGGCGTTTCTAAACGGTCGGCCTTTGTTATTGATAAGGAAGGAGTGGTGCGCTATGCAGAAGTGCTGGAAAATGCATCGGATATACCCGATTTTGATGCAGTACAGCTATGTTTGAAAGAGATAAATCACTAATTTGCATAAAATTAAAATCAAAAATCCCCTAAAAAAACAAAGTATGAAAAAAATTTACTTTTTGTTGCTTTCTCTTATCGCAGGAAGCTGCGCATTTGCACAAACAGTTCCTAATGCTGGTATGGAAACGTGGCGGACCGGTACTTCCGGATCAACTACTTCGATAGACATCCAGGCGCCCACACAGTGGTATGGCCTGGATTCAACTGTTATAGCGCTCCTGCAGGAATTCGGGCCATTGATCGGGCATCCTTCTCCACAAGTTTCCGCACAGGTATTTGAGGAATCAACTATCATACATGGTGGCGATCACTCAGCCAAGGTGATGACTATGTTTGAAGACACGCTAGGTAATTTTGCCGGTCTGCTTTCCAACTCAGTAGTTAATATAGATGTTGCGGCTTTAATGGGTGGTGCTTCTGCTGCCAGTGCCGTTACTTTTACCGGTGGAACGCCTATTGCAGGCCGGGTTGCGTCTGTAAGCGCGTGGGTGCGGTACACACCTGGCAAGGACAGTACCGGCACCGTTGGGCTGGACAGCGGATCGCTTACCGTTAACGTATTCAGCACCATACATGGTATAGATTCCATGATAGGTACTGGTATTGTGAACATTGGCCAATCCAGTTCCTTCCACCAGGTGACTGCAAATGTTGTTTATATAGATTCATTGGATGGCGCTGACACCGTGCGCATCCTGTTTGCCAGCAGCGGCCAGAGCGATATATCTGACAGCAGCACCCTTTATGTGGATGATGTGACCATGACATATGTACCAGGGCTTAGTGTGAAGAATGTTGTTGCAAGCAATGAGGTGAAAGTATATCCTAACCCTGCATCGGAGACACTGTACATAAACGCAAAAGGAAACGAAGGCGCTGACTTTACTTTGTTCTCTGTGAATGGCCAGGTTGTAGGAACAAAGGTATTGAACGGTAATGAGGCGGTAGATGTATCGTTCCTGCCCGATGGTTTATACTTCTACACCGTAACTGGTAAAGATAATACTGTGCAGCGCGGAAAGGTGAGCATAGCGAGATAGTGCAACAGCAGCATGAACATATTTAACCCCGCAATTGCGGGGTTATTTTTTTGTATCATGTAGTTTGCCGGGTCATTATTTTTTTTGCGGCAACCGGTGTGTAGTCTTCCATTTTGGTAAGCAGCTCTTCCGGTGATTCACTGATGAGCAGTGAGGAATTGACAAATTCATCGAGGAAACCTTCTGTAACCATGTTGTCGGATAATGCTTTGAGCGCATCGTAATAGCCGTTTACATTGAGCAGGCCCACGGGTTTTTCGTGCAGTCCCAGCTGACCCCAGGTAAGCATTTCAAACATCTCTTCCATAGTGCCCCAGCCGCCGGGCATGGTGATAATACCATCGCTGAGCTCGTGCATTCTTAGTTTGCGTTCGTGCATGGTTTCCACGGTGATCAGCTCTGTGAGCCCGTCATGGGCCACTTCTTTGGTCTGCAGGAAGGCCGGAATAACGCCGATCACCTTGCCGCCATTTTCCAACGCACCGGAAGCAAGGGCGCCCATAAGACCCACCTTTGCGCCGCCATATACTATGCGTATGCCGCGCCCTGCAAGTATTGCGCCCAGCTCGTAGGCAGCTTCCCTGTAGCATTCATTATACCCATCTCCCGATCCGCAGAAAACAACGATGCTTTTCATTTACCAAATATAGGCTAAAGTAGTTAGTAGTTTAGTAGTTAGTGGATAGTCGAAAGTAGATAGTCTAAAGTAGAAAGTCTGAAGTTTGGGAGTTGGAGATAGAAAGAGGTTTAGTATCATTTTTATTGTGCGGTAAATTGCTTCATAAAAAAATCCCGCGTTGCAGCGGGATCAATAATGTTTGAAAGAAGCGTGGCTTAATACTCGTCCTCGTTAAAGAAGAAGTCTTCCTGTGTAGGATAGTCGGGCCAGATGTCTTCGATGCCTTCGTAGATTTCGCCTTCATCATCCAGCTCCTGCAGGTTCTCGACCACTTCCAGTGGTGCGCCAGAGCGAATGGCATAATCTATGAGCTCATCTTTGGTTGCAGGCCATGGGGCGTCTTCGAGGTGTGATGCTAATTCAAGTGTCCAAAACATATTATAAATAGATTATTTTTATTCTGTTCCCGCAAATGTAAGGGAAAATTCAAAACAAAACACATCCGGCTGGCTTTGTGTAAAAAAGATAAAAAACTTAACTAAAAATTATCGGTGAGATAGTGTTTATTCTGTAATACCGTGGATGGGTTTGCCGGGCAGCAAATGAAAATTTAGCTACCTTTAGACCTTATGCTTGAGGTTAAAAACCTGTTTAAGAAATACGCAAACTTCACGGTGGTAAATGATGTGTCGCTGCATGTGGGCAAGAGCGAGATCGTTTCTATTGTGGGCCCATCGGGCGCGGGAAAGAGCACACTGCTGCACCTGGTAGGCGCACTGGATAAGCCGGACAGTGGCAGCGTACTGATAGACGGCACCGATATACTGCAACTGCCATCAAAAAAACAAGCTAAGTTTCGCAACACACATATTGGGTTTGTATTCCAGTTTCACCACCTGCTGCCTGAGTTTAGCGCCATAGAGAATGTATCTGTGCCATTGTGGATAAAAGGAACACCCAAAAAAGAGGCGATGCAACTTGCTGCCGAAATGCTGGGCGTGGTAGGACTAGCCGGGCGGGTGGAGCACAAGCCATCTGAACTATCTGGCGGAGAGCAGCAGCGTGTAGCCATAGCAAGAGCGCTGGTAACGCGACCATCGGTAGTGATGGCCGATGAGCCTACGGGCAACCTGGACAGCGCTAATGCTCATTCCCTGCATCAGCTGTTCCTGGACCTGCGCGATAAATTCGGGCAGACGTTTATTATGATCACGCACAATGACTCCCTGGCGAAAATGACAGACCGTGTGTTTACTATGCAGGACGGGAGGATAGTTGGAGAGGAGGTGAATAGATAACTACTCAATGGCTTAATGTGTCAATTGCAGCGTAGAAAACGCTGTTCCTGCGGATTAAAGCCTACCTTTAGAAACAATGGAGGCGAAATTCGAGGAGTTGATAGAAGGGTTTATTACAAATAGGATCGGCATATCTGAATCTTTTTTGAGTCTTCCGCTTGCCGCAGCATTGCTGCAGAATATACACAGGCTAAACCGCGACAGCCGCATGGAGAAGGCTGGCATAGGTAACATAGCCGTAAAAGACAAGACCCAGAAGATACGCGGCGACAAGACCTGCTGGATAGACAACAAGACGAAAAACACTGCCGAGATGGAGTTCCTGGAGATGATAAAGGAGTTCACCGGCCACCTCAACAAAACCTGCTTTACCGGAATAAACAGTTGCGAATTCCACTACGCACTTTACGAAGAAGGTACAGGCTATATAAGGCATAAAGACCAGTTTAAGAACGACTATAACCGCAAATACTCCATGATGACCTACCTGAACGAGAACTGGGTAGTGACCGATGGTGGCCAACTCGTGATACATCATGATGATGAGACCACGCAGGAAATACTTCCCACCAACCAAAAAGCGATCTTCTTCCAGAGCGATATACTGGAGCATGAAGTAGCAGTGGCCAATCGCCAGCGCATGAGCGTGACGGGATGGCTGAAAAGAAAATAATTTGAAAATGTGCAAATAAGGAAATGTGCAAATGCCTGCGCTATTTGGGCATAAATCAGTGTGCATAATGATAGAAGCCGAAAAAGCCATTCAGGATCTCCAGCAAATAATATAATGCTGCGACACAAGTGCCAAAAGCGATAAGGGCATTGATCTTATATTGGCGGTGTGCCATGCGGTGTGCTTCCAGCTCCAGCTCACTTACCCTGCGCGCCTCGTTGGTTATGTACCGCTCATCCTCCAGCAATTTACCATAGCTGCCCTGTTTTTGCAGGTCGCGTCCACGCAAGCCGGTAAGCTCCATGTTTTCGCCGTCCTGCTTTGCAAGGCCGTTTTCTATTAAGAAGTTTGCAAGCGACTTTGACATGTTCACATCCTTCCATATCGTTTCAAATTCGGGATTGCCGGCAAACAATTGTTCATATTCTCCCGGCTTGATATCGGCGATCAATTTTTCCAGGTTGAAATCTCCCTGTTGCGGTATTTTGTTTTTCTGCAGCAGGAAGTTCAGCAGTTTTATACGCCTGTCGTCAAGGATATTTGTCGTGGTCTGCTCCATTAAGTTTGATCATTTTATTTGTTCCTGCAGATAGGCGGCTATCGTTCCAGCGCGAAGAATTTGAATACATCGCGCGTTATTATTTTGCAGTTGTCCGCATACTGGTTCAGGGTACAGCTTATTCGTTTCAGCCGCACCGGCAGTGTGTTCCTGTCTTTCTTTTCCAGGTCTATGCGTATCAGTACATCGTCATCCGCAGTAAGGTCGCCCTGCAGGCTGTCAAATACGCCGTGCGCAAAATCGTTGTCTGTACCCAGGTAAAAAGTGCCGGTCTCCATCATTCCCTGCATCGTCCTGATACTGACTACTATGTTATAAACGGTATCCATTGGGAAGCGATGATTTTTGTTTTGTTTCCATGCCGGGGAAATTGTCATCCAGCAGAGAGCTGCCCAGTGAGTCCAGCCGGCGCATCATTTTGCCCATGTCAAAAAAGTTGTTCCCCCATTTTTGCATCGGCCCACCTGTGCTGTTAAAATCCGAGAAAAACAAGCTGTCGGCCGATAATTGATCGCCGAAATGCGGAGAGAAGAAAGAAGGAAAACCGTTGAACTGCCGTCTGAACGCATTTAGCATACTGTCTGCGTCCGCATCACTGTTTGCTGCTCCCTTACTGGAGTACGACCACGAATAGGTGCTGTCGTAGCCTATCAGGTTGCCGTTATCGTCATACCGTTTGTTCACTTTCCAACGCTCCTGCGGTTTGTTTTGCGTCGTTGTACCCTGAGGTGATGAAAAATCTTTCTTAAATCCCCCTTCCTGTGCGTGGCAGCCCGCAAAAGTCATTGCCATCAACGCTGCCAAAAATATCTTTTTCATGATCGGTAAGTTTTTTTGCTTTAGCAAAAACAGGCGGCGTACTGCTACACCGCCTGCATTGGTTTTTCTATTTTTCCTGCTATTTCCCTTGCCTTTATTTTATCTCTATGGTGCGAGAAACTGTTTGTGAACCTTCTTTTTTGGGTAGACTCAGGTGCAGAATACCATCGCTGTAATTCCCGTTGATCTTGTTGGCATCAATCGCGTCATCAAGATTGAAGGATCGGGTAAATGAACGTTTGTGGTACTCTTTACGCAGCCAGCCCTCCTCTTTGTTTTGCTGGTCCTGTTCGTCCTGATGCTCAAAGCTTACGGTGAGCATGTCGCCGTGTACGTTGATCTTAAAGTCTTGCTTTTTGAGACCCGGAGCTACCAATTCGAGCTCGTAGCTCTTGTCAGTTTCCTTCACATTTACCGGAACGCTGACATTTTGGGATACATGGTTAAAGCCCCAAAAATCGTCATCAAATAAGCGGTTCACATTGTTTTGGAAGATCTTGTCTACCAGGCCGCTGAAAGTGTTTACTGGCACTTGGCCATTGCCGTTTGTTTTTCTTACTAGCGTGTTCATAATGTGTTGTTTTTTTACCCTAAAGACAGCAAACCCAATGCCAATGCTCAAAAATGAAAATCTGGCACAGGAAACTGAAAAAATTTCAGAATCCAACGGACAAATTGAAACATAGCATGACAGTTAACAATATTTTAAATGTTGTCTGCGGCCAAATCTTCGGGTCATAGAGTAATTCACTGCAGGCTATGATTTGTGAGGGGCGTGTATATCTTTGCGCAACTTTATGAGATACAAATACTTACCTATATGCCTGCTGCTTGCGCTCTATTGCTGCCCCGCAAATGCGATGACCGCAACTGATACCGGGGAACTAAACGGCCCCAATGCATTACCATCAATGATGACTGCTCCATATAGGAACAGCGGTGGCG
Source organism: uncultured Bacteroidota bacterium (assembly GCA_903881585.1). Taxonomy (GTDB): domain Bacteria; phylum Bacteroidota; class Bacteroidia; order Chitinophagales; family Chitinophagaceae; genus Nemorincola. The sequence goes on along the minus strand of CAIRTW010000043.1, from coordinate 5,276 downwards.
GCGGCGGCGCTCACTTTTTTTATGGCGTTGAGCTGGGCTATGCAGGCGCAACAACAAAGGCGGCCAGCATCAGCGCCAGCGGTGGTGGATTTTTGTATGGCGGCGAGATGGGCGTAAAAATAGTGCTGCCATGCCGCAACCAGAACAAGTCCAACTTTCTTTCTATATCACTGTCTGGTACTGCATTCTCTATTAAAGAGAAATACACCGACCCGCTGGGAAACTCTCAGACTACCACAAATAATTTCGGGGTGGCTGGATTGCCCATATCATTTACCAATATGAGCTATGGCCGCGGTGGCGAAGGTGTTGGCTTTTACTGGCAACTGGGCATTGACCCCAACTACATAGCCAGTGTGAAGAACGATGATGTTAAGGAGACCAGCCACTACAACAGTGTTTATTTTGAGCCCTTTGCCAGCCTGGGATTCAGTGTGCCATTTGTGATCAGAAACAGGAGGACCCACTCGGATGTAGGTGGTGGCAGGGCCCTGATGGGTTTGTTCTTTGGCTATGATGTAACCAATATGGCCAAGGATGCCGGCGTAACAATGACCGGCTATAATATTGGGGTGAAGTGGAGTTATATTTTTATGTAAAGACATTACCTTTCGGTACAATCATCTGTTTATAAAGTATGTTTTACAGAGTTATTTTGCTACTCCTTGTTTTGTTCTGTTTCAATAATTTGTCAGCTCAAAAGCTGATAGAGGCGTATGAAAAGGGCGGAACAATCGTTGCGAAAATGGAAGGTGGTAAAATAAAAAATGTCGCCAAGGGCAACGACGTAAATTTGATCGGCTATTCTATTTCAAAGAATTTGCTTGTTTATAAAAAATTAGAACAGAGTTCCAAAACAGATGAAATCGAAGATAGTCACGACCAATACTCATTAAGGTGTTTTAATTTCACTACAAACGCTGAAAAACTGCTATTTACAACCTGCCTCGATATGGACGGCGGCACTAAACCATCATACGCAGGCTCTGAGGACTATCCATTCGATTATTTGTGCGGTTTTGATACGGGAATACTTGCCAAAGATGGTACGTTACTTTATTTTCAAACTGATGCCTGGACAGTTTCTCCTGCTATACATTGCTACGATTTGACAAATAGTAAACTTACGTTCTTTTATGCCGGATGGCTGAAAAAGGCCACCAGGGATGGGGTTGAGATCGTGATCACGGGCCTCGATCGGGAAAAAAACGGCCAAAGCAAAGGCAGGTATGTTCAAAGACGTCTTTATGATTTTAATGGAAAATTGATAAAGAATTTAACTGGAAAAGAATTTTAAATATGTTTGCTGTATCACCACAGCTCTCGGAAAAGCCACCAAAATGGACCTTCGCGAAGAAGTAAATCAGGTTGATAAATTCAGTAATTTTACAAAAAGCAATTTTATGACTACTTCAGCAATGAGGAAGCAATTGATAGAATACATGGCTGATGCCGACGATAAAAAGATCAAGGGTCTGTATTCGTTATTAGAAGAAACCTTACAGGAAAAAAATACATCGCCGTTAACTGTTGAACAGCTCGCTTTTTTGGACGAAGAGCGAAGAAAATATTTTAGCGGCGAGGGTAAATCATACACCTGGAATGAAATGAAAGAAATGATCCTGCACAAAAAAGCAAGTTGAAATGTTCAAACTTGTTTTCAGAGGGCCTGTTTATGTAATGCTTGAGGAAGCATATTGGTGGTATGAGGAGCAATTACCAGGATTGGGTGACCGTTTGTTGGAAGAAGTAAATATTTGTTTTGATAAACTGAGCCGTACACCATTTTACTATTCAATTCCAAACGTCAATCGAAACTACCGCCAGGTGATACTAAAGCAATTTCCATACAAAATAGTCTTTGAAATTGTAGCAGAAGATGTTATTATTTACGCCGTATTTCATACAAGCAGAAATATGGGTAAAATGTTCGATTAGCCTTTTATTTTTTTCTCCTTTCCCCAACATAATCGAAAAATCCGCCGCAAATCAACGATTTTATTTCCCTTGCAATTTTTTGTAGGTTTGCAGCATGACTGCCACACTCGAACAAGCCGTTAAACTGGGCCTTCGCGAAGAAGAATTTCAAAAGATAACCGAGATACTGGGACGTACTCCCAATTTTAATGAAACCGCTATGTACTCCGTGATGTGGAGCGAGCATTGCAGTTACAAAAACTCCATTACCTGGCTGAAGACCTTGCCGCGTGATGGCGCCAAAATGCTGGTAAAGGCAGGTGAGGAAAATGCCGGGCTTATAGACATAGGTGATGGCTGGGGCTGCGTGTTCAAGATAGAGAGTCACAACCACCCTTCGGCTATTGAGCCGTTCCAGGGTGCAGCTACGGGCGTGGGCGGTATTCACCGTGATATTTTTACCATGGGCGCCCGGCCTATTGCGTCGCTCAACTCGCTGCGCTTCGGCAAGGTGGACAATCCTAAAACAAGGTGGCTGATAAAGGGCGTGGTAAAGGGCATTGGCCACTACGGCAACTGCTTTGGCGTGCCTACCGTGGCTGGCGAGGTGTATTATGAAAGCTGCTACCAGACCAATCCGCTGGTGAACGCAATGAGTGTGGGCGTGGTAAGAGTAGGGCAGACTGTTTCGGCTACATCGCATGGCGCGGGCAACCCGGTTTTTATCGTGGGTGCATCTACGGGTAAGGATGGTATTGGTGGTGCATCATTTGCATCGGCTGATATCAGTGAGAACAGTGCCGAGTCGCTGCCATCGGTACAGGTAGGCGATCCTTTTGAAGAAAAGAAACTACTGGAAGCCTGCCTGGAGGTGATACCTACCGGTGCATTAATAGGCATGCAGGATATGGGCGCAGCGGGCATCACCTGCAGCACCAGCGAAATGAGTGCAAAGGGAGAGCATGGCATGATCATTCACCTGGACAAAGTACCTACCCGCCAGAAGGATATGAAGCCCTGGGAGATGTTGCTGAGCGAAAGCCAGGAGCGTATGCTGATAGTGGTGAAGAAAGGCAGGGAAGCGGAAATACAAAAGATATTTGATAAGTGGGACATACACTGCGTGCAGATAGGCGAGGTGACGAAAGATCTCAATCTGAAATACTACATGAATGGTGAGCTTGTTGCCGATGTGCCTGCGGAAAGCCTGGTGCTGGGCGGAGGTGCGCCGATCTATGAGCGCGAATACACCGAGCCACGCTACTTTGCGGAGATCAAGAAATTTAATCCCGAAACTATTCCTGTGCCGGGCGACCTGCGTGGCGTAGCATATGAACTGATACAACTGCCCAACATCGCCTCTAAACGCTGGATATACGAACAGTATGACAGCATGGTAATGACTGGTAACACACACACCAATGAAGCCAGCGATGCGGCTGTGATACGTGTGCATGGTACAGAGAAGGCGCTTGCCGTAACAACCGACTGCAACAGCCGCTATGTATTTGCCGACCCTTACAAGGGCGCAATGATAGCCGTGAGCGAGGCCGCGCGCAACATAGTTTGCAGCGGGGGGCTGCCGGTAGCTATTACTAACTGCCTCAACTTTGGTAACCCTTACAACCCGGAAGTGTACTACCAGTTTGTAAATGCCATAAAGGGCATGGGTGAGGCTTGCCTGAAACTGGACACACCTGTGACCGGTGGTAATGTGAGCTTTTATAACCAGAGTGAGGATGGACCGGTTTATCCAACACCTACCATAGGTATGGTGGGTGTGCTGGATTCTGTGCACCAGAAAATGTCCCTGGGCTTTAAGCATGCCGGAGATAGCATTTACCTCCTTGGTAAGAACAGGAACGACATCAACTGCTCTGAATACCTGCACCACTTATGTGGTGTAACACATAGCCCTGCGCCATACTTTGAACTAGAAGAAGAGTACAAACTACAGCAGACGCTGGCGCGTCTCATCAGCGCGAAAATGGTGAAGTCGGCGCATGATATTTCTGAGGGTGGGTTGTTTGCCTGCCTGCTGGAAAGCAGCATGGCTAATGGGCTAGGCTTCAGCGTTCATACCGATAAGGACATACGCAAGGATGCGACATTGTTTGGCGAGGCGCAGAGCAGGGTAGTAGTAAGTATCAACCCCGACCTGCATACGCTGTTTGAGGCCGAGCTGAAAGGCTTGCCGTTTACCAAAATAGGCACAGTAAACGCAAACAAAGAGATCAACATTGATGATGAAAGCTGGGGCTTTGTAAGCGACTGGAAAGAGGCTTATGATATGGCGCTGGAGAAGATGCTAAACCCCTGACCCCTAAAGGGGGACCATGCATTTGGCCGCAGTTTGAAGCATGAAGCTACAGGTTAAAAATTAAGCCAAATTGTCTTTACCCTGTGATAATAAACCGCTATCAATTTTGCAAAAAAGCCAGTTGAAGATTGTCATGGTGAGCCCCGCCGAACCATGACTGCTGGGCTTTTATTCGTAGCTAAATAGCATTTTTGACAGAGATTCATCGTTATCTTTCATCTACTATGGAGAAGAAAATGTTTTTGGGTGCGGATAGTCATATCTTTGAGAATGCAAGATTGCTAAGAGATAACCTCACTCGCGCTGAATCAATTCTTTGGGATTATTTAAGAAAAAAATCTTTAGGTTATAAATTCAGAAGGCAGCATCCAATAAGCATATACATAGCCGACTTCTATTGCCATGCGTTGAAGCTGATCATTGAAGTTGATGGCGGGATTCATATGGATGTTGAAGTCCAAAAGCGCGATCGGGAAAGACAAAAATATTTGGAATCAGAAGGCATTTCCTTTTTAAGATTTACAAATGATGACGTGGAAACCAGGATGGAACGAGTGATTGAAAGGATAGAAGAATTTATTCAAGCCAAAACAATAGTTGCCAAATAGAATACGTCTAATAAGAAAAACAATTCTGCTAAATTATTCCCTACAGCTGAAATTTTTTTACTGTAGCCTAATGCCTGACTCCCCTTTAGGGGGAGGGGGTTAAATTTTATGACCATGACACCCAAAGGCACATTATTTATCATAGGCGGGCATGAGGACAAAGGGATCGCCGGGCAGATACCTGATATTTACACTCATGAGATCCACGCCGCCCATTTCGAGATACTTGGATCGCTTATGCACGCTGTGCCGAGGTCGCATCATGTAATTGAAATCATTGCTGCGGCGTCTTCTATTCCTGCAGAGATGGAGGAGCTCTATATGAATGCTTATAAAAATGCCGGTTTTAAAAAAGTGGCAATTATCCGGATAGACAATCGTGAGCAGGCAAGTGATGAAGACTATGTGCGGCGTATAAAATATGCACCCAG
>CAIRTW010000042.1 GCA_903881585.1 uncultured Bacteroidota bacterium | reverse complement strand
GTATTATTACAAAGGTCTTACCAGCTGGTTTGCGAGAAGGGATATGCACTTGTGAATATTGATAGCACCATATTACTCCAGGCTCCTAAGATCAGGAAATATGTGGACGATATGAGGGCTGCGATAGCAGGGATACTGAATGTATCTATAGACGATGTTTCTATCAAGGCTACCACTACCGAGCAGTTGAGTTTTATAGGCAGGGAAGAGGGGATAGTGGCGACTGCGAACGTGTTGTTATGTAAGAAGGGCTAATAATTATCAGTCCCTAGGATAAACAATTACAACCCGGCATAATAATCATATCCCTGTTCGGCCCAATAATCTTTGGGCCGGTCGTTGCTGAAGTACATCACCCCTATGCGCTTCAGGTGTTTGATGCCGTACTTTACGGGGATGATGAGCCGGAGCGGATAGCCTTGGTTTTGCGGTAGCGGCTTACCGTTCATTTCATAACAGAGCAATGTTTGCGGCTGCAGCATGCTGGGCATGTCGTTGCCCACATAGTAGGTTCCGTCGGGAGTGATCATGCCTACGTACTTCGTAGCCATTTGCGGTGCCAGGTTGTATTTCTCAATAAAATCACAGAAACGCACACCTCCCCACCAGGTAACCTGGCTCCAGCCCTCAACACATTTGAAGTCAAATACGATCTCTGTTTTCGGGAGCGCTTTTATGTCAGCAAGCGTAAGCACTAAAGTATCGCCGGGTTTGCGGGCCACTTTCAGCCGCCATGTTGTGTCGAGTATTCCGTCCATTCCTACGTCACCATTTACGCGCACGTTTTTCACAGCACTTTCTTTTTTAAATGACCGGGCTTCATTTTTTTTGCTGAAGAACAGGCTGAATATTTTTCGTTTGCGTTCAAAGCCTTTCGCAATGTGGGTTGTACCCCGCTGGCAGTGGCTGGCTGGTTGAATAGCTTAAAGAACAGAATGCCGCCAATAGTGAGGCAGATAAAGAAAACAGAAAATGAAATAATGGTTCGCCGTTTGATCTCGCGTTCCACCGGTTGATTGCCGGCTGAGTCTATGTTTTGTGGCGTTTTCATGCTTGTGGTGTTTCTGTTATCTCTGCCGGATCGGCTGTGCCGGTTATTTCGATCTGTTCACTTGTTTTGGTCGTTTCCATTGATTCAACTTGTTCGGTTGCTTCTACTGTTTCAATTGTTTCAATTGGTTCGGTTACTTCGGGCAGTGTTGGCGGTTCGGGTTGTTGTACAGGAGCCGGGTCTTCATACTTTTCTACTTCAAAGCCGGTAACCATTGCCTGGAAATTATTCCAGCCTGCGAGTATTACCTGCCCTACGTGCACCAGGAAAAAAAGTGCATAGCCAAGGGTAAGTATAAAATGCTCTATGCGTGCCGCCTCGTAGCCACCGCACATGGCGCAAAGTAAGTGGAACTGCACAGGCTTATAAATTGCCAGGCCCGTAATTACCGACCCCATGCCCATGACAACTATCGATGAATAAGCTATGCGCTGCGCGGCATTATACTTGTTCTGTGGCGGTGCGGTCTTTCGTATATGCAGATCGTGAAGTACTACCAGCCATGCCTCTTTAAACGAATGCCTGTTGGGTAAAAGATAGCGCCACTCGCCGGAAAATATGGTGTACAGCACATATAGCAAGCCATTGAGGAAAAAGAACCACATGAAGAAGAAGTGGAAAGCCATACCTGTAGAGAGCTTAAACGGTACGTGCAGTGCATCATAAAACGACTGTGGGAAAAATTTGAGCAATGTTTTATCGTTCCAGCCGAGTTTATAGATGTCATTAGCCCAGTAAATAAGCAAGCCGCTCCAGATCATAATAGTGAGCACCGGGAAGTTGACCCAATGAAACCAGCGGATGGCGAGGGGATGCTTTTTTACAATGCGTTTTTTCATACTACCACATTAAAGGTACGTAACAAGGTAGCAGAAAGTTTGCGACTCCTGTCATCTTACTAATTCCAGTGTGCCGCCATCGTCGTTAACGACGAGTTTATGAGTGGCGCCGAGGGTAAGGGTATAGTTGATCTCCTGGTGACCGGCGGGGAAGTTGAAGCATACCGGGTAGTCGTATTCTTTTACTTTGTCGAAGATTATTTCTTCTACTGATTGCCCGAAGGGACGTGTCGTGTCTTCCATCTCCGTGAATCCGCCTACAATGAGGGCCCTGAGATCATCGAGCTTGCCGGCACGTTTCAGCGTCAGCAGCATACGATCCACTTTGTAGAGGTGTTCTCCAATGTCTTCTATGAAAAGAATTTTTCCGCTTGTATCTACCTCTGATACGGAGCCAATGAGATGAGTCAGTAATGAGAGATTACCACCTGTAAGTTCGGCAGTAACTTCTCCGTTTCGATTGAATGAAGCGGGTTGCGTTTCATATCGTAAATCTGCTCCAATTAGGGCTGAACGCAAAGTCTCTAAATAGGTTTGGTATTCTGTTTCGGGCTTGAATGCACCACACATAGGACTGTGCAACGATGCTATGTTGCCGCACGCCTGCATGTGATTGTGCAGCACAGTAATATCGCTGAAGCCGCATATCCATTTTGGCTTTTTCAGGAAGCCCCTTAGATCAATATCATCGATGATTCGGCTCATGCCGTAGCCGCCACGCCCCATGAGAATGGCGTCTATTTCCGGGTCATTCATCATGTCCTGGAGATCGGAGAGGCGCTCGGTATCGGTACCTGAAAAATAGAAGTGTTCTGTTCCTATCGTGTTGCCCAGTTTTACTCTGAAGCCCCATTTTGCAAGCACGGTAATTGCGTAGGTAACACGCTCTTCAGGTACGTACCCGGAAGGGCAGGTGATGCCGATAACGGAGCCTTGTTTTAAAAAAGGAGGTTGTTTTGCAGACGTACTCATACGGTTGTTTGATCTAAGATACCAACAAAAATTTCATCGTCCCTTACTTCAGCAGGGTACGTAAATAGTTTGTAGCCTTCACCGGTGGTGTTGCGGCCATTGGCGGGGTCGAAGCGGTACTTGTGGTCGGGGCAAAATATGCGGCCCAGGCTATCGATCCAGCCGGTGCATAACGGTGCGCCGGCGTGCGGGCAAAGTGCGGTGAAGGCATAAATTTTGCCGTTCCTTTTCAACAGACCTATTCGTTTTACAGAAACAGTTGTTTCCGTGAGTTTATTTTCCTCCAATGAAGAAAAATGAGCCCCTTCTATTTTATACCAGTTGTAAAACATTATCTTCTTGCTATAAAAAAGTCTTTCATTAACTGCGCACATTCATCGGCAAGTATACCTTTCGTTACTTCTGCTTTCGGATGAAAAGGAAAGTTCTCGCCGGTAGTTTTGCGGTAGCCATTCTTTACATCCTCTGCCCCATATACTATGCGCTTTATTTTGGACCAGTACATAGCCCCACAACACATGAGGCAGGGTTCAACCGTCACATAAAGCACGGCTTCGGGCAGGTATTTGCTTCCCAGTGTATTGAAAGCAGACGTAAGCGCGATCATCTCCGCATGGGCGGTACTATCGTTCAGCCTTTCCACCTGGTTGTGGCCGCGGGCGATTATCTTATTGTCCCATACCACTACTGCACCCACCGGCACCTCACCGGCGTCATAAGCTTCCCTGGCTTGCTTCAGGGCTTCTTTCATAAAGTGTGTGTCGTCCATAAAACCAGGTCCTATAACACTCCAGCCCCTGAAGGGGAGCGCTTTGAGGTAAAGATATTTAGCTTTTGAATAAAGATCAGCGTATTCTGTAAAAACTTCAAAAAAGGACAAAACCCCTAATGTTCCTGATCATAGCACTCCCCTTTAGGGGCAGGGGGGTGATTTACCACGCCAATGCGCTCGCTCCCAATATCGCAGCATCGGCATCAGGCAGAGCAGATTGCAGCAGGGCCACTTTATTCTGAAAGATGTTGAGCATGTTTTCTTCCATGTAGCGATGGACCGGGCCGAGCAACAGTTCGCCTGCCTGGGCCAATCCACCAAAGAAAATGATGGCTTCGGGTGAGGTGATGGCAACCATATCTGCCAATGTCTGCCCTAATATTTTTGCGGTGTAGTCGAACAGTTGCAATGCAAAAGCATCTCCTTTTTCTGCAGCTTCATGAATCAGCTTAGCGGTTATCTTCCCTATCTCTGCTCTCAATATTGTATCTGTGTTTCTTTCATCCAACCATTCATTGGCCGTGCGGACAATACCCGTAGCAGAGGCATATGCCTCGAGGCAGCCATTGCGGCCGCAACCGCATTTGCGGCCATCGCGCACTGCAATTACATGGCCCAACTCGCCTGCAAAGCCGTCATTGCCGTAGATCATCTGGCCATTGGCCACGAAGCCGCTGCCTACTCCTGTGCCGAGTGTTACGAGGATAAAATCTTTCATGCCCTTGGCTGCGCCATACATCATCTCGCCTATGGCCGCTGCGTTTGCATCATTCGTTAGTGTGGCTTTCAAACCAAACATTTCACTTACTGTTTTGGCTATAGGTATAACCCCGCGCCACGGGAGGTTGGGTGCGAACACGATCTCACCGGTGAAGAAATTGCCATTGGGTGCACCAATGCCAATTCCGTTGATGTTCTCTCTGCCGAACTCGGCTATGAAGGGCGTAAGCACTTGCTTCATTGCAGTAAAATAGTCATGCGTGGTAGCATGCCCTGTGGTGGACATGCTGCCTTTGGAGACGATCTCGCCGCGCCGGTTCACGATGCCAAACGATGTATTTGTGCCGCCGATATCAATGCCCAGCGCCAATGGTTGCGTCATAGTCAATGCCTTGTTTTTGTAAGATGCGCTTTGCCGAGAAACCGAACCATGCCAGGTATGCAAAGCCGATAACGGGCACCCAGTATGACTGGTGAATGCCGATGGCTTTAAGGTCTGCAAGTTTTCCCTGCAATGGTGGTATGATAGCGCCGCCTAAGATCATCATGATGAGGAATGCAGAACCCTGTGCGGTGTACTTGCCCAGCCCGGCAATGGACAATGCAAATATGCAAGGCCACATGATGGAACAAAACAGTCCGCCGCTGAGAAATGCGTAGGTGGATATCTTGCCAGTTGTAAACAGCCCGATGAGCATGAAGACCACTCCGAGCACAGAAAATACCTGTAGTGTTTTTGCGGGCTTGTCCTGCGTGGCATAAAAGGCAACGGCCTGTATGAGTACACAAACAATATAGCCATAGAATGGGGTCATGTCATTCTGGGCAATAGAATTTACACCAAGCACTACCAGGAAAGCAATGACCGGAACGATAAACAACAGTATTGTTTTCACGCTGCCCTTTGGCTCAAATATTTTTATAGAGCCGGTCCAGCGGCCGATCATAAGGCTGCCCCAATACAGTGAAATAAAGGGCGCTACCTGCGATGCTGTATATCCTCCGAATAAAGGCTGCTCCAGCAATGCGCCCATGTTGCTTTGTATAGTTACTTCTACGCCTACATAAGTGAATATGGCAAGCATGCCGAGTATCAGCTGTGGGTACTGCATAGCCCCCCAGCCGGACGCATTTTTGCGGGCGCTGAGCAGCGAAACAAGCAAGACACCTACAATAGAAATGAGGCCACCCACCAGCCAACGGAAACGCTCCGTTTGAATGGTTTCCAACACCGCAGGATCAGTGGTCTCTACCATGTAGCTGCGGAATACAGGAACAAAAACGCAAATGAGCAGCAGCGTCATAATACCGAGCGCCATCAATGCTTTGGGTGATTGCTCTGATTGTGTTTCGTACTTGCCTGCTGGTAGTTTTTTAGAAAAGAAGAAGAGCGCTGCGGCCATCAGGAACAATGCCCCAACGCAGGCATATAATATAGTCACTTTATCAAGGCCCAGGGAATTGATCTGGTCGTCTTTGGCGATCGTTGTGCCGAAGAGCGCTAAGGCTACTATAATAGGGCCTATCATGGTGCCGAAGGAATTGATGCCGCCGCCGAGGGTAATGCGGTGTGTTCCGGTTTCGGGCGGACCGAGAAGGGTTGCGAACGGATTGGCAGCAGTCTGCTGCAATGAAAAGCCTAAAGCGACAGTAAACAATCCGGCAAGCATACCAGGAAATGTATTGGCGTTCACTGCGAGTATCATTACCATGGCTCCTATTGCGGAAAACATGAGGCCATAGACAATGCTGTTTTTAAATCCCCAGCGGGCTACAACATCTTTCTTAAATACAGAAGCTATAAAGTAAAGCGCCAATGCACCGAGATAGTAAGCCAGGTAAAATGCAAAGTCGATCAACTGTGACTGGAACTGGTCCAGCTTAAAATAATGCTTACAAAAGGGGATAAAGACGCCGTTGCCGGCAGCAATAAAGCCCCAGAAGAAAAATACGGTTACCAGCGTAGAAAGCGCTCCTGAATTTGATGACCGTTTTTGTATGTCGCTCATGCCTGATAAGTTGATAAGTTAAAAAGTTGATAAGTAAGAATGCGAGATCATGATTCTTCGAGCTTCGTGCCGGTTTGTGTAAAACTCACCAGCCTTTTTTTGTACAGTGCGCCAAGCGTCATTTTAAAGGTCTTTTTGCTCATGCCAAATGTAGCGTGAATATCTTCCGGGCTTGACTTATCGTTGAATGGCATGTAGCCGCTGTTGCTCCGCAGGTAAGACATAATATGCTCTTCCTCGCCCAGCACCTTGGTATATCCCTTTACGCCCGGCGATACGTCTATCTTGTTATCTGGCCGGATGTGCTTGATGAAGCCTTTCAGTTTTTCGCCCACTTCCAGTTCGCGGAATACTTCGTTGAAGTGCAGTACGCCCATATGCTGGCTGTTGATGATGACTTTGTAGCCAATGTCTGTTTTTTGGAACACAATCAGGTCCACTGGCTCGTGCTCGGCTACCGTGAGCTCGTAGTTGCTCAGGTATTTGTCTATTTTCTCGGTGCCGGTAACACGGCCCGTTTGTGCATCTATGAACAACCGGATAAGCCGCCGGTCGCCGGCTCGCATTTTGTTCTCCTGGTGAGAGATGGGTACAAACACATCTTTCATTATTCCCCACTTCACAAATGCCCCGGCGGAGTTTACATCGGCTACTTCCATCATGGCTATCTCGCCCACGGTTGCCACAGGCTTATCGGTAGTGGCTATGAGCCGGCCGTCATTATCATGATAGATGAATACGGTGATCTCATCATCTACCTTAAGGTCTCTAGGCACGTATCTTTTGGGCAGCAGTATCTCATCTTCCCCGCCATCTAGGTACATGCCAAAGTCAACTGCCTTAAGTACTTTCAGTGTATTGTATTCGCCTACTTTTACCATGGTTTGACAATATACGGCGAATGATTGGAATTGGGTAGTTCGGCTTCGCTCACTATAACAAAATGGGTTTTGGAACTTTGCCTACCGGCAGACAGATAGGGATTGTTTTGTTACTGCAAGGTGAACATTATTTAGCCTTTCTTTAGTACCCTTCCAAATGAAAGCCTTTTTGTTGTGCCTCTGTTTTGTATTCATTGTATTTGGCAAGATATACGGCTGTCATTTTATCGTCTTTCTTTTTGCTGAAATAGGCCTGGCATATTTTGTAATAGTCGAGTATCTCCATGTATGCCCGACGCATATTCCGCAAAGACCGGGCATTCATCATCGCCTCGTTCTTGTGAAATATGTTTTCGGCTTCCTGCAGCCTGTTTCCTGCGGTATATACCCTTATCAAAATGTTGTTGGCATCGAAAATGCGTAGTGTGTCGTGGGTGCCGGCCCAAATATTCTGCGCCTGCAATATGTTGATGATGCAAGAGTCCGCATTTCCCGATTCTTCATAGACCGTGGCCAGGTCTCGGTAGCAGACCGCAATGCCCGGTGTGTAATTTTTAAGCGAAAACAACCGGATAGCTTCCGCAACATTTTTCTTCGCTTCCTCATAGTCATGGGTCTTGCCCTGAAGGTAACCGAGATATTTGCACATATTGCCTGTACCGAGAGTGTCCATTATCGCCCGGCGAATATCTATGGACATCTTTGTATATTTTATGGCATCCGGGTAGTTGTGTTTCTGTTCATCATATGCAAAAGCAATATTACTCAGACATTGGACAACTCTTTTTTTATTGTTAACAGCCATATAAAGCGGGTAAGCCTCCAGGTAGTATTTTATGGATTTATCGGCATCTTTGCCATAATAGTACAAGCCGATCTGATCGGCTATGGCGGCCTGCCCAAGCGTATCGTTTTGTGTTTTCACGATCGAATCGGCAGAAAACAGCAACTGCAGCCCTTCATCGTTGCCGACAAGCAGCGCCCCTGACGGGCGTATAGTTTGCTCCTTTGCAGATGTCAACAAATTATTTACGGTCTCCTGCCGTGTTTGGGCAGTCGCCTGAATGGCAACTATTGCAAGGCATAAAAAGGAAAACGTCTTTAACTTCATGAACTTCATTTTTTTTCGTTTTTAACTGATGTTTCTAAAGGGGTTGGTTTTATGTCGGTGAAAAAGTAGTCGTTCCAAATATGCCCGGCAATCGTGTTAGTCGGGTGGTATTGTTCGTAGCGGGCAATGATGTCGCGTGTGTCATTGTATCTTGCCCAAAAAACAGGGTAGTACTCTCGTTTTTTATTTGGATCGCCATCATACGGCGAATAACAGGGGGCAATGCCTGTAATCTGAATTTCAGTTTTCCCCTGAACAGGATCGAATTTCCATTCTTCCAATATTTTGTAGCTGTGCAGTGAACAAAAATAAGTTTCGGCCATCTGCATTACATTGATTGGCCTAGGCGCATTGGTTTCAGGGTCGAAAATTTCGTCAACATCAAAAGTTTTTTTCATCGTTTGTAAGATCGTATTGGGAGATAGATCGGCCGCAATAGTAAAGTTTGGATCGCCGTATGCGGCCATTTGGTTGGCATGAATTGAGCAATAAAACATTAATGAAAGGCAGGTGTCTTTGTTTGCGTTGCCGAGATGATGATGAACTGTGTCTTCTTTTTCCTCCATGTCAATCCGCCTTGTTACTTTTTGTTGTCGCAGGTTGATATTCGTATCTTTCGAGAAACAGTCTTTCCAAATTTCACTGGAAATAGTTCTTTCGGGATGCATCAGGTCATGGCGCACGATTATTGCTCTAACATCGCTATACCGCACCAAAAACATTGGCACTCTGCCACGGTAAACACCATCGTCTCCATATATATCCCTCACAGGCGCTACGCCACTAATTTCTATCTTCGTTTTTCCGGAGTGTGGGTTAAAAGACCATTCCTCAAGAATCTCGAATTTCTTTATTTTACTGAAATCAAATTTCTTCGGGGCCATGGCAGTTTCTTTCCCGGTTTTTGGATCTATAATATACATTGTATCCAATTGACAATCAACGTTAGTTTCCAATACCTCTTCCAGGGTAAGCTGGTGCGAAAAACCAGCATCATAGCTGTTATATGCGAGCAACTCGCCAACTTTCACAGCCTGGATTATCATTTCAGCCAGCGAAGTGTCGTGCGTTGCATTAATGTTTTTTTGCGGTGCATCAATTTCGCGGCTTACCGTTCTTCTCCATTGATACATTGAACTTTGGTCCTCTTGTGCTCTACAGAAGACAGACGTACAGATGCTCAACAATACACCGAAAAGTTTTTTATTCATTTCTGTACTCCGGGTTTTACATCGCTCAAAAAGTAATCATCCCATATAAGTGAGCTGATCGTGTGATTAGGGTGGGCTTGCTCATACCGGGCTAATATTTGGTGTACATCGTTATACTTCACCCAGAACATAGACCTGCTGCCACGGTACACGCCGTCGTCACCATATACGTCCAGCATGGGTGCTATGCCGGTTATCTGTATGTCTGTCTTGCCGGTGTGTGGATTAAATACCCATTCTTCGAGAAAACGGTATTTGCGTATTTGTGTAGGGTCAAAATCCCGGGCTATTATCTTTGTTATTTCCTGATTATTTATCGGGTCTACGACGACCTGTGTATCGATCTTTGAACTCATCATTTCTTTAAGATCTTTTACCGTGAGCTTTGAAGTAAAATTATGATCGAAGGCACTGTAGGCGATTAGCTTCCCACTTTTAATAGCACTGGTCATCATTTCCAGCAGAGTAGAATCGTTGCTGACATCCGTGAGATGATGCCTGACCGTATCTTCTTTCTGGGAAATGTCTATCGTGCGGCTAACTGTTTTCTTCCACACGTCGCCTGTTTGGGCGAAACTGGTGCCTGTAGTCAATAATACCGTGGCAAGTAAAATGATTGGTCTATTCATAATTGGTCGATTTACTTAAATGTAAATAAAAAAATAATTACGAGTATTGAAAAGTGGTCAATTAACTAGCAATGAGTGCGAAGGTGGATCAGGATAATCGTACCCTGGGGTCTATCCACGCATACACCATATCTGTAAACAGGTTGATAACAATGAAGATGAATGAGGTGAGCAAGACTGCGCCCATTACCAGCGGGAAGTCGAATTTATCAAGACCGTCAACAGTGATTTTACCTATGCCCTTCCAGCCAAAGATGTACTCTACAAAGAAAGAACCGGCAAGCAATTCGGCGAGCCAACCTGAGACCGCAGTGATAACGGGGTTGAGCGCATTGGGCAGTGCATGCCGAAAGATTGTTTTCGTTTTAGACAATCCTTTTGCATATGCTGTGCGGATATAATCTTGCGAAAGAGCATCGAGCAGTGCGCTGCGGGTGAGCTGGGTGATAATGGCGAGTGGCCTGATGCCCAGTGCAAATGCCGGAAGGATAAGATTTTTCAATTCCAGGTGCCTGCCGGTTATTGGGTCATTCTCCCAAAGGCTGCCGGTCATATTGAGGCCGGTATAGTTGTGCAGCAGGTAGCCAAAGACAAACGCAATGAGGAGGCCTGCAAAGAACGAGGGCATAGAGATACCGGCAACACTTGCCGCCACCGCAGACGTATCCAGCCATGTGCCTTT
Organism: uncultured Bacteroidota bacterium; assembly: GCA_903881585.1. Taxonomy (GTDB): domain Bacteria; phylum Bacteroidota; class Bacteroidia; order Chitinophagales; family Chitinophagaceae; genus Nemorincola. The sequence continues at coordinate 31,970 of CAIRTW010000042.1, read as the reverse complement.
CTTTAAAGCAGCCAGCACACCCAGCAGTATGCCCATGATGGTGGCAAACGTCATGGCGGTAAGCGCGAGCACTATGGTGCCGGGCAATGCCTCTGCGAGTATGGCGTTGACCTCGCGGTGGGTGCGGTAGGAGCGGCCCAGGTAGGGCCATTTCAGCACCAGCGCTTTACTGGCGGTTACAGGTATCAGTTGCAGGTAGTGGTACAACTGCTTAGAAGCGCTGTCGCGGTTGTTAATGCTTAGGGGAAGCAGGTCGTTGATGTAAAGCAAGTAGCGGGCGGGCAGCGGCTTGTCAAGGTTCAGGTCGTGACGGGCGGCAGCTATTGAAGCAAGGTCGCTACGCTGGCCCATGGTGAGGCGCGCCGGGTCGCCGGGCAATACATTGAACAGCAAGAATACTAAAGTAACCAGCCCCCACAGCACCAGCAGGCTATAACGTGCGCGGTTGAAGAAGTAGCGGAGGTCCATTAATAAGTTAAAAGGTTAAAAAGATAAAAAGTCAGACGGATTATTCAAAGTAGTAAATTTATGGCATTGGGTTGGAATTGTTGTCGCTAGCTAACACTAACAAATAATGGACAAAATCAACATTACTAATTATACACCACCAGACCGCCCGGAATTAATGCGGCTTTTACTTGCACTTCAGCGGGATTACTTTGCAGAAAACGCAGAGCGACAATTCCAGGAGTTGAGACGGGAAAAGGATAGCGTTCGGTCCTTTGAAAAATATCTTGACGAAATAGCAGAAGAAAAAGAGAGCTGGAAAATACTGATGGCCCGCAACGAAGCGGGCAGGGTAGTGGGCATGATCATCGGCAGTACGTCGGAAGATGAAGAGCTTGTGCTCGGCAGAATGGGCCAGTTTGAAGATTGGTTTGTTGAGCCCGGTGTACGCGGACAGGGTGTTGGGCTGCAACTCTACCGGGAGCTTGAAAAATGGTTTAAAGAAAAAGGGTGCCAGCAGGTATGTTCAGACACGTGGAGGGGCAATGAGCTCAGCATTAAAGCGCATGAAAAAATGGGCTTCTTTGTTTCGGGGGTTAAGTTCAGCAAGAAGTTATAAGACATGCAATCACATGCTACGTTCAGATTAGAACTTTCAAAAAGTTGTCAAATCTCACGAAATGAGTATTGTACAACTCATTCTATTTCAGCTCCAGGTTGCCATTGTCTAAGGTCATATCCCTGGGATAATCGAGGTAGCTCCACTTCTTCACTACAGTGCCGTCTTTCAGCAGCAGCAGGCCGGGGTTAGTGCGGAGGGCTGTTTTGCTCACTGTGCCATCTATTATCATGAAAGGTACGTCCTTCATGCCCCATGCTTCCTGGAAGGCTTTGCAAATATCGCGGTCGGCAGAGCAGGCTACATAGAATGGTATGTGCATAGCTGCCGCTTTTGCGATGAGGCTCTTTAGCCCAGTCATGTTATTGGTATGGGCGGTAGATGGCTCGCGCAGGAACCACAGGAAGGTGTAGCCCTTTGCGGTGAGTATAGCTTCTGTCTGGTCGGTCTCAGTCGCATCGGTGAGGGAGAAGTCATGTATCTCCGGCAATCCGGAACCTTCCTTGATCGTTACAGTCTTGCTGGTAACATAGTGCCAGGTGGTGTCTTGCCACGGATAGTTTTTGTCCGTAAATTCTTTCTTCACACCGTCTTTTTCATAGACCATGGTAGTCGCATATTCGGGGGCCACTGCATCTTTGCCGGGATGCATTTTTTCCCAGATGTTGTTGCCGGGTTTATAAGCCAGGCAATCATGAAATAAAGACAAAGGAGCAGAGGGGATATTGAGTGGCAGGTGCGTTAAAGTAAACCACTGAATACCGAAAGCGAAAACAACAGAAGCCCCGACGATAGAGGCATTGATAGCAGGCTTGTGTGTGATGGGGAATACACGGTAGCGGAAAATGTATAAAAACAGGCTCATTGCCGATAGTACTACATCTTTATAAAAGGTAACGGAATTAGAAAGCTTGATACAATCACCAAAGCAGCCACACTCTTTTATTTTGCCGGAGTAAAGTGCATAGCCTGTAAGGAAGGTATAGAAGATATTCAGCAGCAAAAGCAGCGTGATATAAAACCTGAAGTAGTTGCCCACAAGCATAGCCACACCTGTTATCATCTCCAGCGCTATCATGCACACAGACATAAATTCGGTGTACTTTATCATATAGTTCATGTTCCAGACTTCGAAGAATTCGTTCATCTTGTAAGTGAGGCCCATGGGGTCGTTGGCCTTTATGAGACCGGAGAAAATAAACAGAAGGCCAATGGTGATCCTGAATAACCAGATTATGTATTTCATGCAGCTGTTTTATTAATTAGTTTTATGCAATTGCCAATTTTTTTCAATGCGGGTAAAATTAGTCATTACCCATTCAAAAGTGAGTTTGAAAATACTATTTTTTCGTTTCTCTTAACATCCTTCACTGTTTACCTGCTAACTTTATCGTGTAAAGTGTACAATATTAAACAGTTCTTAATAAATAAATCATAAATAATTTGTTTGCGCTGCATAGTAAAGGGAAGGTTTTAGATATACCGCAACCTGTGGTAATGGGTATTCTCAATGCCACGCCCGATAGTTTTTATAACAAAGGACAACATAATAATGCGGATAGTTTGCTAAAGGTTGCAGCGCAGATGCTGAAAGATGGAGCAGCAATACTGGACATTGGTGGAGCAAGCACAAAGCCCGGGCAGGATTTGTTGGGTGCTGATGATGAGTTGCTGCGCATCATTCCCGTCATTGAAGCTATTCACAAAAACTTCCCCGATGCCTGGCTTTCTGTAGATACCTATAATGCCCGCACTGCAAAGGAGGCGGTAAACGCAGGCGCATCTATAGTAAACGATGTAAGCAGTGGCAGCTTTGATAAAGATATGCTGGCAACAGTAGGGCAGCTTGACGTGCCTTATATAGCCATGCACATGCAAGGCACTCCGCAAACGATGCAGCTAAGTCCGGAGTACGATGATGTGGTAAAAGAAGTTCTTGCATATCTGCGAAACATTTGTAACGATTGCGAAGCGGCAGGAATAAAAGAGGTGATCATTGATCCCGGTTTTGGTTTCGGGAAAACGGTAGCGCATAATTTTGCGTTGCTCAGGTCGCTCAGCAGCTTTAGTGTATTGGGAAAGCCAATGCTCGCGGGGTTGTCGAGGAAATCAATGATCTGCAAACCGCTGAAGGTAAATCCGGAACATGCGCTGAATGGTACCACAGCATTGAATATGGTGGCGTTGCAGCAGGGGGCGAATATTTTAAGAGTGCATGATGTAAAGGAGGCAATAGAGGTGGTGAAACTTTATCAGGAATTAAAAACCCCAAACCCCTAAAGGGGCTTCACTTGTGAATATAACTTCGGCTATTGGCTACTATCTTCTTTTTATATCATTTTTGAAATAAGATTTGATATAGAATCTTCCTACTCTCAACAAATTTGTACAATGCTCAGGAAGCATCATTAGCTGAACATATGTTCACAAGTGAAGCCCCTTTAGGGGTTTGGGGTCTCCACTCTATACACCGGGTACCGCAAATAAGATTGCTCAAAATACGGCGAGCGTTTGTAAACAAAATCCAGTTGTGCGTTTCCGTCTGCAGCAAATGCCGGGTCGTTCTTTTTTTTCTCCTCGAGCAATTTCCTTAAGTCGGGATGTTTCTTTAGCAGGTCTGCTGCAATGTCTTCAAATACATAGCTGCTGTAGCCTTCTTTTTGCTGCAGGATGCCATCGAAATAATTCCAGGCAAAGAATGCATCCGGGGCGGTGGGTTCCAAGGTCTCAACGAGATAGCGTTTGGCAGTTTGGTTGGCCGATATGTAGTAGTCGCCCTGGTAGAAGCGAATGGATATCTTGTTTGGCGTCACCTGTACATTTTTGTGGAGGTAGTGTTTTTCGTAAGGGTGCGGCGTAGTCTCATAGTTGTCTATATGGTAGGCCGTGACCGTCATGATGGTATCCCGGTTGAAGCGGTGGATGTTCACGCCATTGTTGCGTAATTGGCTGATGACCGATACCCATGTTTTAGGAATAATGTATGCCTTAGGGGCAGTAACCGTTTTCGTAGGCACAAAGTGATCGTAAAAGGGAATTTTTTTAGTAAAGGGTTTGCTATGGTCATAATACAGCCGAGGCAGGCCCGATACCTCGCTAGGCTTGTAAGCTGCTTCATAGCCTTTGAACAAAATACTATCACAGCGGGTGGTGTCTGCCTGCCAGTCGAGCGCAAAATCATTCTTACCGGCGAGCGCAGCCAGATCATCGGCCCTGGCTTTTTTTATTTCAGTAGCGTGTTCCGCGCTTTGTTTAATGATGCTGCGCATAAGTGCGTAAGTGGCATTTACCCGGTCTTTATAGGGCTTCAGCATATGCGTTTCGGGCACGTAAGCGAGGATGTGGAACAAGGCGGCATACCCGCTTGAAAAGCGCGGCGACTCGTAAAATTCCCGCCAGCCTGTTTCCGGTGTTTTGTCAAAATCATTTACATAGGGCACCATATCGTAGCCCTTTTCTTTCATGTCTTTATACAGCAGTGGTGTGAAGGTGCTGTACATATAGTCGCCTGTGGCACCTCCCAGTTTATCGTGCTGGGTGGCCAGCAGCGTCATTACATGCTGGTAGTCGGCACCATCACTTACGTGGTTATCAATAAATATATCCGGGCTTATCTTGGTAAACAGATCTTCAAGGCCTATTGTTTCGCCGGCGTCACATTTTATGAAATCGCGGTTCAGGTCAAGGTTGCGGGAGTTGCCGCGAAATCCATAGCTCTCCGGCCCGTTCTGGTTGGGGCGGCTCCGGCCGCGGTTCAGCGCACCACCAAGATTATACATGGGTATAACGGCGAGCAGAACATTCTTCGGCACTTTTATTTTTCGGGTTGCAGCGTCACGAAGCAACATCATCGAGGCATCCACACCATCTGGTTCACCGGGATGAATATCATTGTTGATGAGTATCACTATTCTACCTTCTTTCTTGATGTCATCCTTGTTAAAATTTGAATCGCTGCTGTATAACACGTAGCGCAGCGGATAGCCAATATCTGTTGGGCCCAGATCGCCTGTCACGATAGTAGAGAAGGACTCGCTTAGTCTTTTGTAAAAATCAAGCGTTTCCATGAAAGTGGCGGTCTTCATTCCATTAGACCGCTCGAAAGAAGTGATAAATGCGCTATCAATAGTCTGAGCGCTCGCGGTATTCGCCGCAGCTAAAGCAAATAAAAAAAGCAGGAGCGGGCGTTTCATGGTAAAATGATTAGATCAGGCTAAAACTGTATGCCGAAATGAAAATTAAAATCGGCAATGGAGCCGGGGCCGGTAACATAAAAAAGGTGTTCGTTATATACACGTGGCTGCCCGGTGACCTGGGCAAATTTGAGGCCGGCATTAAGTTCGATAAAGAACCATCCGAAATTTATATGTCTGCCAATACCGCCGCCGGCAAGCGCATAGGCGCCCGGCGCTTTATCATTGGTATGGTTATCATCTATACTGGTTACCTGGTTATTGCTGGAGTTAGGCGTATAGCCTGCATACCCAAGTCCGGCTTTGCCATAGATGAAATTTTCAGAATTGCTTTCGCGTGAGTGAGCGGCAAAATAGATGCGATATTCAAGTGCGCTTTGGTAGCCCGGAAAGTAGCCCCAGTATTGAGTATAGCTCAAAAGAAGCGCATGCTGCAGGTTGAGCCGGTATTCTGCTTTAACGCCTCCTTTGGACAATAAACCGAGAGGACTGGTTAAATAGATCGCAAAATGAGGGTCGAGGTATTGTGCACGCGACTCGGTACACACGAATAGTGAAAACAATACAAACAGAGTGAGCAATACTTTTTTCTTCATAAAAAGCCCCGGCAGCGGATAAGCAAAACAATTTCTGTCAAAGCTATAATAATATTTCAATAGCCCATGTTCTCAATTGCATCCAATGAAATAAAAATGTATATCGTTCCGTTAACTTTATACTTACATCATTTCAGATTGTTTGTAATACATTTGTTATTTAATAGTATTTTTAAAGTGAAATTATTGCAACACAATGAAGATCGGAGCTGAAGAGATATTGAAAGCCGAGGAAGTATCGGACCTTGTGATCAACAGCCTTCCTGGCGTCTTTTATCTGCAGGCAGAGGACGGCCGCTACCTCCGGTGGAACAAGAATTTTGAAAGAGTTTCGGGCTATACTGCCGAGGAAATAAAGAACCTTAATCCCCTGATTTTTTTCGAGGAAAAGGATCATGCGCTCATGATCAGTATCATCGAAAAAGTATTTGAAGAAGGTTCGGCAGAGGTGGAAGTTGACACTATAACCAAGTACGGAAAAAAAGTCCCTTTTTATCTTAATGGAAGAGCCGTGAACTACGAAGGGATGCGATGCCTGATAGGCATGGGCCTGGATATTACCGAGCGTGTGAATGCAGAAAATGAGATCAAGAAAAAGGAATCGCATCTGCGGGCTCTGTTCGACAATATGGGGGGCACAATTTTTCTGCTGGATACCGATAAGCGATTTGTGATCTTTAATAACGAACTGGTCAAATACTATAACATTTTCATGGGCAGGGGGCCAATTCCCGGCGAACGTGCGTATACTTTCCTCTCCCCCGGGCAGCTCGAAAAAAAATACGGAGTATTGGATCGTGTTTTGGGAGGGGAGAAGCAGGTTGTAGAATCAGATTTCGAGAGTCATGGGATTCGGTATTATTTCCGGTCCTGGTTTAATCCGGTGGTTGTAGACGATAAAGTGACGGGTATATCCTGCTACATTGTTGATACTACTTCCCTTAAAAAAGCAGAACAGGAAAGCCAGAAAGCAAATGAACGCTTGAACTATCACATTAATAACAGCCCGCTTGCCGTTGTGGAGTATGATGAACATTTGAAGATCACTTTCTGGAGCAAGAGGGCGTGTGATATATACGGGTGGGCGGAAGAAGAAGTGAAGGGCAAGAAAATAACTGAATTCCTGATATTTGATGATGACATTGCTAATGTAAAAGAGAGCCTGCTGGAGCGGGATATTACCCAGGAAAAGGGGCCGCTTGTTAACCGCAATTTTGCAAAGGATGGAAGGGTGTTGTACACCCGCTGGTATAATTCACTCCTTACGGACAAAGACGGGAATATAGAGACGATTATGTCCATCATCAGAGACGTTACCGACCTGTGGAAAGCGGAGCTGCAAAAAGAGCAAATGGCCAGTGACCTGGTAAAGAGAAATAATGAGTTGGAGCAATTCACTTATATTGTTACTCACAACCTGAGGTCTCCGGTAGCCAGCCTGATCGGCCTTACTGAAATACTTTCAGAATTTGAATTACGGGACGATGAGCGAAAAGAGATCGTCAGTGGAATTTCGCAGTCAGCCGGACGGCTTGATGAAGTTATAAGAGACCTAAATGATATTCTTCATCTTAAAAATAATCAAGACGACAAAAAAGAAAAGGTCATTTTTTCGATGCTGGTCAATGAGATCGAACGGGGGATAGAGCAGGATTTCAACAGTGGAAAATATGTTATTGAAACGGACTTTTCATCAGTTGATGAGCATTACACGCTTAAGAATTACATGGTCAGTATTTTCAGTAATCTGATATCCAACAGTATAAAATACAGGCGGCAGGAAGTGATACCTGTGATAAAAATAAAAAGCGAAGTTGACGGCCGAAGGATGGTGCTTACTTTCAATGACAATGGTATGGGTTTTGACGTGGACAAAAACAACGACCAGCTTTTCGGATTGTATAAACGCTTCCATCATCATGTGGAAGGGAAAGGCCTTGGCCTCTACATGGTAAAAAACCAGGTGGAAACGCTGGGTGGAAAGATCAGTGTGGCAAGTGAGCTGAACAAGGGCACTGAATTCAAAATTGAATTTACTATGTAACGCCCGTTAGTCGGCCTTGGTCCACACCGTTGTGCGGCCAATAAAGGAAAACCCGATATAGCCGCGCACGTCAAGCAGATCCCCCTTATTGGTTATCTTGCAGCTATAGGTTTTGCCGTTCTTAGGGTCATATATAGTGCCGTCATCGTATCCTTTTTCTCCATCTTTTTTAAAACCTTTCAGCAGCACCAGCCCCAGCAGCGGGTCATTGACCTTGTTTTTGTCAGGGTTGTTATTGTCCGTTTTTGGTTTGCCATCTATGTTTGGCACTTTCAGCCACACTACCTTACCGTAAAACTTACCATCGGTGGCCTTGTATATCTGTATCTTGGCTGTTTTTTCTTCGTTGTACCACAGGTTGCGCTCCAGCGCGTCGGCCTGGGCAAACGAGCAGATACGTGTTCCGAAAATGAAGGTTAGTAAAAGAAGTATCCGCAGTGAATATTTTCCCGGCATAGCATATTATTTGCCAATAAATATACCAATATCCTGCCAATAAAAAAATCCATTAATTGGCATCTTTGATCGTACCTACTCCCGATACTTCCTGCGAAATGGAAGGATGGCCCTTGTATTTAATTGTGCCTGCCCCGCTGATGCTTGCCGTCAGCTTTGTGGTTGCAGTTACTTCACTTGTTCCCGCCCCCGATATAGATGCACTGGTTTCTCCTGTTTGCAGGGGAAATGCTTTTACTTTTCCTGCTCCGCTTATTTCATAGGATGCGCTTTTCACGGCCCCTCCTTTCACGGTGATGTCGGCCGCTCCCGAAACATCTGATACAAAGCTGTCAACATTAATGTTGTCAATGATTACATTGGTCGCTCCTGATATGTCCAGTTTGAAATTTCCGCCGGTCATGTTTCCATGTATATCTGCATCAGGTGCTCCGGTAAGTGTCAGTGCGGTGAGTGAGGGCAATGTGATCTCTGTGGTAAGGCCATCGCAATCTATCGTCCACATCTCGCCAAGATCGCAGGTTATGTGTAAAACATTATCCTTTACGGTCATCTTGATGTGCTTCAGTATGTTCTCGTACCCGTTCATCTGTATGCCTGGCTGTGAGCCGCTTTGCACGGTTATATTTGCTTTAAGCGGCACCTCAATTTCAATAGCATTGAAAGAGGAGAGTGCAGGCGCAGCAGTTGTTTTATTGCCTTCGCCTTTCAGCGTATTCATCCGGCAGGAAGAAAGAACAACGAGGAACGATACTGCGGCGCAAACGAGTAAAAGATGTTTCTTCATTGCAGCTATTTGAAAAAGTGGAAATATTACAACTATTTTGCCTGTGGCGCTTTGTTGTGCCGCCACCAGATATAACCCAGGGTGCCCATAAACGCAAGTGGCAAAAAGGCGAGATAAACAATTCCCCCGTTTAAGCCTTTAGCGCTTTTATCGTCCAGGCCGGCGGCTGCTTTTGTACACACAGCACAACCTTGCCCAAATACCCCCCCGGCAAAAACCATTAACAAAGAAACCGTTAGCACAAGCCTTTTCATCATATAAAATTAGCGGGAATAGGCGAAATAGCAAAATGCTATGTCTGAATCAATACATTATGTATTGGGGTATGTTTGGGTGTTCTGGATTAGGAATTACTTTTTGTTTGGCCGGATGAACTACAAGGTCCATTTCTTCCATAGGCACTGCGCCTAGCAGCGGTTCATTGCCTGAAACAAATGCTCCAGTGAAGCAAAAGCGATTTTCAAAATCAATTCTTATAAGCCCTACCAACGGAACTTTCCTTGTACTACCATCTGCAATAGTAACCACACGTTTTTCCAATTCGTCTAGTTGCAATTGTATAACGATGGTCTCTGTAATACTCATCATTAACGCCCCTGTATCAGCCAAGCACCTTACCTCTATAGCATTTAACTGCGGTTTCCTGGGGTTGCTGATGGATATGGTTGTGCATGTGAGTCCCATTGCGGTCTTTATTTAATTCAAATTTACGTTTTTCTCCTGATAACGTTATTTATCTGAACGAATGGTTGCTAGTGTTGAGCCCGTTAGATTATAAATGCGGTACATAATACGGGCTGATCATAAGGTAAACCAGCACACCAGTAACACTTACATACAGCCACAAAGGCCAGGTATACCTGGCGAGTTTCTTATGTTTTTCATATTCGCCTATCAGCGACCGGTATGCGGTGAACAGAATGAAAGGAAGGATTATGGTTGCGAGGAAGATGTGCGTGATAAGTATGAACAGGTAAATGTAGTATTTGGCATCATGTACCCCTCCATATTTTGTTTCATCAGCGAGTAAATGATGCCCTATATAAGACACGAGAAATAGTACCGATAAAACGATAGCACCCATCATCAGCCGCTTATGCAGCAGGTACTGCTTATTCTTCACGGCCAGCAGCGCCCAAACAAGCAGCACAGAAACAGTGCCATTGATCACAGCATTGCATAGTGCCAGCACGTGTACATTAAAGCCTAGGTCAACTCCCTTAAAGAGCTTGAAATTCACCAGGAAGGCAACGGCTGCAAAAACAACAAACGATACGGTCCATATCAGCAGTTTTGCCTGTTTGTCGTTCTTCTTAAAAGATGGAGTTAACATAAAAATATTTTAAACTTATCAGCATATCACTTCTTCTTCTTCCTTTCCAGCGTCAGCAACACTATGTCATCAGCGCACTTTCTCACATCGGTATCATTCAGCCCGTTATAGTACCCGCGAATGAAGCGATCTTTATCCAGCAACACAAATTTCTCGGTATGTATAAAATCATCAGCGCCGCCATCACCGGGGCCGGTAGGTATGCCCAGTTCATTGCGGATGAAATTGTAGATCACCTTTTTATCGCCGGTCAGGAACCACCACTTGTCGTGGTTGGCGCCAAAGCGGTCGGCATATGTCCGCAGTACCTGGAAGGAATCATGAGAAGGGTCAACAGTGATAGATATAAACTGCACAATGGTATCAAGCGAGGCTTCCTTCTTCGGGTCTTTTTTAAAGCTGATCTGCAGCTGCCGCATGTTCTTCGACAGTTGCGGGCAGATGGAGGGGCAATTGGTAAAAAAGAAATCGAGCACCACCGATTTACCGGCCAGCGATTTATTGAGCGATACCTTTTCGCCTAGCTGGTTGGTAAGTTCTATATCGCCTACCTGGTGAAAAACCGTGTCGTGTTGCACAATGCCGTTTACAACCTGGCTATCCACTTTGTCAACAAAGTAATACCGTGGTATCTTCACCTTTCCTTTCGAGAACTGCACGGTGATCAAATAAAAAGAAAGTGGCAGCAATAATGCTACTACTAGTCCTAAGAAGAATTTTTTATTTGATCTTTTCTGAGCCATTATTTAGCTACATGTTCTATAGTATGCCTTGCAGGTGATTCTTCATTCATACGTAGCCAGAAACCGCCATCGGCAAGGAACGCTATGATAAACCACACAAACAATACCAATGGTATCAGTACAGTAATAATGAACCCTTTAAATTCATCGCCAAGGTGCATGAATACCTTTACGATGTAGCCCGCTTTTACCAGTGTAAGGGCCAGGAACAGGAAGTTAGCTATTCCGCGTGGCATTAAATGGCTGAATTTCATACCCATTACTACTTCCAATACGGTAATGACCAGCAGGAACCAGAATATGTTCCATATCTTCTTTACCTGGGCTTTGCTTTCAGGTGAGTTGATATCTGTATGGTGTGCCAGGACGCCTGAATACAGCTTTGACTGGTCGCCTTCGTATAAATGCTGAATGCTATCGTTGTGGTGTGACATTTTTGTAAGTATTGTTTTATGAATTTTCTCGAAATAAAAATCGCGGCTAACTACTATAGACTAACTACTACCGACTATTATAACAGGTAGAAGCAAGTGAACACAAACACCCAAACGAGGTCAACAAAGTGCCAGTAAAGGCCTATTTTCTCTACCATTTCGTAGTGGCCGCGGCGCTCATAAACTCCGTTAACGGTGTTTACGAGTATCAGGATGTTGAATATAACGCCCGATGTAACGTGACCGCCATGGAAGCCGGTGATGGTAAAGAAGTAATTAAAGAAATTATGAGTGCTCTGCATAGCCACCAGCGGATGTGCATCAACAAAGCCCAGTGATTTTTCACCAAAGAAATGCCGGAACATATTAGGATCGGTATTGGGATCAGTGAAAGCGCCCCAAAGGCCGCCGCACTCTCCATGCAGGTGTGTCCATTCCCACGCCTGGCAGCTCAGGAAGCAAATGCCGCCTACTATCGTCCACTGCAGCCATTTTGCTACATTCTTTTTATCGCCGTAGTGCCCTGCATGTACTGCCAGTACCATAGTTACAGAGCTCATGATGAGTATAAAGGTCATAAGGCTCACAAACAGAAGTGGCAGGTTGTGCTCGCCCATGAACGGGAAAGACTTGAATACCTCGTTGGCATCCGGCCACACAGCACTGAAAAAACGGGTAGTGCCGTAAGCGATAAGGAATGCACCGAATGTAAGGGCATCCGACAAAAGGAAGAACCAGGTCATCATTTTGCCATAGCTGACGTTATACGGCGATCTTCCGCCGCCCCAAAGGCTAGGTTCTTCTGCTGCAGTTACTACTGTTGTTTGTGACATAGACTAATTTAGTGTTGTTGCGAATCGGTGTGCGAATTTCTAAATAATTTTATAAATTTACCAGAAAGAATACAAATAAATATATCCACAATATATCGAGGAAGTGCCAATAGCTGGCAACGATCTCTAATCCAGTTGCGTTATAGGTCTTTACCTTAGTTCTAAATGCGCGGAAAAATACAAATAATAATGCAATTAGTCCACCTAAAAGATGCGCAAGGTGTAAACCGGCAATAACAAAGAGGAAAGATTCGCTGGGATTGCCCGTCAGGCGCACTGTAGCGGTCTCGTTGAGCACTTGTCCGTTTATGCGCACCTGCTGCGCAATATGGTATAACTGGTAAAACCCTGCAAATTGCAATACGCCAAACACAACGCCTAATAAAAGGGTCGCCGATATCAGCATTCTGTAGCGGGGCATTTGCCGTGCTTTAAACGCCCGCACGCCCATTATCATGGTAATACTGCTGATGAATATTGCAATTGTGGAATAAGTAAATACCGCTGGCAGATGATACAGGCGCCAGTTGCCCTGTGCCTCACGAACCATAAAGCCACTGGTAAGCCCTGCAAAAGCCATGCTGATACTGGCCATTGCCAGCCACATCATGAACTTCTGCGGATGTATCCTTTTCCTTTCCACTGTGAACCCCCCGGCCCCTGAAGGGGAGATGTTATTTGTTACTGACATAAAATTCAATCCTTAATACTCTTCTTCCTTCTTCTTTTTTTATTCAATGGCTTAATGACCGGTATGCCGCCAAATTTATGGTCCCCCTTTAGGGGACAGTGGTTTACATTTTATCGATCACCAGCGCCAGCAATATTGTTGGCAGGTAAATAAACGAAGCAAACATTACCCTGCGCGCAGATTTATGGTCATTGCGGATGTAAAATACTACCGATGCGGCAAAATACATCATTCCGCACAAAACACATACCCACATGCCAATATTCCCGGTAAGGCCCAGGAAATGTGGCACCATGGCCATAGGTATCAGCACCAGGCTGTAAAGCATGCACTGGATGCCCGTGAATCGTGTTTCCTTCTCCCGTGTAGGCAACATGCGTATGCCGGCCCTGTTATAATCATCAAACGCCACCCAGGCTATAGCCCAGAAGTGCGGAAACTGCCAGAAAAACTGTAGTGCGAACAACACCCACCCGCCAAGGGTGAAGCCGCCTGTAGCGGCCACCCATCCTATTAGTGGCGGCAACGCCCCCGGTACAGCGCCTATTAGCACCGCAATAGGATGCACTTTTTTCATTGGTGTATAAGCAAATGCATATAGTAAAAGAGAGAAGAAACTGAGCCCGCCGGCAAGTGGGTTGAAATAATAAGCAAGCAGCAATGCACCGCCGATGCCAGTAAACGCTGCAAATATCCACGCCTCAGTGCGACCCATGCGGCCCTCAGGGAGGGGACGGGCGCTGGTGCGCTTCATCAGTGAATCGCTCTCGTGTTCCAGTATCTGGTTGATGGTATTGGCACCGCCCGTAACCAGCATGCCGCCCAGGAAAAGAGTGATGATCTGCCGCCAGATGTGCATATCCGCCCAGGCGAAATGAACATTGGGCGCCATAAGGTAGCCGATAACGCTGCTGAACACCACCATGCCGCTGAGATTGGGCTTTAACAACTGGTTGTAGTCCTTCGCGCGCGCTGCTATCTGCCACCTTGCTTTAATCGGCTCTTCCCGCAACATTAATTAAGAAATAATAGATAAATGAGGCTGCGAAAGTACGATTATTTATGATTTTTTTGGGAGGGAATTAATTATCGTTTCCCGCTTTTTCCAGCCAGAATCTGAGTGTTTGGATGGCAGGAGGATTTCTATTGATAATATCCATGAGAAAAGCCTCAATATCTTTATTTTTAGCTACTTCTAATTTCTTAGCTTCTTTGGCTAATTTCTTAAATGTTTCGAAGCGATATTTTTCAGGATAAATCCCACAAGATTGAGCGGTTGCAAGTGCCCATTTTTCAAATGCAGGATGCAGCCTTATTATATGCCGGTTAGTTCCGGGCATTTTCATTACGATTACCCCCTCAGAATCCAATTTGTCATCAACAACTTCAGTAAATTCTCGCAGATATTTCGGGTCAGGCCTTTTGAATTTATCTGTATCAATTAGGCCGATAATAAATTCTTCACCTGGATATGCGTTCATGGCATTAGCAACATCTCCAATGCCGTCATAATCGGGGAGCATTTCTTGCTGAAATAAGAGGGATACAAGGAAGGTATCTGCACAACATTCGGGAAAAATTCTTTTTATATTGATCATCTTTCAAAAGAACGAATGTTGAAGAATAGGTCAATATGAGTGTCTAGGATATTTTGAATTTCTTCGTCATTCAGAACTTTTATTTTCGTTTCATAATTTTCATAGCTCGCAACAAAAATTGACAAATCTTCCGGAGGGCATTGCTCGATTAATGTTTTAAGAATGTAAGGGCTATGAGAAGCGAGAAAATATTGGTTATTCTCGTTTTCTATTAATCTCTCCGCAAATAATTTTATGTATGGTGGAAAAGAGTGGTTTTCAGGTTCTTCAAAAAGCAAAATGGAATCATTGTTTGTTTCTATTGCTGCTAAATGGAAAATTATCCTTTGAAGTGTGTCTGCTGCAAGAGAATAGGGAATCTTTGTTACATAACGATCTATTCTTTTCTGAACATTTAGTTTTTCAAATTCTTTATCAACTAACAAGTCCAAGCCATATTCATTAAAAAAACCAGCAGCCTCTCCCCATAAATCACGGTTACTTTCAATAATCGTGAAAAGGTTGTCGCCATACGGTGGTCGTAAAAAGAGCGGGAAATGGTTTGGATGTTCGTTTAATGATTTAAAATGATATTTTTTCACAGGAGTATGATACCCTTCATCATTACCATATAAAATATCCATTCTATTGCTAACTTCATTCATTGACGCATAAAAAGCTGGGATAGCATTTTTCATTACATTATCTAAAACAACTTCTGAAGTAAAGAGACTGGCAAAGAGATTTTTTTTATCATTTAGAGTTCTACCAGTATCAGAACGATTCATTGAATCTAAAGCCGTAGTATCCGAGCCTATGATTATGTCATAAGCGTTTATTCCGTTCATGTGAAATCTTAATGCCGCAAAGCCCAAATTAGATACAACACTTACCTGATTTTTTCTTTCGAGATCATAAAAAAGATTATTTAGCTTTTCATATCTAATATAATCCCCAAGAAATTTCTTAGTGGGATCACTATAAGGAGCAGTAAATAACGATAGAGCCTCCAGAATATTCGACTTCCCCACGTTGGGCCTGCCGATAAGCACATTGATCCGCTTACAGTCCATCTTGATGTGCTTGATGGACTTGAAGTTGTTGATCTCTAATTCTGTTATCCGGTTATTCATAAGAGAAACTGTATATCACAAATGTAATAAAAAAGGATGCCCCTTGTTTAAAGGCTACTCAAAGAAAAGGCTTTACTCACGGCTAATTATGCCCGGTTACTATCAGCGCTTTGGTAGTTCCGGTCTGTGCTATGGTGCATGGTGAGGCTCCGCGCGACAAAGATCCAGCATGAATACCCACAGCCAGCAGGTAATAGTTGCCGGCAGTAAGGCTGTCGAAGGTTGCTGTTGGCCAGTTGTTTACCAATACACTTGCCGCCGAATCATCATAAACACCGTTGGCAGGAGCGTCATGTGTGTTGTACTTTATGTAAACTGTGCAGGTATCCAGCAAAGTACCGTAGTAATCGCACGTAGCAGCAATAACAGCTATTCCGCCTTTGCCGCCGCCGGTGATATTGTTGGGCTTGGGTTTACAACCTTGAGTAACTGCCATGCCGAGAATAAAGACAGCTGATATGTAAATAGTATTCTTCATTATGGATTATACTGGTAGGTAGGTATTGTATCGCTTACCACCTGCGCAGATCCTGAAACAACGAATGACTTGCCCCCTTTAACATTGGGCGGAGAATAGCCGCCGTGGTAGCCTATTGCGAGCACATAATAATTGCCAACAGTAAGGTCACTAAAATCAGCTACAGGCACTCCATTGCTTATTGTGGCAGCATTAGAGTCATCATATATGCCATTTGCCGGTGCATCCAGTGTCGCATATTTTATATACATTTTGCAGGTATCGAGCAGGCCGCCGTGGTGCTCGCCAGTGACGTTGATGGTATAGGTGCCACCCTTGCCGCCGCCGGTGATCGTGTTGCCCGATTTAGGCTTGCAGCTTTCACCAATAACCAGGCAGATGAGATAAATTGCAGTAATTGTAGGCAGGGATTTCATAGTATCAAAATTAATCACTTTTTGCCGAACTGCGCTTCTTAAAAAAGAAATAGCGTTGTAACCCTATGTAATAAAGTGGGTATTGGTGTATGAACGATGAATTGATGAGCGGGAAGCCAACAGAAACATCTATGCGCAACGACGATTTAATGATCCATTGCACGCCGGGGTTTATATCCACATAGTTGCCAGCTTTCAGGAAAGGCGTGTTAGGGATGTGATCTGTTACCACCCCGTCCTGCTGCGTCACCGCAGCCGCTCCGTAACTCCTGCCCAGGAATTCCAGGTATAGGTTCACATTGCTCTGATTATAGGTTTTATAGTGCCGAGGGAAAAGCAGGTAACCCAGCGCAAGATCATAATTAAAGGCATTTCCGTACTTGATGGTGGTATAGTATGCACCACCATATTTGTCGAAAGCATTGCCCGCATACTCGGTCGGGATCACATAGCCCAAGGTAGCTGTAGCGGCAAAGTGAGATTTCAGATAAGTAGTAATAAGGCCTGCGCCAAAGCCGGTGTTGTGGGTAAGCAGCTCCGGATCACCCAGGTGCGAAGCAATGCGTACATAAGACCCTTCGCCATAGGCCGCCATCCTGAAGTGGGAGTTCTGCCCATCGGATGCAAGGAAGCGGTATTGGGCATAGAGGTCAGTACCGGCAAAAATATATGGGTTGGGGGTCGCTTGTGGCAAATTGGCAGCGGGCGGCGCGTTACCCCCAGAATGGTCATGCAGGATAAAATCGACTGGCAGGTACAAGGAGTGGTAGTCGGATGCTACTCCTGTTACAGTAACTGAAAGTTTTGACGTTATGCCGTACATCAGTTTCAGCTCTGTAATCTTACGGATGAGACCTTGTTCGCTATAGCTTTCATTGAATAGCCTGATGCCCAAGGCTCCTTTAGGCAAAGTGCTGGCCGGCAGCGTAAGATTGTATAATTCCTGCGCTCTTATGGAAATTGAAAGGAAGGTTACGAACAGCAGGGAGCAGGCTTTTTTCATATAATACCGGTAAGTAAATTTAGGAAATAATAGCAGTTGTCCGTAACTTTATCGTTAAAAACTGATAAGAATCAGTATATATTGAAAAGACTGGTTGCCATATTTGCCCTCGTGGGTATATTGTTACAAACCTTTAGCCAGGTTGTAATACTGGGCCAGTATTATGCCAACAAGGACTACATAGCCAAAAATCTTTGTGAGAACAGGAACAAACCATCTATGCATTGCGATGGTAAATGCTGTCTGAAAAAGAAGCTGGCAAAAGAAGGCAAGGAGCAGGCGCCCAATTCCCGCAACCAGAAGAGTGAGCAGGTGGTAAACCTGTTTTACGCTAATACTAAATTTGAAGTAAAGCATTTCGTTACTTCAGAAATTCCCAATAAGTATTTTACCTACAACGACCTTCGAACTTCCTCTTTTCATAGTTCTGTTTTCCATCCGCCATCTGCTTAATGTTTTTTTTAGTTGATTGGTGTCCTGCATATTTCTGCGGGATGCGTTTATTTAATTAAACTTTAAAATGTTTAGCATGAAATTTTTAAAAATATTCCTGCTGTTTATTTGCGGCATCATGGCTTCCCGCAGCTACGCCCAGCAAGAAAATACAGATCAGGGAATAAAGATTGATAATACTAATAACGACCAGTCTTGCAGTGGATACTGTGGCTGTGCGGGAAATACGCAGGCGCCGCTTGGTGTAATGACCGACCATATTCATAAAAAGGGTACGTGGATGCTGTCTTATACCTACATGAATTCCATGATGAGCGGCAACAATGCTGGCACAGACAAGGTAAGTGACAATACAGTTTACAAGAACTATATGATGGCCCCCGAAACAATGACCATGCAGATGCACATGCTCATGGCCATGTATGGTGTTACCGACAGGCTAACAGTTATGGCTATGGGCGGATATATGGTGAACAACATGAGCATGCATATGGACTCCAAGGGAGGATACATGTTTATGAATGGATCGTGGATGTATATGCCCGCCGGCACAAACATGGGCATGCAAACTATGTCTTCCGGTATTACCGATACGAAATTGTCTGCGCTCTATAATTTCTCAGGTACTGCTGCGCAGCGCATTATTGGCAGCATTGGTATCAGCCTTCCTACCGGGAGCATAAAGGAGACTGGCACCACCATGCTTGGTGACAACCAGCGCCTGGCCTACGATATGCAGACCGGTACCGGATCTGTGAGCATAGACCCTGACATTACGTATGCCCGGAAATATGGGCTGTTTTACTGGGGCGCAAATGCCGGCGCTGATGTAAAACTCAACTATAATTCGCTTGGGTATAAAGACGGCAATGTATATCACGCAACCGCATGGGCGGGCTACCAGTTCCTGCCGTTTCTCAGCGCCACACTCAGAGGCGAAGATGTTCATGCAGACATGATCTCTGGCGCTGATCCGGTTGTAGCTAATGTGATCTACCAGGAAAATGACCCAACCACAAAAGCAAGCAATTACGGCGGTACCTGGATGAACGTATATGCAGGCCTCAACTTTTACCTGATGAAACCGGTGCTGGAGCATTTCCGTATAATGGCCGAGTATGGTATGCCTGTATATCAGAACCTCAATGGCACACAGATGGCCTTAAAATCAAACCTGCTCGCCGGGTTGCAATATTCTTTTTAAATGATGCGGCACACTTCTAAAGTGTGACACGCCTGCTGATGTCCCATGCCTCAAAGGGGTGTGGCAGCTAACTAACTAAACTAATTTTTCAAACAAACTTCAATTAAAAATACTCATGAAAAAACATACAATAGCCGTCCTTTCGCTGATGGTAATAATGGTATTTCTTATGTCAGCAGGCATGACTTCCTGCAAGAAAAAAAATAACGGATCTTCAGATTCTGCAACCTTTCTTTTCCATTTTCACACCCAGATCATAGACAGCACTATTGGCGGTAACACAGATGGGTACGATAGCAACACTACAGGCTCCTTTAATTACAGCCCCTGGTGTTTTGATTCGTTGGGCCGGCGTATTAAGTTATTAGTGCCCCAGTTTTTTGTATCCAACATCATGCTGGTAAATGCAAATGGAAATATGTTGAGCCTCAATAATGTTGTGTTGCTGAAAGGCCTGGATAGTGAAGACTATTACCTGTGTAGGGTGCCAGTGGGTACCTATGTTTCCGCGATGTTCACAGTAGGCTTGAGTAGTACAGATGATGTTACTGCACCGGCTACTAATTTTATCACCGATGGTGTTCCGTATCCGCTGCAGTCGAGTATGTGGAACGGCACTAGTTATTACGGCATGGTGATCACCGGTGCCTACGATCCGGTATCGACTGATACCGCAGTCAATCCAGCCGGCAGTGTACCATTTAGTTTTCAAATACCTAATAGCCTTACCGCCGCAACTCAGGTTTCCTTGCCCACAAGAGGGTCTGCTGCATATCCTGTATATATCGCCAGTGCAGGCAGTACGAACTACATTCACGTTCTCTGTGATTATGGTAAACTGTTATCGGGAATCAACCTTGCAACAAGCAATCAGACTTCGGTGAACCCACTGATTGCAGATACACTTGCAGCAAGGATTCCGAATATGTTCCGGTATGAGGAATAAGAAACACATCGTTATTGCCATCTCGGCTGCACTGCTCGTTGTGGCCGAGATGGTTTCTTGTACCCATAGCCCACAGACGCCGCAGATAAGTTTTAGTAAGGATATTATTCCCATACTCAACGCCAGTTGTGTGCTAAACAGTGGTTGTCACCTGGGAGGTAACGGAGTCAATCAAAATGTGAATCTTGACAGCGCATATGCCTACAATACCATAATTGTAAAGGAACTGGTATCAACAACTAGTCCGCAGGCCAGCCTGCTGTACACCGAAGTGCGCTCTAATGAAATGCCACGGCCCCCAACGCCCCCTTTGTCTGCAAGCCAGCAGGCGCTGATACTGTATTGGATCGAGCAGGGGGCGTTAAATAACTAAACAGGCTACGGGGCAGTGTTTGTCTTGAAAAGATAGGTTACACCAAAAAAATATTGAATCATGAGATCAAAATATTTCGCGCATTTAGCCGTCCTTGCGGTATTATGCAGTTGTAATGCAAGTGTGCCCGGTACATCATCTGCTATAGGTAAAACCGGTATGGCAGCGAACGGCCAAAATACAGTGATTGCCCCGGCAGATACGGCTAAAAAAGAGAAACCGGGAAGAATTGCCGTTGCCAACGAAACGGACCCGGTTTGTGGTATGCCAACACTCAGAGGTTCGGAGGATACTGTCATGTACAAGGGTAAAATAATCGGGTTCTGCTCCAAAGAATGTAAAGATGAATTTGTAAAGAAGCCACGGGCCTATAAAATTAAATACAAATAGAGATCATTTGGCTTGTATAACTATTTTATTGTGAGACAAGCACCGCTGTGTTTTAGAAACGTACCGGTGTTTTAGCTTTTTTTTGCACCAAGGTTTTAAACTTTTTGATGATTGGCTATCTAATGTGGGAGCATTTCTTTACCACTGCCACCATTTTAGAAAATCATGAAAAACAAAATAGTGATCCGCCTAACAATGATGGCTATTATTGTATCCATTACCGTTGCCGATATGACGTCATGCAAAAAGAGCCCAGGCAGCAATCCCGGCAGCACGATGGCTACTTTTTATTTTCACCTGCAGCCAACTATCGATACCAGCAGAATACTCAGCGCTACAACGCTGTATACCGATTCCCTGGGTCGGCATATAGGGTTATCGCTGGGGCAGTTTTTCATTTATAATGTGGTGCTTCAGAATACCAATGGCACCAGCTATACTGTTCCGGATGCGTATATATTAACCGACATTGATAGCGAAAGTTACGTGATAGGGACGGCGCCTCCCGGCACTTACAATTCGGTTTCCTTTAATGTTGGCCTTGATCCGTATACCAATGGTTTGCCGTCGAGTGAATTCTTTCCTGCGGGTTATGTATCAAGCGGCAGTATGTTTTACCCGAGTGGCACACTGGAGTATATGTCTATGTACCTGCTGGGTTTTGCCGATACAACGGCCGGGCTTACGGGCGCGAACCTTGCTTATTTCTCTTACGGGATAAGCGCCGCTAATAACAGGGACACCGTAAAAATGCCGTTGCGCACCGGTTCGCCTTATGCACCATATACCGCAGTGGCGGGTGGTACTAACGACATCTATCTGATCTGCGACTACGGTAAACTGCTTTCGGGCGTAAACTTTAAAACTGAAGACACAACAGATAACAACCTGGTGAACCCCGCGCTGGGCAAGCTTATCGCGGATAGTATACCGCATATGTTCCGATACCAGCAATAGAGAGCCGGGAAATTGTTTGGATCTTGCCGGCTTATAAAGCCACGTGATACACTTTTCCGGCAGTGTTACCGCACTTGTCATTCATGTGGGCTTCCATTTTTTTGAAGTCGTTTTTCGCCATGTATTTTTTACCTATGAACTTTAGTTTTAGTTCTCCTGCTATTGGTTTGTTCGGCGCATCTGTAAGCACGTACTGGTCGCCGTTGTAACTGAAACAGGAGCCAGAGGTAACCACCGAGTTATCTACATGCAGGTCGGCCTGCAGGTAGCGCACAGAGAAGCCGGCATTCACAATGGCCTGGGCGATTTTGTCCATATCCGGTTTCTTGTTTTTTTTCAGCACTACTTTGCCCTCGGTATGCTCCAGGTTCATCTGCACATCGGCTACAAAATCCAGCTTGCGAATGCTTAGTTCCACGGTGCGGGAGCACTGGGAGCAGGTGAGCCCGTTCACACCAATGTATACGTTCTCGAACTGCGCTTCTGCACTGATCGTAAAAAAAATAACCAGCAGCAGCGTAGTGGCGGCTTTGAAGAATATTGGTTTCATAACGGGTTGTTTCTGTTATTAAAATTAAGCATTGCAAACTAAACGGTATCATAAAGAATATAAAAACGGTAACTTCAACCATCCGTTTATTTGATACAATATGGAAAATTTGCCCACACCAATACTTGGTGAAATTACTGCGTTTACCATCACAACGCCCGACCTCGATCGGTCACTGGTTTATTATCAGATGCTGGGCTTCAAAGAGCTTTACCGCGCCGACTGGCCGTTTCCATGGATACAAATAACCGATGGTGTCTTACTCATCATGCTCAGGAAAGACTCTGTACCGTATATCGCGCTCACATATTATGTAAAGGATATAAATGGGGTTGTGGCTGATCTGGATAAAAAGGGCGTCCAGTTTACTTACCGCGCTAAAGATACCGACCCAATTAAGCGTTTCGTTTTTCAGTCGCCCGATGGCCTTACTGTGAGCCTTGTAAATATTATAGAAGGCTTCTCGCAGCCCCCCGGCCCCGGTATGCTCTCTATGCCGCAACAGGATTACTTTAACCCGGAGAAATATGTGAATAAGGCTTGCGGCTTGTTCGGCGAGTTTGCTCATCCGGTTACTGATCTTGAAAAATCACTTGCATTCTGGGAGTTGCTTGGTTTCAGAGCTATTTCAAAGTTCACTGCCCCCTATCCGTGGGCTATACTGTCTGATGGGCTGAGCATTGTTGGTGCGCACCAAACAGACAGTTTTGGCTGCCCGGCAATTACGTTTTTTGCTGCTGATATGAAAGACAAAATAGCTAAACTGAAGGAAGCGGGTCTCACAAATTACACGGATAAAGGTGCAGCAAGTATTGTACTTACAACACCGGAACAGCAGCACATCAATCTGTTTAAACTCGGGGTGTGACATTGGCAGGGTTTTTATTGATTTTCTAAAAATTATTTATGAAGAAGTTATTGCCTTTTTTAGGGCTTATACTGTTTCTTTTCTCGTGTAAAAAGGAAAGCAACACCAATCCTGAAACTTTACCCAACAGCTACAGTGACCAGGCACTTGGCAAGTCGGCCAATGACCTGCTCAGCGATGCTAAGTACACCACACTCAATATACAGGTGCAGTATATGCCAGGGTATGAACTGGACACAGCGACACTAACCAATTTCACCACCTATATCAGTGGGCTCTGCAGTAAGCCTGGCGGAATAAACATTACCCAAACCCAGATCCCTGCGGATGTAAATGTGTTCACCGTGGATTCCGCAGCAATTGTAGAACGGCAAAACCGCACTGCATATACAAGTGGCAGCACGATTGCGGTATATATATTGGTCACCGATGGTTTCGATACTTCGCTATCCACTTTGGGCTTCGCTTACCGCAACACATCCATTTGTCTTTTTGGCCAGGATATTTCCACTAACTCCGGCGGTTTAGGGCAGGTATCGCGCGTGGCGCTGGAAACGGGTGTGCTGGAGCATGAGTTTGGCCACATTCTCGGGCTGGTAAACCTGGGCTCTGCTATGCAGGTTTTTCATCAGGATACTGTGCATGGCAATCATTGCAACAATACCCATTGCCTGATGTACTATGCTATAGACACACATGCCTCGCTCCACGGTATGTTGAGCACAGTGCCCGTGCTGGATAGTAATTGTCTGGCTGATCTTCGGGCGAACGGGGGAAAGTAGCCCCTGATCTTTTAATTGATATCGATCCCCAGGGTAAAGCCGACAGAAGTTTTTCCCTGGTATATCCATTGGCTGCTGTACTTATCCATCAGGAAATCGGGGCCGCATATGATACCAAATGTGAAGTTTTGCACGGCCAGGTTTGCGGCCGCACCGGCTATCAGTATCATTCCCTCATACTGGAGGTCACTTTTCAGTCCTCTTAATGAATTGTCGTCCACGAGTGTGTTGCCTATGCCTGCGCACAAGCCTGCGCTGTAACCAATGTGTTTTACCTTTTGTTTATAGACATTGAGTGGCGTGCGTTTATAGCTCACTTTGTAAGCATCTATCCGGTAGCCGCCAAAGACCACGCCGTTGAAGTTAGTAGTAAGCTGGTTGGGTAATATGTATTGTCCCGGCCTGAATTTCAGGGGTATCGTCATCACATCCAGATCAAAGGACGGCCGGTAGAAAATATGTGAGACTTTGTTGTCTTTGAACTTTTTCTGCATTGGCGTATAATTGGTGCGCTGGCTGGATATTATCGAGGTAGAGTCTTTGAACTGCTTCACCGGGAATACAGCAATAGTATCGTCATCTACTTTCAGCACATAGACGCGGTGGTGCGAGAACCGTTTCGTCTGGTAGATACCGTCGTTGAAATCGTATTTTGAGTTTTCGTGCAGCATCTTGCAACTGCTGAATGCAATAGCTACACAAGCACACAACATAATGAAGGGTAATATTCTAAATCTCATTATACAAATATGGTTTTTTGCTGCCGATCAAAGTTAGGCGGTTATACTATGAATATATGGGCTATGTAATCATAATAAAAACAGTGCCAATTAGTATCATTCCGATCTTCTTGTTAAATTTGGGGCAACTTTAATTCAAAAGAATGTCGCAAAGTAAGTTAATAACCATGGATGAGTTCACCATCCAGGAAACCCGGAAATTTCCCCAGGCAACAGGCGATCTGTCGGCTATACTCAGAGACCTGGGCCTTGCGGGCAAGGTGATCAATAACCAGGTGCGCCGGGCTGGCCTTGTGGACATACTGGGCAAGCATGGCGCTACCAATGTGCAGGGCGAGGAGCAGATGAAGCTGGATATCTTTGCGAATGATACGCTGATAAACATACTGCAAAACTGCACCGAATGCGCCGGCATAGGCTCAGAAGAGAACGACGACCATATTTCCTACCAGGATACTTTCTCTGCCAACTCCAAGTATGTAGTCCTTTTCGATCCCCTCGACGGGTCTTCGAATATTGATGTGAATGCACCGATTGGTACCATCTTCGCCATATACCGCAGGGTGAGCGAACTGGGCAAACCTTGTACGGATGCTGATTTTCTGCAACCGGGCAAAAACCTGATGGCCGCCGGTTACATCATTTACGGCTCCAGCACCATGATGGTATATGCCACCAGGCTGGGCGTAAACGGTTTTACGCTGGAACCATCGATAGGGGAGTTTTGCCTCTCTCACCCCAACATGAAGTGCCCTGCAGATGGTAAGATATACTCTCTGAACCAGGGCAACAGCATAAAATACTCAGATGGTATGCAGGCTTACCTTAAGTATTGCATGGAGCATAATAAAGAAGAGGGCCGCCCGCTCACACAGCGCTACATAGGCTCTATGGTGGCCGATATGCACCGCACCCTGATAAAAGGCGGCATATTTATCTATCCTGCTGATAAGAGCAATCCCAACGGAAAGCTGCGCCTGCAATACGAGTGCAACCCAATGGCGTTTATAGTAGAGGCGGCCGGCGGCAAGGCCGTAAGCGGCACCGAAAACATACTCGACATTATCCCCACAGAGCTTCACCAGCGCGTACCGATATTCATTGGGTCGAAGAACATGGTGAACAAGGTGATGGAATTTGCTGCGCAAATTTGAAAATTCCAAGCCGAAAGCCAAATTTAATACAGGGTTTGAGTTATGAAAATAGAAACTGCCTTTTTGGAACGCTGCGTCAGTACGCTGGATAAAGCACAAACTTTACTGAAACAGGCAGACCCCGAAAATATTGATTTCGATATGTACCGGTCTGCGTGTATAAAGGAGTTTGAGATCATTTTAGAGCAAAGCGGCAAGTTGCTGCGTAAAGGGTTGAAACCTTATTTTCATTCATCCAAAGCCGTTGACCAGCTTGTATTTAAAGATGTTTTTCGTAATGCGGTGCTGCGCAATATTATTACGGATGAGGCATGTGGAAGATGGCTGCAATACCGCGACAACCGCAATAGCACCGCCCACGATTACGGTGTAAACTTTGCTGAAGAAACCGTACTGCTGCTGCCACAATTTATTGCTGATGCTACCGCCCTGGTTGCAGCCATACAAAAATTAAATAGCGAAAATGCTGATAAGAGATAAGGACAAGCAAGCGCTGCTGCACATATTTGAAAGCATTGGTATGCCTGTAGAAGTATGGGCATATGGCAGCCGTGTAAACGGAACTGCACATGCAGGCAGCGACCTTGACCTTGTGATACGCAGCAAAACCCTGGCTCCGTTGCCTGCCGCTATATATGCCGGGCTATGCGAAAAAATAAGGGACAGCAACATTCCCATATTAGTGGAGCTAAGAGACTGGGCATACCTGCCAGAGAGCTTTCATGTGAATATTGAACGGCAGTTTGAGCCGCTGTTTGATAACAGGAGCAGCTATGCAGCGTGAGTAAAGGCAAAGGTAGGGGACACTTTTGGAAACGCGCCATATCGGAGGGTATATCGTCTTTACTTTGTATCTTTGATGTCGCAAATAGTCAGTAATGGATATTAATTCATGGAAAGGCCGTATAACTGTGAATCCCCACCAATGTGGCGGACGTCCATGTATCAGGGGCATGAGAATTCGTGTTGTCGATATATTGGACTTACTTGCTTCCGGACTTACCCAAGACCAGGTTATTGAAGAACTGCCCGACCTGGAAAAAGAAGATATTGAAGCTGCGCTTCGGTATGTAAGCCATAAATTTGACCATCCTGTTCTCGCTGCGTAGCTAAATGTCTTTTGCATGGAAATATGGATCGATGCCCAGCTTTCTCCTTCTCTTGCTTTATGGATCAATAATTCCTTTAAAAATGTCAAAGCACATTCGCTGCGTGCATTGGGGCTTAGAGACGCAGATGACGAAGCCATTTTTCTGAAGGCTAAAATGCAAAATGTTGTTTTGATGAGTAAAGACATAGATTTTGTAATGCTGCTCGAACGTTTTGGGCCACCGCCACAATTAATATGGATAATTGTACCATTAAAACATGGAATATATGTCGAGCAATTTTTTACTGATATATTAAGTGTAAAGTTTCGACTTTGGCACATTGCCTATTTCTAAAATTCGTTCAAATGTTTCTTTTTGTAAGACACTTGCAGAAATTCCTTGTTTTCCTTTTAATAGCCATTTATGGTTCTCAATCAAATCATCAGAAATATTTTTTGTATATAAAGGCGAAAAAAGCAACTCTTTTCGAAAGAGAATTTCAACGGTGTAACTTTTTTGTCCGTTATCCTCCTCTGGATATGAATAATTGTCAAAATAGCTTTCCCCAAGTATCGCTTTATCACTTAAAATTTCTACAATAGCATATATTCCTCTTTTAAGTGGTTGTTTGGCATAAAACCATGGTGAAATATTTTTTCTATTGTCGTTTAAAACGCTAATAATTCCGTATTGCTTCCGACCAAAATAATCTTTTTGATTTTTTTGTATTTTATATCTCGTCTTAGTTTCAGCGGAATTTATAAACCCTTCAATATCCCATCTTTCAGGAGTACAAAAGAAAGTCCAATAACCTGTTGGCAATATTTCCATAATAGTGTTTTTTACAACTTAAGTGTAAACAATACAACAATGTGTTATTTACAAATATACAGTGCTGCCATGTTTTTAGGGTATAATAATCTTAATATGGATCACAGCAGGCAACACGAGCAACGCACGAATGCGTGAAATATTAACGAAGCACTTTTCTGTTATCAATGAAATGCTCCAAAAAGGAGACCACCTTATAGAAATCGGGTAAAACAGTTTGCTGGCGATCTCCCCTTTTTTTTGAAATATCACAGGGCTGTATTTTTTTTTTTGTGAATTGCTCTTGTTATTTATTGATTATCAATGAACTGTTTTCTGAAAAATATAACGAACGTATCGCAGTTCGACAGGCTCACCGGAGGCTAGTTCGAAGCACAGTGCAGGCAGCAAGCTTATTATGACAAAGTGCCTCGACCCATTTTTAGTTTGCCGCAAATTTATTTTTACCGCAATTTCAGGTTGGGAAGTTGCGGGATTGCTGCGGGAATTTTCAGGATAACGCAATTTCAGTTTACTAATCTCTGATGATATTATAGGCCGCAAAAAGAGTGCCGGAAAAGTTGACTGCCACGAAAGATACCCACATTTTTGGTTTCACTATTCTGCTCTTGCGAACCGACAAGGATGGCGATACTATTTCTGCTGATGAATTCAGAAAAGAGATAGGGAAAAGCCACGCAAAAAATAGGGTGGGTTCCAAATCCATAACCGTTTGCTTTCAGATTGCAAATCCGAAAGAGCGGACTATAAGTACTTTAATTACTTTAGTCAATTAAACAGACATCGTAAAGCTATTTGTAGCCCAACCATCTGAATAATTAAATCTATGCACTTCCTATTTCTGTTAATTGTAAATGTTTTTTATAAAAATACTCAACTAATGCATTTGTATAAGTGGTATTGTTTGTTTTGGGAATAATATCAAACAGTTCTTTCCCGGATTTTGTCAATGCGATTCCATGTAATTGAAGGTTCTTATCGTATTTTTCTTTGTCTGTTGGAACAAGACAAAACTGTTTATTACCAAAAGATAATGCCATTGATACCATATTATTTTCATTCACTATGCATGTGGTATATTTCATATAAGAATTGTAGTCCGAAATTATTAAACCATATTCATGCAAGATGTTTAAGTTATCAAATGTTAGACCAAATTCCTGTAGAGAATTTGCCGCAGCGTCTCCCTTAACAGAGACGACTCGTGCATCAAAGATATGTTCCCTTATACGCATTGAAACACAAATACTACAGAAGAGTTGAAAAAGTATAGCAGCTTGATTGTCTAATTGTGAAATTAATTTTACTGCTCTTATTGAAAAAGTACCTGGCTTTGATATTTCGCCAGAAAGGATCTTCCCAAAAATCAATTTCATATCATCTGAAGACTTCAATTTAGCCTGATTTTCAAATTCATTAAGCCAATCATCACTTATTTCGGTCTCTGAAATACCATCTTCTGCTTTTACTTTAGATGATAATTCATTTGCCGCATTCAATGTTATTTGGTCTAAATTGATCTGTTCTTTTATAATCTTAGACGCGTATTTGCTAGACGCTTTTGAAATATACTCTTTGGGAACCTTAATTTCTTCAGAAATCCCTTCCCCTTCCTTCCTTATTATTTGAATACGAGCTTCTGTCAAAGCGCGTATTTCGGAAGCTTTACTTTCCAACAAGGCAACAGGAATGTCAACAGCGGCGGTACAAAGTTGACTAAATGCTTTGAAGAAATTTTTTCTTACTGGTGCAGGGATGCCGGTCATAATGTCTCCTAATGAGTCAGTCAATTTTTGTAATCCTGATTCTGTATTGTCTTCCATTATAAATTCTTTTAAATTTCACTCTCAAAAGTATAAAGTATATTCTATTTTAAAAAAGTATAAAAGACATGGTCTCATCGTTACTATATTTTATATCAAGTAAATAAACGATGGAATGAGACTTTTCGAACGACAAAACCGCGCCAAACGCAGTTTTGTATTTCTAGGGACTGGGACGAGGCGAGAATCTGCGACCTTGGGATTATGACTCCTGTACCTTACCGTTGATTCCGTTCTCACACTCTGAAAATATGAGGCAGACTCATGATAATTCTTTTATCCTTTACAAAATCTTCAGTTTGGGTGGCATGGATGATGGCATCATATCACAAGCAGGTTGCGTCCGCTAAGGGGGCGCTTTGGGTCGTGGGTATTGTTTCTGCTACAAACCTTTCACCAACTACGGGGTGATTACATGTTGAGAAAGCCCAATAGCAATCCGCACCCGAACGGTGCTAACGCAACTGGTGCGTCATAGTAGCACTTACGCCGATAACATACTTTAGATACTCAGTGATATTTTCCTTTACTTTGGCTGCTTAATTACTATTATGCTTCAATTTGAGCGATTTAAAACAGATTAGCTTACTCAAAACTACAATCGTGAAAGCGCAAGGCATTAAATAACTGAAAATATGATTTTTTGTCTGAATAAAAATTAATTTTGCTATAAGCAATGACAAAGGAGGAGCATATCATATTTTGGAAAGAATCTGCGTTGCAGGATTATGAAAGCATATCTGTATTGTTCAACGGAAGGAGTTACATGTTGTGTTTGTTTGTCTGCCACTTAATGATCGAAAAATTACTTAAATCGTGCTGGGTAAGAGATAATGAACCAAATTTTCCGCCATTCACTCATAATCTTGAAATGCTTCATAATCAGACAACTTTGAACTTAGCTGAAGAAGACATTGCAAATTTGCGGCTTATTAATTCATGGAATATTGAAGGAAGGTATGTTGATTATAAGAAGAATTTTTATCGTTTATGTACACGGGAATATACCGCAAAACAGTTGTTGATCATTGAAAAACTAAAAGAATGTTTACTCAGAAATCTGCCATAGAATTGTCGAAGAAGTTTCTGGACGAACTTAAGCACATGGGATATGCGCCAACGCAAGCGTATCTCTTCGGCTCTTATGTAAATGGGGTGCCAAATGAGTATTCAGACATTGATATCGCAGTTTGGGATGAAAAATTTACTGGATGTTTAAGTATAGACTGGGATGCAATTAAATACCTTCTTGTCCGATATACTTATCTGGAACCGCATACCTATTCAAATGACGATACGGAATATAACAATCCTTTTATCGGAATAATTAAACAGCAGGGGATCAGAATCATGTAATAATATCCACGATGAAAATGCAATCAATTTGAAAGTCATAAGCATTATTACAGCACAGCACCCGAGAACATACTTTCCCCATTCAGTGATATTTTCCTTTACTTTGGCGTGAAATCCCTCCTTCGCTCCAAAATAAGTTACGGCGGGTAAAACAAAACTACTATGTTTCAATTTGACCCTCCTTCGCTAAAGCTATGGCGGGTGAAAAAAATAAACAACTATGCTTCAATTTGAGCGGTTTACGCTGGATAATGGATTACGGGTGCTGGTGCATGAGGATAAGGCTACGCCTATGGCGGCCATGAACATACTCTATGATGTAGGTGCGCGGGACGAGGAGTCGCAGCGGACGGGCTTTGCGCATTTGTTTGAGCACCTGATGTTTGGCGGGAGTGTGAACATACCGGAATATGACGAGCCGCTGCAGATGGCGGGCGGTGAGAACAATGCCTATACTACCAACGACATCACCAACTACTACATACAACTGCCCCTGAAAAACCTGGAAACGGCTTTCTGGCTGGAGAGCGACCGCTTGCTGTCGCTGGCGTTTAGTGAGAAGAGCCTGGATGTGCAGCGTAAGGTGGTGAGCGAGGAATTCAAAGAGCATTATCTGAATAAGCCTTATGGCGATGCATGGCATACACTGCGTGGACTTTCTTAATGTAG